>DATGHG010000193.1:0-9088 GCA_035308185.1 Thermoanaerobaculia bacterium | reverse complement strand
CCCTGGTCGCCGAGATGTGCCGCGACCCCATTGAAGTAGCTCACCAGCGAGTTGGCAGGTCCGCCGAATCCCAGGACGCCATGTGCAAGGACGATGCTCAGATTGGTCATAGGGGTCTCCTAAATTGAATCTGCGAGGTCTTTCTATAACGCTATCATTATGTGCCGTTATACGCCAGATCCCGATTTTGTGATTAGCCCCGATATGGGATCGCCGACTGCTTGACGTCGACGTTTTCGTAACCATGCTTCGCCAAGAACATCCGGATACTGTCGGTGTTTAGCGCCTTGTTGGGGCTCGGGCCTACCCGAACCTGCGTGATCGGGAGTTGCGTTAGGCGAGAGTCGACCTGTCCTCCGTGAAGCTGGTCGGCCTGCGCGATCAGCTTGCGCAGGCTATAGTACGGCACCACCATACCGCGGCCAACGCGAAAGTCTGGCTTGACAGGACAGTCCGTGGCCGGAGTGAATATCAGCCGAAACTCTTCCTCGCCACTGAAATCGCCATGCTTGAAGGTCGGCAGAAAGAACTCGAGCGCATGCGCCGCTCTGTCCGCCCACTCCTGCGGACTTGCAGCATGCTCGAATTCGATAGCGGCCCGAACGATGCTGACTTGTGTTTCCCGCTGATAAAATACCTCCCACAGGCGCAGGAGCCCGAAGGTCTCTACCGGTAGATCAGGCCCCGTTATGACGCTAAAGCCTGAGGTATCGACCTCAACGCTGACGCCGGCTCCATTCGCGCCATATCCGCGCCACTGACTGAGGAGGTTATCCGTCTTGCAGAAACAGCAAACGTATGTTCCCTGGGGTGCCGCCGTGAAGTGCTCGGCGAGCAACTTGAGCCGCGATTCGACCTTCACGTCCGTCGCAGCCTTCAGTTCCTCTTCCAGCACGGACCGGACGATCGTCATCCCGTGATTCATCTCTTCTTCGTCGTTCGAGTAGAGCGAGTGCGTCAACCAGAGATCGTGGTTGCTGACGATGCCGAGCAGGCCGGGGAGGTCAGTATAGTGATACAAACGCCCATGTACCCGCGAACCGTAAATTAGCGCCGGGTTAAAGGAACCAATAGACGAAAGGAACATGCCGAGCTGTTGCAGATCAACAGGCGTACGCGACGACAGTATGCGCCCAGGCAGAGTATGGTCGTTCATTCTTGTCCTCGCCGTCTCACGAACGAGACATCGTGCTTCTCAAGCGCCCCACCTGCCATGCCGGCAGGTTGGCGGCGCCCGCGCCGCCTATCGCTTCGGCGGCCCGGAGATGCCGAGCGTGGCACGCAGCGCCTGGGCATCCATTATCCTGCCGTCGCGCATCACCAGCTCGACCTGCCTGAGATCGCCGATGTTCTTTGCCGGATCACCGTCGATCAGCGCCAGCTCCGCGAGCTTGCCCTTGACGATGGAACCCGTCTGATCGGCCAGACGATAGACCGTCGCCGGATCGATGGTGACCGTCGCCAGCGCTGCCGCCGGCGTCAGTCCCGCCTCGACATAGAGCTCGAGCTCGCGGATCAGCTCGAAACCGGTGCCGTCGGTGCCCGCGAGGATGGTGACGTGGCGCTTGGCGAGCTCCCCCACCAACGCCTCGAGCTTGGCGAAGCTGGCGCGCATCTGGGCGCGTGACAGCTCGGCCGTGGGCGCCATCGCGCTCGACAGGAAGCCGCGCGCGAACTGCGCCGGCAGCGTTGCGACGTAAGGCGCGTCGGCGGCCGGATAGGTGCCGGCATCGGGAACGTAGAAATCCTCGAAGGTGACGAGCGTGGGATCGACCGCGACATGCCGGCGCGCCAGCTCGTCCAGGTAATCCGTCATCGTCTTGGAATGGAGATCGACGCCGGCAGCGTACCTGCCGGTGCCGCTGATGCGGTTGATGCCGTTCGAGGCGGCGACCACGTCGTCCGGCATCGCCTGCATCATCACGAAGTTGATGTGGGTGATCTCGTCATAGCCGGCGCGGATGGCATCGAGCGGGCGCATGCCGTGGGGGATGTGGCCGTGGACGCGCAGGCCGAGCCGGTGGGCGAGATCGACCATCGGCTTGACCCACGCGGGATCGAGCGAGCCGTAGAGCTTGACCGCGAAATAACCTTCGCTCTTCGCACGCTGCACGTCGGCGAGCGCTTCGTCCAGCGAATGCGCGATGACGCCCACCTGCGCCGCATAGCTCCCCGCGCCGTCGATCAGCAGCGAGGGCACGATGCGCGTGCCCAGCAGCTCGCCGTCGTCGATGCGCTTCTTCCTCGCCATCGATTCCGCGGGCAGGTTGCCGGGATCGCGCACGCTGGTGATGCCGGAGGCGAGCAGCAGCGGTCCGGTGGCATCGTCGCCATAATGCTGGTGGTTGTCCCACATCCCGGGAATCAGCGTCTTGCCGGCGCCGTCGATCACCTGCGCGTCGGCGGGCGCTTGCACTGTGGCCGCCGGCCCCACCTCGGCGATGCGGCCGTGCTCGACGACCACCGTCATGGCGTCGCGAAAGGCGCGCGCGTCGGCGTCGTAGAGCTTGACGTTGCTGAAGACGACCGGGCCGGCAGGAGCCTTCGCGAGCTTCGCGGCCAGCGCCGGCGCCAGCTTGGCGAGCGCCTCGTCCTGCGCCTGGCTCAGCGCCGGTCCGGTCTTCTCCCAGCCCTCGGGGAGGAAGTCGGGCACCGCGCCGAAGAACTTGTCACCGTCCATCCACACCGGCAACGGCGAGAGGCCGAAGCCGGTGATGGCGTAGGCCGTCAGCGTCTTCTTTTCCGTGCCGTTGGCGACCTCGAAAGTGGTGAGCGGCTCGATCTGGCCGCGGCCCGAAGGCAGCAGGTCGACCGCATGGGTCGGCGATCTCAGCATCGCATCGACGATGAAGAGGAAGGAATCGAAGGTGCCGCCGAACGCGACATATTCGAGATCGGTCCTGGTCTTGCCCGCACCGTGATCGACCGGGCTGGTCCAGGTGTAGGCGCCATTGCTGGCTTGATAGGTCTCGGCGGAATCGCCCTGCGGTGTCCTGCCGCGGATGATCATCGATTCGAGCGTGCCGTCCGGCGCCAGGCGGATCTGCTCGTCGACCTCGCTGACGAAACCCCGCATGTTCAAGCTGAAGCGCGACCAACGCGTGCCGCTGGCATCCGTCCAGCGCGAAACCTGGCCAAAGCGCGACGCGCCGCCGTTGGTGGTGATCGTCCACACCTTGGCGTCGGCCGGAGGCTTCGCCAGCTGCTCGACCGGCGTCTGCGAGAAGGCGGGCGCGGCGACGAGCGCGGCGACGAGCGCGCCAAGGAGCGCGAGAGCTCTGCTGTGCATGTTCGGTTTCCCTTGCGTTGAGGCAGTCCTGGTCCGAGCCTTCGCGAGCGCGAAGGCGCCCCATGAGCCGCGCGGCTTTGCTCGCCGGGCGGCCATTTGCCGCTTGCTCCTGCGATACGCCGCCGCGGCGGGAAATGTTTCAGCGGGCCGGCATGCTAGCGGGGCGGCGCTCCGTGCAGCAGCGTCGGACGCAGCAGCACGGTGCCCCGGCGGCCGCGCAGCGCGACCTGGACCTCGCCTCCCGCCGCGGGGAGGGACGCGGCGTCGAGGGTCAGGACGTAATAGCCGGAGATGGTGCGGGCGAGCTGCCGGACGGCGAGGGCGGGGAACAGGTTGGTCTTGTCGTAGGTGCCGCCGGTGGCGTCCGCGATGCCGCGCAGGCCGGCCTCGAGGTCGTGGGAGTCGGCATCGGTGACGTCGAGCACGAAGACGCTGGCCCGCGCCGCGGTGAGCGCCCGCACCGCCGGCGCGAAGGCCGGGGTCATCCGCGTGCCCCAGGAGCTGAAGCTGCCGAGGCCCCAGGCGAGGAACACGACGACCTTCTCGCCCGGCAGGGCCGACAGCGCCTCGGCGGTCAGCGCCAGGGCGCGCTCGGGCGAGGCGGCGCGGCGGGCGGCCTCGGCGTCGAAATGGGCGCCGAGCGAGAGCGCGCCGGCGTCGCCCGCGGTGCCGGCGTCGCCCGCGGCGCCCGCGGTGCCCGCGGTGCCCGCGGTGCCCGCAGCCATGGGCGCGGGAGGATCGCCGCCGTAGTGGATGGCCTGATAGATCGTCTCGGGGATCGCCGTGTGCCGGCGGGTGAAGTCCTGCCAGAGCTTCAGGTGGGAGTCGAAGGAGATCACCGCCACCTGGTCCTCGGGCTGTAGCGCGTCCAGCAGCTCGCGGGTGAAGGGCAGCGTACGCAGATGACCCCGCGTCCGGCTCGGAGCGTTGCTGTCGGCCTGCACGAAGATCACCACCAGCTTGCCGGCGGGAGCCGCGACCGCGGCAGGCTGGGCGGGCGCCGACGTCGGCGATGCCATCACCGCAACCTGATCCGTCCCGGTGCGGCCCCGCATCGCCTCGGCGATGACCTCGTGAGTGTCGCTCGGGGTGGCCGCCGGGGTGGCCGCCGCGGTCACAAACCAGTCCACGGCAGCGACCGGCACCTCCTGCTTCCCCACCTGCACCCGGAAGTCGCCAGGCGTGAGGCCGAGGAGCGGGTCTCCCGCACCGTCGACGACTCGCACCACCACGGTCGAGAGCCGCACCGAGATCTCATCGCCGAACCGTGGGCTGCCGGCAGCCGCCGGCGCCTCGGCGACAGGCGCGGTCGGTGAAACCGCCACGCTGGCGGCCACCCGATCGCCGACGCCCATTGCCACCAAAGCCGTCAACGACAGGCGGGCCACCAGGCAGCGCGCACCACGTGGAGAAACCATGCCCTGGAGTGTACGCTGGCGACAGGCCAAAGGGGAGGGCCCCCCTGGCCTAACCCAGCACGACCCGGATCTGGTGCTCGCCGTCCTTGACCAGGGCGACGTCGGCGACGCCGTTGGCGGCCACCGGCAGCTCGGCGCCGTCGAGCTCGGCGCGGGTGACGCCGCGGGTCGCGCCGCGCGGATTCTCGACCCGGACGGCGTAGCGCGCGGCGTGATAGCGGAAGGTGATCTCGTAGCCGGGCCAGGCGCGCGGGATCGCCGGATCGATCGACAGGACGGCGCCGCGCATCCTGATGCCCAGGATCCACTGGACTCCGGCGCGGTACATCCAGCCGGCCGAGCCGGTGTACCACGTCCAGCCGCCGCGGCCGAGGTGGTTGGGTTCGGCGTAGATGTCGGCGGAAGCAACATAGGGCTCGACCTTGTAGCGCTGGATGCCGGCCCGCGTGCTGGCATGATTGATCGGATTGAGGATCGAGAACAGTCCGCCCGCCTTGTCGCCATCGCCCAGCGCCGCGAACGCGAGGATGCACCAGATCGCCGCGTGGGTGTACTGGCCGCCGTTCTCTCGCACTCCCGGCAGGTAACCCTTGATGTATCCCGGGTCGAGCGGCGTGCGGTCGAAGGGCGGTGTGAACAGCAGCACCAGGCCGTCGCCCGGGCGCACCAGGTACTCCTCCACCGCCGCCATGGCCTGGGCGGCGCGGGACCGGTCGGCGGCGCCCGAGATCACCGCCCACGACTGCGCGATCGAATCGATGCGGCACTCGGCGTTGGCGGCGGAGCCCAGCGGCGTGCCGTCGTCGAAGAAGGCGCGGCGGTACCAGTCGCCGTCCCAGCCGTGCCGCTCGACGGCGGCCTTGAGCGCCGTCACGTGCTCGCGCCAGCGGCCGGCGCGCTCGCTCTCGCCGCGCTCGGCAGCGATCGCCGCGAACTCCCAGAGCAGGCTGTGCAGGAACCAGGCAAGCCAGACGCTCTCGCCCTTGCCCTCGCGCCCGACCCGGTTCATGCCGTCGTTCCAGTCGCCGGCGCCGATCAGCGGCAGGCCGTGGGCGCCCACCGCCAGCCGCAGATCGAGGGCGCGCGCGCAGTGCTCGTACAGCGAGCCGCTCTGCCGCGACACTGCGGGCACGAAATAGGCGTCGTCCCGCCCTTCCGGCACCGCCTGCCCTTCGAGGAAGGGCACCGCCTCGTCGAGCAGCTCCCGCTCGCCGGTGACCTCGAGGTAGTGCAGGACCACGTAGGGCAGCCACAGCAGGTCGTCCGAGATGCGGGTGCGCACGCCGCGGCCGGACGGCGGATGCCACCAGTGCTGGACGTCGCCCTCGACGAACTGCCGGCCGGCGCAGCGCAGGATGTGCTCGCGGGCGATCTCACGGCGGGCGACGGTGAAGGCCATCACGTCCTGCAGCTGATCGCGGAAGCCATAGGCGCCGCCCGCCTGATAGAAAGCGGAGCGTGCCCAGAAGCGGCAGGAGAGCGCCTGATAGATCAGCCAGCGGTTGAGCAGCAGGTCCATCGAGCGGTCCGGGGTCTTGACCTGCAACGCCCCCGCGACGTCGTCCCAGTAGCGCGTCACCGCCGCCAGCACCGCCTCGACGTCGGCGGCGCGGTAGCGCCGCACCAGCTCCCGCGCCTGCTCGACGCCGGCGGCCTGGCCGAGCACGACGACGAGCTCGGCGCGGCCGCCCGGCCGCAGCTCGATGCCGGTCCACAGCGCGCAGCAGGGGTCGAGGGCGGCCCCCACCCGACCGGAGAGCCGCAGGTCAAGCCGCTCCAGCGCCGCCGGACGGTCGAGCGTGCCGTTGCGGCCCAGGAACTCCGCGCGGTCGCCGGTCCAGGCGGTCTGGCGGCCACCGAGGTCGGCGAACGCGACCCGCTCGCCGAACTCCTCGCTCCAGCGGTTGCGGGCCAGCATCGCCCCGGTCGCGCCGTCGATCTCGGTGACCACGAAGGGCGCCGCGGCGCCGCGCGAGCTGCCGAGGACCCATTCGACATAGGCGGTGACCGAGAGCCGGCGGGGCCGGCTGCCGCGGTTGACGATCACCAGACGGGAGATCTTCACCGGATCCTCGAGCGGCACCAGCTGCAACAGCTCGAGGCTGACGCCGTTCGAGGCGTGCTCGAAGCGGCTGTAACCCTGGCCGTGACGCGCCACGTAGGGAATGGCTTCCTCGCGGATCGGCAGCACGGTCGGCCCCCAGAGGGCGCCGGTCTCCTCGTCGCGCAGGTACAGCGCCTCGCCGGGGGGATCGCTGACCGGATCGTTCGACCAGGAGGTGAGCTGGTTCTCGCGGCTGTTCACCGCCCAGGTGTAGCCGGCGCCGGACTCCGAGACCTGGAAGCCGAAGCCGGGGTTGGCGATGACGTTGATCCATGGCGCTGGCGTCCACTGCCCTTCGCCGAGCACGGTCACGTACTCGCGGCCGTCGCGGTCGAAGCCGCCGAGCCCGTTCCAGAACTCGAGGTCGAGCCGCGGCGGCGCGGTTTCGTCCGGCTGCGCCGGCGCGCTGCGGCGCGGCACTCGCGGCTGGCGCTTCTCCTCGCCGCGGTCGCGCCGGACCAGCTGCTCGGCCAGCGTGCCGTCGCGGGCCTGCAGCGCAACCCGCGCCGCCGTCAGCAGCGCGCCTCGCGTCGCCGCCGTGATCTGTTCGCCGCGGAGGATGAAGACCCTGCCGCTCGGCTCCGGCCCGTCGCCGCGGCGGCCCGCCTGGGCGGTGCGCACCAGCGCTTCGAGCGCCGCCTGCAAGTCCTGGCCGTAGCCGTGCGCCTTCTCGTTCAAGATCACCAGGTCGACGGCCAGCCGCTTGCCGCGGAGGTACTCGTGGGCCTTGAGCAGCTGACGGACGATGCCGGCGTCGTCGGGGTCGTCGATGCGCACCAGCACGATCGGCAGGTCGCCGGAGATGCCGTGCCCCCAGAGCGTCGATGGGCCGAGCGGGCCGGGCGGCGCCGGCTCGGCCACCGACCTTCCCGTGGAGCGCGACGGGTCCGGGAACAGCAGCCGGTTGGCGAGGCGCTGGAAGAGGTGGGCCTCGTCGGCCGGGATGCCGAGGTGGCGCAGGTGCACCTGCGCCTGCGTCCAGGCCATGGTGGCCGCGCGCTCGAATGCCGCCGGGTCGCGGTACTTGTCGGCGAGGCCCAGCGCCGCCTCGCGCGACGCCGCCACCAGGGTCGAGAAGGTCACGCGCACGGTGGTGCCCGGCAGCAGCCGGACCCGCCGCCGCAGGCTGAGGATGGGATCGAGCACCGCGCCGGCGGTGTTCGACAGCGGCCGGCCGTCGATCACCGACATCGGCGTGCGGATGCCGCGGCCGCGGCCCAGGAAGCGCAGCCGGTCGGTCTCGAACTGGGTGCCGCCGACCGTCTCGCCCTGCACCGCCACGACGTGCGCCGCCCAGGGACGCGGATCGCCCTCGGCCTGCGGCCGCCGCGAGGCGAGCAGCGCCTCGAAAGCGGCCACGTGCTCGGTCTCCACGAACAGGTTCTGGAAGGCGGGATGAGCGACGTCGGCGCCGGGCGGCGCCAGCACCACCTCGGCGTAGGAGGTCACCTCGATCTCGCGCGGCCGCAGGCCGTGATGAGTGAGCGACACCCGGCGCACCTCCGCCTCGTCTTCCGGCGACACCACCACCTCGAGCCGGCAGGCGATGGCGCCGTCGCGGCGCAGGATCTCGGCGCGGTCCTCGCCGAAGACGACCTCGTAGCTGTCCGGCTCGACGCCGCTCGCCTGGAAGCCGGCCGACCACACCTCGCCGCTCTGCATGTCGCGCAAGAAGACGAAGCTCCCCCAGCAATCGCGGGTGACGTCCTCGCGGAAGCGGGTGACCGCCAGCTCCCGCACCCGGCTGTAGCCGGAGCCGGCCGCCGTCAGCATCACCGTGTAGCCGCCATGGCCGAGCAGCTGGGTGCGCGGCACCGCGTCGTGGGCGGAGCGATAGCGGCGCACCGTCGGCGGCGCCAGCGCTCCGACCGCCGCCGCCGCCGCCACCTCCTCGGCGCGCGGCCGCGCCACCGCCAGATCGCGCGGCGTCCGCTCCTGCAGCAGCAGCTCGGTGGCCTGGACCATCGGCACGGCGTGGAACCGCGCCGGCATGGCGCCGTCGCGGCAGACGTCCAGGGTGTTGGCCAGCGCCAGCAGCGACATGCCCTGGTGGTGCGCCATGTAGGCGCGGACCACCGCCAGGTCCTGGCCTTCCGGCAGCCGGCTGGCGGTGTAGTCCACCGCCTCGTAGAAGCCGTAGCGGCCGGCGGCGCCGGCCTGCTCGAGGCGGGCGAAATTGCGGCAGGCCTGCTGCGGCGCGAACGGCGCCGCCAGGGCGGTGGCGTAGGGGGCGATCACCAGGTCCTCCGAGAGGCCGCGTTTCAAGCCCAGCCCGGG
>DATGHG010000192.1:0-2958 GCA_035308185.1 Thermoanaerobaculia bacterium | reverse complement strand
GCACAGCGCCCTGAGCCCGGAGGTCCCCGCCCAACCCGCGTCCACCAGCAGCCGCCAGCTCGACGGCGTCGCCTGCAGCACCGTCGCTCCCGAGCTGGCCAGGCGCCCCAGCAGCCGCGCCCCGTCCGCCGCCACGTCGCGCTCCACCAGCTCGATCCGCGCTCCTTGCAGCAGCGGCAGGAACAGCTCGAGGCCGGCGATGTCGAACGACAGCGAGGTCACCGCCAGCAGCACGTCCTCGGCGCCGAGGCCCGGCCGCTCCGCCATCGAGCGCAGGAAGTTGATCAACGCGCCGTGCGACACCTCGACGCCCTTCGGCCGTCCGGTCGAGCCCGAGGTGTAGAGCACGTAGGCCAGGTCCTCGGGGGCCCCCGCCGGAGCGGCTCCCGGCGACGCTTGCCGAGCGGGCGGCGGCGCCGGCGCCACTTGCCGATCGGGCGGCGGCGCTGGCGCCGCCGTGGCCGCCGCCTCCTCGCCGCCTTCCTTCAGCCACACCACCTCGGCCGCCCGCTGCACCAGCTCCCAGGGCGTCTCCGCATCCGCCAGCAGCAGCCGGCAGCCGGCATCCTCCAGCATGTAGACCAGCCGCTCCACCGGATAGGCCGGGTCCATCGGCACGTAGGCGCCGCCCGCCTGCCAAACCCCGAGCAGCGCCTCGATCAGCCGCACCGAGCGGCCCATGGCCACCGCCACCGCCTCGCCGCGGACGATGCCCAGCCGCCGCAGGCGGTCCGCCACCCGCGCCGCGCCGGCGGCCAGCTCGCCGTAGGTCCGCTCGTCGACCACCGTCGTCACCGCGATCCGGTGCGGCTGCCGCGCCGCCTGCCGCGCGACGTGCTCGTCGGCCCGCCCCCGCCAGCCGTAGGCCGCCGCGGTGTCCGACGCTTCGAGCAGCAGCTGGTGACGCTCGGCGGCGTCGAGCAGCGGCAGCTCCGCCAGGTGCCGGCCCGGCGCCGCCACCGCCGCCGACAGCAGCGCCACCAGGTGCCGCACCAACCGCGCGATGGTGGCGCCGGCGAACAGGTCGGCGTCGTACTCGAGCACGCCGGTGATCGCCTCGCCCTGCCCGGCGACCGACACCACCAGGTCGAACATCGCCTGGCCGCGCGCGAGCGGCACCGGCAGCAGCTCGAGGTCGGCGGCGCCGATCGGCGCCAGCGGCATGTTGTCGACCTGCAGCATGACCTGGAACAGCGGGTTGAGCCGCAGGTCCCGCTCCGGCGCCAGCTCCTCGACCAGGCGCTCGAACGGCAGGTCCTGGTGAGCGTAGGCGTCGAGCGCCCCTTCCCGCACCCGCGCCAGCAGGGTGCCGAAGTCCGGCTCCCCGGTGAGGTCGATGCGCAGCACCAGGGTGTTGGCAAAGAAGCCGATCAGCTGCTCGAGCTCCACCCACTCGCGGTTGGCGATCGGCGTGCCGACGGCGACGTCCTCCTCGCCGCCGTAGCGCGCGAGCAGTGCCGCAAAGCCGGCCATCAGCACCATGAAGGGGGTGGCCTGCCGGGCGACGGCAAGCCGGCGCAACGCCGCCGTCAGCGGCGGCGGCAGCCGCAGCGGCCGCGATCCCAACGGTCCGCGTCCCACCCGTCGCGGCCGATCGGTGGCCAGCGGCAGCGCCGGCGGCAACCCGGCCAGGCGCCGCCGCCAATATCCCAGCTGCGCTTCGAGGCGCTCTCCCGACAGCCGCCGGCGCTGCCTGACGGCGAAGTCGCCGTATTGCACGGGAAGCGGCGCCTGCGGCGCCGGCAGGCCGGTGAGCGCCGCCCGGTAGAGGACCGCGACGTCCCGCACCAGCAGCTGCAACGACCAGCCGTCGGCGACGATGTGATGCACGGTGACGCCGACGACGTGCTCGGCCGGGGCGAGCGCCACCAGCACCAGCCGCAGCAACGGGCCCTCGGCCAGCACGAACGGCCGGCGGGACGGGATGGTGAGCACCCGCGTCAGCTCGGCCGCCCGGCGGGGCTCCGGCAGGCCGCGGAGATCGACGGTGGGCAGGATGGGCGTCGCGGGTTGGCCGGGCAGCGCCGGCGCGATCCGCTGCACCGGCTGGCCGGCGACCTTGGGGAAGCTGGTGCGCAGCGACTCGTGACGCTCGACCAGGCCTGCCGCCGCCGCCGTCAGCGCGCCGGGCGACAGGTTGCCACGCAAGCGCACCGCGATCGACAGGTTGTAGGCGCTGACGGCCAGGTCCAGCTGGTCGAGCACCCACAGCCGCTGCTGCGCGAACGACAGCGGCAGATCGCGATCTCGCGGCACCGGCACCAGCGGCACCGCCGCCGGCCGTGCCGGCGCCCGCGGCGCCAGCGGCGCCGGCTCCGCCATCCTCGGCGCCGCCGCCGGCGCCGGCAGGGCCGGCAGCTCTCCGGTCCAGTGCGGCTCGATTTCCCGCGCCAGGGCGGCCACCGTCGGCCCTTCGAACAGCCGGCGCAACGGCAGCTCCATCCCGAAGGCCTCGCGCACCCGCGCCATCAGTTGGGTGGCGGTCAGGGAGTGGCCGCCGAGCTCGAAGAAGTTGTCGTCGGCGCCCACCCGGCTACGGCCGAGGATGTCCGCCCAGAGCGCCGCCAGCCATTCTTCGACCGGCGTCGCGGGCGCGACATAAGGCCGCGCCTGCTCCTCCACCTTCGGCAGCGCCTTGCGGTCCACCTTGCCGTTGGGGGTCAGCGGCACGCTCGCCAGACCCACCCAGGCGGTCGGGACCATGTACTCGGGCAGGCTCTGGGCAAGGTGCGCGCGCAGCGCCGGGATCAGGACGGCGAGCGCCTCCCCCGGCACCCCGGCCGCGGACGGCACGACGTAGGCCACCAGCCGCCCGCCGCCGACCGCATCCGCCACCGCCACCGCCCGCTCCACTGCCGGGTGCGACTCGAGCGCCGACTCCACCTCGCCGAGCTCGATGCGGAACCCGCGCACCTTCACCTGGTGGTCGATGCGGCCCAGGAACTCGAGCCGCCCCCG
>DATGHG010000191.1:0-19124 GCA_035308185.1 Thermoanaerobaculia bacterium | reverse complement strand
GAGACCCGGGTGCGCCTGGCGCTGGCGCTCGACGGTGGCCGGCGCCGCATCGACGTCCCCAACGGCTTCTTCGGCCACATGCTGACGGCGCTGGCGACGCATGGCGGGCTGGGGCTCGAGGTCACCGCGGCCGGCGACCTGCATGTGGACCTCCACCACACGGTCGAGGACGTCGGCATCGCCTTCGGCGAGGCGCTCGACGCCGCGCTGGGCGAGCGGCGCGGGGTGACGCGCTTCGGGACCGCCTTCGCGCCGCTCGACGAGGCGCTGGCGCGCGCCGTGGTGGATCTGTCGGGGCGCGGGTTCTTCGCCTGGACGGCACCGCCCGAAGTGGCGGCGAGCTGGGTCACCGCCGAGTTCCCGCTGACCCTGGTCGCGGATTTCTTCCAGGCGGTGGCGGATCGCGGGCGGCTCACGCTGCATCTGGAGGTGCTTGCCGCCCGCAATGGCCACCACGCCGCCGAGGCCGCGTTCAAGGCGGTCGCGCTGGCGCTGCGCCAAGCGGCGGCGCCGCGCGGCGGCGAGCTGGGCCGTGACGGCGAGGTGCCGAGCACCAAAGGGACGTTGACCGTATGAATGCCCCGCCCACGGTCACCGGCAGCGCGGGCGCCGCCGTGCCGCAGGCGAAGCGCCGCGCACTCGCCGTCGCCGTCGTCGATGCCGGGATCGGTAACCTCGGCAACGTGGAGCGTGCGCTGGCCCACCTGGGCGCCGCGGTCGAGATCACCCGCGAGCCCTCCCGGGTGGCCGCGGCGCGCTGCTTGGTGCTGCCCGGGGTCGGCGCCTTCGCGCCGCCGCGCGAGGCGCTGCGCGGACCCCTCGAGCAGGCGCTGCGCGCGGCGCTGGCGGCCGGCGCCTGGCTGCTCGGCATTTGCGTCGGCTTCCAGCTGCTGTTCGAGTCCGGCGAGGAGTTCGGCCCGACCGACGGCCTGGGGTTGCTGCCCGGGCGGATCACCCGCCTGCCGGCCGGCGTGCCGGTGCCGCACATCGGCTGGAACCGGCTCCATGACCTCGCCGCTCATCCGCTGCTCGCCGGCCTGGGCGGCGGCGGGCTCGCCGCGACGGGGACGGTGGGCGAAAATGGCTCCGGCCGGCACTTCTATTTCGTGCACAGTTTCGCCCCTGAGGACGTGCCCGCCGAGGTCTGCCTCGCCCGCGCGACCCACGGGCGCGACTTCGCGGCGGTGGCGGGGCGCGGGCGGGTCCTGGGCACGCAATTCCACCCCGAGCGCAGCGGCGCCGCCGGACTGCGCCTGCTGGCCAATTTCCTGGAGATCGCGGATGGAGCTGCTGCCGGCGATTGATCTGCGGCACGGACGGGTGGTGCGCCTGCGCCAGGGGGACGCCGGGCGGGCGACGGAGTATGCGAGCGAACCACTGGCGGTGGCCGCCGGCTTCGTCGCCGCCGGGGTGAGCCGCATCCACGTCGTCGATCTGGACGCGGCGCTCGGCGAGCCGCCGCAACGCGAGCTGGTGGCGCGCCTGGCGGCGGCGCTGGCGGCGCTGGCGGCGCCGGCAGCGCCGGCGGCGAGCTCCGGGCGGCGGGTCGGCATGCAGCTGGGCGGCGGGCTGCGCGACCGGGCGGCGGTCGAATGGGCGCTCGCCGCGGGCTGCGAGCGAGTGGTGCTTGGCTCGCTGGTGGCGCGCGATCCCGGCGCCTTCGCGGCGCTGGCGCGAGCCTTCCCGGGACGCCTCCTGCCGGCACTGGAGACGGCCGGCGGCGAGCCGCGGGTGGCCGGCTGGACGCAGGGCGCCGGCAGCTCGCTGGACGAGATCTGCCGCCGCCTGCGAGACCTGCCGTGTCCGGCGGTGCTGGTCACCGACGTCGAGCGCGACGGCATGCTGTGCGGACCCAACCTGGAGCTGGCGCTGCGGGTGGCGGCCGCCACCGGCCTGCCCGCCCTGCTCTCGGGCGGCGTGGCGACGCTCGCCGACCTGGAAGCCGCCGCGGCGCTGCCCGCTATCGCCGGCGCCGTCCTCGGCCGCGCCCTCTACGAGGGCAACATCGATCTCGCCGCGGCGCTGGCGGTGTGCGCCGGCGCGACGCGGTCCGGCGCCGCGGCCCGAGGCGGCGGAGGCGTGGGTGCGGGCACCAGCGGAGGCGTGGGTGCCGGTCCGAGCGGCCTGACGCGGCGGGTCATCCCCTGCCTCGACGTGGCGGCCGGCCGGGTGGTCAAGGGGGTGCGCTTCCGCGACCTGGCCGACCAGGGGGACCCGGCGGCGGCGGCGGCGCGCTATGCGGCGCAGGGCGCCGACGAGATCGTCTTCCTCGACGTCACCGCCGCCCCGGAGGGGCGGGACACCGACCTCGACTGGGTGCGGCGCACCGCCGAGCGGGTGTTCATCCCGCTGACCGTCGGCGGCGGCGTGCGCTCGACGGAGGACGCCGACCGGGTGCTGCGCGCCGGCGCCGACAAGGTGGCGGTCAACACCGCCGCGGCGCGCCGGCCGGAGCTGATCGGCGAGCTGGCGCGCCGCTTCGGCAGCCAGTGCGTGGTGCTGTCGGTGGACGCGCGGCGGCGCGTCGCGCCCGCCGGCGCCGCCGGCGACCCGCGGGCTGCCAGCGACCCGGAGGCTGCCGGCGCCGGCTGGGAGGTGGTGGTCGAGGGCGGCCGCACGCCGACCGGCCGCGACGCCCTGGAGTGGATCCGCGAGGGCGTCGCCGCCGGCGCCGGCGAGGTGCTGCTCACCAGCATCGACCGCGACGGCACGCGCGGCGGCTACGACCTGCCGCTGATCGCCGCCGCGGCGGGCGCGGTGCCGGTGCCGCTGATCGCTTCGGGCGGCGCCGGCACCGTCGCGCACCTGGCGGCGGCGCTGGCGGCGGGCGCCGCGGCGGTGCTGGCGGCTTCCATCTTCCACCAGGAGAGCTTCACGGTGGGCGAGGTCAAGCGCGAGCTGGCCGCGGCCGGCTTCCCGATGCGCCCGGCGCGAGAGGAGGCCGCATGAAACCCGCGGCGGGGGTCCCGGCGCCGGCGGGGCAGCGCTTGCCGGGGGAGCAACGCGCCCTCGGAGCCCGGGCGAGCACGGGCTCGCCGGCGCTGGCGGGGCATCCTTGGCGCGACCAGGCAGGGCGGCGACCCGCCGCCGCGGTGGCGGCCAGGGCGGCGCGAGGAGCCGCAGCGCCACGGCGGGCCGCGGGCCAGGATGGTTCGCCGGAGCCCCGGGCACTCGACCCGGCGGCGCTGCGCTACGACGAGCGCGGGCTGGTGCCGGTGATCGTCCAGGATGTGGCCAGCGGCGCGGTGCTGATGCTGGCCTACGCCGACCGCCAGGCGATGGAGCGGACGCTGGCGACCGGCGAGGCCCACTTCTTCAGCCGCTCGCGGCAGGCGCCGTGGCGCAAGGGCGAGACCTCGGGCAACACGCTGGCGGTGGAGGAGGCGGTGGCCGACTGCGACGGTGACGCCGTGCTGCTGCGCGCCCGCCCCGCCGGCCCCACCTGCCACCGCGGCACCCGCAGCTGCTTCGAGCCGAACCCGGCGGCCCTCGAGCTGGGCTGGCTGGCGGCGGTCGCCGCCGCCCGCCGCGACGCCGACCCCGGGAGCAGCTACACCGCGCGGCTGCTCGCCGCCGGCGTCGAGCGGCTGGCGCAGAAGGTGGGGGAGGAGGCGGTGGAGACGGTGGTCGCGGCGCTCGCCGCCGCGGCGCGGCCGGAGCGCCGCGGCGAGCTGGTGGGCGAGAGCTGCGACCTGCTCTACCATCTGCTCGTGCTGCTCCTTGCCACCGGCGTGCCGCCTGCCGACCTCGCGGCCGAGCTCGTCCGCCGCCATTACGGCCCGCCCGCCGGCGACGGGAAGGATGACCCGACCCCTGGCTCCGACCCGGCCGGAGGTGCCGACTCCGTCGCAGGCGCCGACTCGGTGGCTGGCGCCGGCCCTGCCGCGGGCGGCGACTCCGCGGCGGGCGGCGCTCCCGGCGTCGGCAGGAGCGGTCGATGAGCCCACGACGCACGGCCCGAGGGCAGCAAGCAGAGGCGGATGCCGGGCAGCCGGAGGATCCCGGGCACCCGCGACGGCCGCGGCGGGCCGTGCCGCATATCCGGGAGTTCCTTGCCGACAGCCTGACGCCGCTGGCGGTCTATCGCCGGCTGGCGGAGGTGTCGGACGTCCGCTTCCTGTTCGAGAGCGTCAGCGGCGGCGAGAGCCTGTCGCGCTTCACCTTCCTCGGCGCCGGCCCGCGCGAGCTGTACCGCCTGTATCCGGACCGCCTGGAGGCCGAGCGCGACGGCAGCGTCCGCCGGCTGCCTGGCGAGCCCATCGCGGCGCTGCGCGAGCTGCTGGGAGAGATCGTCGCGGAGCCCGGACCGATCCCGTTCACCGGCGGGCTGGTGGGCTACTTCGGCTACGACCTGATCCGGCTGATCGAGCGGCTGCCCAACCGGCCACCCGATCCCCACGGCCTGCCGGTGGCGCTGCTGGCGCGCTTCGACACCGTGGTGATCTTCGATCACGCCTACCAGCGGGTGCTGGCGATCGCCAACGAGATCGAGGACGAGATCAGCGTCGCCGACGCCGAGCGCGAGCTGGCGCGGCTGTCGCGCCTGCTGACCGCTTCGGCCGGCGGCGGCGGCGTCGCCATGCCCGGGCGCCCGCCGGGGCCGGTGGCGCTCGAACCTCCCAGCCTCGACGGCCCGGCCTACCGCCGCGCCGTGGCCGCCGCCAAGGAGTACATCGCCGCCGGCGACATCTTCCAGGTGGTGCTGGCGCGGCGCTTCCGGGTGCCGCGGCGGGTCGAGCCGCAGCTGCTGTACCGCGCCCTGCGGATGGTGAACCCCAGCCCCTACATGGTGCTGCTGGAGGTGCCGGAGCTGGCGCTGGTCGGCGCCTCGCCGGAGATGCTGGTGCGCAAGATGGGCCGCGAGATCACCACCCGGCCGATCGCCGGCACCCGGCCGCGTGGCATGGACGAGGCGGGCGACCGCCGCCTGGCGGCGGACCTGCTGGCCGACGCCAAGGAGCGCGCCGAGCACGTCATGCTGGTGGACCTGGGGCGCAACGACCTGGGGCGGGTGGCGATGCCGGGCAGCGTGCGGGTGCCGACGTTCATGGACGTCGAACGCTACAGCCACGTCATGCACATCGTGTCGAGCGTCGAGGCCGAGCTGGCCGGCGGACGCGACGGCCTCGACGCGCTGCTGTCGTGCTTCCCGGCGGGGACGGTCTCGGGGGCGCCCAAGATCCGGGCGATGGAGATCATCGACGAGCTCGAGCCGGAGGCCCGCGGCCCCTATGCCGGCGCCATCGGCTATCTCTCCTACTCCGGCGACGTCGACACCTGCATCGCCATCCGCACGCTGGTGGTGCGACCGGACGAGACCTCGGTCACCGCCGGCGCCGGCATCGTCGCCGACTCCGACCCGGCCTCGGAGGAGCGCGAGACGGAGAGCAAGGCGGCGGCGATGCTGGCGGCGGTCGGTCTCGCCGAAGCCCTGGAGCAGCGCGGAGGAGACGCATGATCCTGATGATCGACAACTACGACTCGTTCACCTGGAACCTGGTGCAGATGCTGGCCGGCGCCGGCGAGCAGGTCGAGGTGGTGCGCAACGACGCCGCCCAGGTCGACGAGATGCTGGCGCGCCGGCCGCTGGGCATCGTGGTGTCGCCCGGACCGGGCCGGCCGGAGGGCGCCGGCGTCTGCGTCGAGCTCATCCGCCGCGGCGCGCCAGTGCCGCTGCTCGGCGTCTGCCTGGGGCACCAGGCGCTGGCCTTTGCCTGCGGCGGGGTGGTGGAGCGCGCGGGCCGGCAGATGCACGGCAAGACCTCGCGCATCCGGCACCGCGACGAGGGGATCTTCGCCGGCCTGCCCAACCCCTTCGAGGCCACCCGCTATCACAGTCTGTCGGTGCGCGAGGAGGCGCTGCCGGCCGAGCTGCGCGCGGTCGCCTGGAGCGAAGACGACGGCGAGGTGATGGGCATCGTCCACCGCGAGCTGCCCTATTACGGCGTGCAGTTCCATCCCGAGTCGGTGCTGACCGCCGCCGGCCCCCACCTGCTGGGGAACTTCCTCGACGCCTGCCGCAGCTGGGCGGCCGCCGCCAGCACCGCCGCCGGCTCCGTCGCCGCCGACATCGCCGCCGGGACCGCCAGCCATGGCTGAGACGACCCCGCCACCCCCGCAGCGGCCGCCCCAGCCGCCGCCTCCGCCCGCGCCTGCCGCGCCCGCCGCGCCTGCCGCCGGCGGTGCCACCGGTGCCGGCGTCGAGGCCCGCGACGCGCTGCGCCGGGTGACCGCCGGCGAACATCTCGGCCGCGAGGAGGCCGAGGCGCTGTTCGGCCGCATGATCGACGGCGAGGTGAGCGATCCGCTCAAGGCGGCGCTGCTGGTGGCGCTGCGCATGAAGGGCGAGGCGGTGGCGGAGATCGCCGGCGCCGCCGCCGCCATGCGCCGCCGCGCCAAGCCGATCCCGCACCGCCGCCCGCTGGTGGTGGACACCTGCGGCACCGGCGGCGACGGCCGCGGCACCTTCAACATCTCGACCGCGGCGGCGCTGGTCGCCGCCGCCGCCGGCGCGCCGGTGGCCAAGCACGGCAACCGCTCGGTTTCCAGCCGCTCGGGCAGCGCCGACGTGCTGGCGGCGCTCGGCGTGCGCCTCGACGAGGACCCGGCGACCGCCGGCCGGGCGCTCGAACAGGTGGGGATCTGCTTTCTGTTCGCGCCGTATTTCCATCCCGGGATGCGCGAGGTCATGCCGGTGCGCCGCGAGCTGGCGCTGCGCACCATCTTCAACGTGCTCGGGCCGCTCACCAACCCGGCCGGAGCACGGCGCCAGCTGATGGGGGTCTACGCCGCGACGCTGGTCGAGCCGATCGGCCACGTGCTCGCCGAATTGGGGACCGACCATGCGCTGGTGGTGCACGGCGAGGACGGGCTGGACGAGATCACCACCACCGGCACCACGCGGGTGTGCGAGGTGCGCGGCGGCGAGGTGCGCTGCTACACCCTCGAGCCGGAGGCGCTGGGCATCCGCCGCGCCGCGCTGCACGAGCTGGCGGGCGGCGGACCGGAGGAGAACGCGGCGCTGATGCGGGAGGTGCTGGCCGCCGGCGTCGGGCCGCTGGCCGACGTCACCGTGCTCAACGCCGGCGCCGCGCTCTACGTCGCCGGGCTGGCCGTGGACCTGGCCGCCGGCGTGGCGCGGGCGCGCGAGGTCCTGGTCTCGGGCGAAGCCGCCGACAAGCTCGCGCAGCTGGTGAGGTTCCTGGCGTGAGCGCCGGCGGCCACGGCCGGCCGCGACCGGGCGCGCGGGTGGGTGGCGTGCCGGCCCAGCCGACGAGGTTCCCGGCATGAGCCGCCGGGATGGCGCTCCGGATCTGTTGCGGCGCATTGCCGAACGGCGGCGGGAGCGGCTGGCCGAGCACCGGTCCGGCCTGCCGGAGCCGGCCGCCATGGCCGCCACGGTGGAATGGCACGCCGCCGCCTCCGGCTCCGCGGCGCTCGACGACGCCGCCTCGGAGCCGCTGACGCCGCGCGACAACGCCTTCCTGGCGGCGCTGGCGGGCTGGCCGGCCCCGGCGACCACGGCGCCGCCGGCCGCGGCGAGCACTTCGTCCCAGGCGAGCACTTCGTCCCAGGCGAGCGCGGCGTCCCAGGCGAGCGCGGCGTCGCCTGACTCGGCGAGCGCTTCGCCGCCGGCCGCGCCCCCTGCGCACCCGGGGCGCCGCGCCCACCCGGCGATCATCGCCGAGGTCAAGATGGGCTCCCCCAGGCTGGGCTCGCTCCGCGAGCGGGTCGATCCGCTGGCGCAGGCGAGGATCTACGCCGCCAACGGCGCCGCCGCGCTGTCGGTGGTGGTGGAACCGGACTTCTTCTTCGGCAGCTACGAGCTGCTCGCCGCCTGCCGCGCCGCTTCGGGGCTGCCGGCGGTGGCCAAGGATTTCGTGGTCGATCCGCTGCAACTGGCTTGGGCGCGCAGCGCCGGCGCCGATGCCGTGCTGCTGATCGCCGCGCTCTACGAACCGGAGGAGCTGGCCGCCTATGCCCGGCTGGCGCGCGGTCTGGGCCTCGCGCCGCTGATCGAGGTCCACGACGGCGCCGACGTCGCCGCCCTGGCCGGCGAGCCCTGGGAGCTGGTCGGGGTCAACAACCGCGACCTGCGCACCTTCGAGGTGGATCTCGAGCGCTCGGTCGCCCTGGTGCCGGCGCTGCCGCCGGCGGCGCTCAAGGTGGCGGAGAGCGGCATCCGCGATGCCCTGGACGTCGCGCTGCTGACCGAGAGCGGCTTCGACGCCATGCTGATCGGCGAGTCGCTCTTGCTCGCCGCGGACCCGGCGGCGACCCTGCGGGCGCTGCGCGGGGTCGGCGGCGAGGACGGCGCGGTCCGCGGCGCCCGCGGGGACTGAGATGCGGGTCGCGGTCAAGATCTGCGGCGTCACCGACGTGGCCGGCGCCCTGCTCAGCGCCGAGCTGGGGGCCGACTACCTGGGGCTCAACTTCTGGCCGGGCAGCCCGCGGTGCCTCGGCGTGCAGCAGGCGCGCGAGATCGCCATGGCGGTGCGCGCGGCGGCGCCGCGGGTCTCCCTGGTGGGCGTGTTCGTGAACCCGGACGCCGCGGCGGTCGAGGCGACGGCGGCCGCGGTCGGGCTCGATCTGGTGCAGTTCAGCGGCGACGAGCCGCCGGCGGTGGTGCGACAGTTCGCGGCGCGCGCGCTCAAGGCATTGCGCGCTCCCGATGCGGCCGCGGCCCTCGCCTACGGCGATTGCTGGGGCCTGCTGCTCGACTCTCCGGCCGGTGCCGTCCTTCCCGGCGAGCTCCTTGCCGGCCAAGCCTATGGTGGCACGGGACGGGCGTGGGATTATGCGGCCGGCGTGGCCGCGATTTCCGGCCGGGCCGCCGGCGAGCCTGGCGGCGAGGTCCGGCGATTGTTCCTCGCCGGCGGCCTGGGGCCCGCCAACGTGCGGCGGGTGGTTGCCAGCCTTCGGCCGTTCGCGGTTGACGTATGCTCCGGCGTGGAAGCCGCTCCAGGCAGGAAGGACCCGCGACTGCTGCGGCAGCTGTTCGAGGAGGTGAGGAATGGCCAGGTCACCAGCGCTCCCTGACGCGGAGGGCTATTTCGGGGCGTTCGGCGGGCGCTACGTGCCCGAGACCCTGATGGCGCCGCTCGTCGAGCTGGCCCGCTCCTACGACCGGCATCACCGCCGGCGCGCCTTCCGTCGCGAGCTGGCGGCGGTGCTGCGCGATTACGTCGGGCGGCCGACGCCGCTGTATTTCGCCTCGCACCTGTCCGCCGAGCTCGGCGGCGCCCGCATCTTCCTCAAGCGCGAGGACCTGCTGCATACCGGCGCGCACAAGATCAACAACGCCGTGGGCCAGTGCCTGCTGGCCCGCGTCATGGGCAAACAGCGGGTCATCGCCGAGACCGGCGCCGGCCAGCACGGCGTCGCCACCGCCACCGCCGCCGCCTTCCTGGGACTGTCGTGCGTGGTCTACATGGGCACCGAGGACATGCGCCGCCAGCGCCTCAACGTCGATCGCATGCACCTGCTGGGTGCGGAGGTGGTGGCGGTCGATTCCGGCAGCCGCACCCTCAAGGACGCCATCAACGAGGCGCTGCGCGATTGGGTGACCAACATCCGCACCACTCACTACGTCCTGGGCTCGGTGCTCGGCCCCGATCCCTATCCGCGCATGGTGCGCGATTTCCATCGCGTCATCGGCGAGGAGGCGCGGGAGCAGCTCAAGCGCCAGGCCGGCACCGAGACCCCCGACCTGGCGGTGGCCTGCGTCGGCGGCGGCAGCAATTCGCTCGGCCTGTTCACCGCTTTCCTCGGCGATCGCCGCGTGCGGCTGATCGGGGTGGAGGCCGGCGGCCGCGGCGGCGCCAGCGGCCAGCACGCGGCGCGCTTCGCCAGCGGTGCGATGGGCGTCCTGCACGGCACCCGCACCCTGGTGCTGCAGGACGAGGAGGGCCAGATCGCCCAGACCCATTCGGTCTCCGCCGGCCTCGACTACCCGGCCGTCGGCCCCGAGCACGTGCTGCTCGAGCAGCAGGGACGCGTCGAGTACACCTTCGCCACCGACGCCGAGGCGGTGGCCGCCTTTCACCTGCTGGCCAGGACCGAAGGCATCCTGCCGGCGCTCGAGAGCGCCCACGCGGTGGCCGAGGCGGTCCGCCACGCCCCGGAGCTGTCGCGCCGGCGGATCATCCTGGTGAACCTCTCCGGCCGCGGCGACAAGGACGTGGAGTCGGTGCTCGAGTACGACCGCGAGCACCCCGCCGCCAGCCTGCCGCGCCGGGATGCGGTCGAACCGCTGATCGCCGCCGGCCACGGCTGGCGGGGGGTGAACCCGGCAATCCTCGAAGGCGGGGGGGGCGAGAGCGCGGCGGGCGGTCTGCACCAGGCCTTGCAGCAGCCGGGGAGCGCGCGATGAGCGGCATCGGCGAGGCCTTCGCCCGCTGCGCCGCCGAGCGCCGCGCGGCGTTCATCCCCTTCCTGATGGCCGGCGATCCGGATCTCAGCGCCACCGCCGGCCAGCTGGCGGCGGCAGCGGCGGGCGGCGCCGATATCATCGAGCTGGGCGTGCCTTTCAGCGACCCGATCGCCGACGGCCCGGTCAACCAGCGCGCGGCGATGCGGGCCCTGGCCTCCGGCACCAGGCTCTCGGGCATCCTGGAGCTGATCGCCCGCCACCGCGACCAGCTGGGCGTGCCGATCGTGCTCTTCACCTATTACAACCCGATCTACGCCCGTGGCGTCGATCGCTTCGCCGAACAGGCGGCGGCCTCCGGCGTCGACGGCGTGCTGTGCGTCGACCTGCCGCCGGAAGAGTCGCGCCGGGAGCTGTTGCCGGCGCTGCGCGAGCGGGGAGTGGACAGCATCTGCCTGCTCGCTCCCACCAGCACCAAGGACCGGATCGCGCTCACCGCCGGCGCCGCCACCGGTTTCATCTATTACGTTTCGCGGACCGGCACGACCGGCGAGCGCGCCAGTCTCCCCGGCGACCTGATCCGCGACCTCAAGCGGCTGCGCCGCCGCCTCGACCTGCCGCTGGCGGTCGGCTTCGGCATCTCGACGCCCGAGCAGGTGGCGGCGCTCGGCGCGGTCGCCGACGGCGTGGTGGTCGGCAGCGCGCTGGTGCGGCTGGTGGAGCAGATGGGCGATGACCCGGAGCTGCCGGCGAGGCTCGAGCAGCGCATCCGCGAGCTCGCCGCGCCGCTGCACCGGCCGACGTCCGGCCTGCGGGCGGCGCGCTAGAGGAGCCGGCGCGCTCCGTCGCCGCTCTCGGGAGCGGCCCGGAGTGAGCTGGGAGATCTAGGAGATCTAGGAGGCGGGGCGCCGGATCTCGTGGAGGAAACGGGCGGCCGCGGCGCGGAACTCGTCGGTCCACTCGTGGCCGCCGGCGAAGATGAGCGGCTGGATGTCGACGCCCTTGGCGCGCAGCAGCTCGACGTCGTGCTCCATCTTGGCCGCGTCGAACCACTCCTCGCTGCTGCCGCGGCCGAGCAGGACCGGCGGGAAGCCGGCGAGATCGTGATCGGCGAGCTCGGGCGGCAGGTCGCCGCCGAGCACGATGACGCCCTGGCAGGGATGGCCGCAGCCGGCGGCGGCACGGTAGGCCATCGACGCCCCCTGGGAGAAACCGAGGTAGACCAGGCAGGTCCCGGGCGGCAGCTCGCGCCGCAGCTCGCCGACCACGGCGGCGACGTAGGCGACGTTGTCGGCGATGGCGTGCTCGCGATCGAAGCGGGTCATCCAGCTTGCGATGACCTCGCCATGCCGGTTGTAGAAAGGATGCAGTGCCTGGACGGCGCACAGCGCCCAGCCCGCCGCCCCGGGGATCCGCCGCAGCTCTTCGAGGTGGCGCTCCGCGCTCTCGCCATAGCCGTGGAACCCCACCACGCAGCCGGCCGGCGCCGTCGGCGCTTCGAGCAGGTAATGGCCGTGCACACTGGTAACGATCTGGCGGCTTTCCACCGCAGGTCTCCTTTTGGCCGTCGCGCTGGCGCAGTAAATCGATGAGACCGTCGGGGGAGCATCGCCCCCGGCCGTCACAGGCGGTAACCGGTCAGGGGAGACGAGCATTCCGCGGACCTTGGGAGCCGGGCTGATGCCGGGCCGGGGCGGCCCGATCCCCGAGGAGCGCGACTCAAACGGGCGAGGCAACACGGCCCGATCAAGGCACTGACCCACAGCGAGCCCGTACGTCGCGCTCCCGGGGAGCGGGCCGCCCGTGCAAAAAAAAAGGACGCCCGCCGCGCGAGCGCCCTTCGCAGTGCAACTTTGGAGTCTGGTGTCTGTGGGGACCGGTAGCTTACTTGGCGGGCGGCGGGGCGGTCGAGGTACCCATGTTGTCGGTACCCATCGAGGACGACCCGGTGCCCATGTCGCTGCCCATGGCCGTCCCGGTGCCCATGTCCGTCGAGGTCGTGGTGGTCTCGGTGGTGGTCGTGGTGGAGGTGGTGGCCGGAGTCGTCTCCTCCGTGGTCTCCTCCTTCTTGCAGCCGACCAGGCTCAACAGGCCGACCAGCAAGCACGTCAAGGACAGGTAAACGAGCGACTTCTTCATGGTGGTTTGTCTCCCTTCTGACATGTAACTGGATTGAAGATGACAGGGCGATTTACTGCAGATCGCCCACCTTGACCAGGTCGATGACCCGCTGCACACCGTCCGTGTCCCGCGCATCGCGTTCTATCTCCTCACGGGTGTCATCCTTCTTCACCCGGCCCTCGAGGGTCACCACCCCATTCTTGGTGGTCACGGCGATGCGGGATGGGTCGAGATCGCCGTTGGCGCTGGTGGCAGCCAGGGACGCCAGCTTGGCCTGAATTTTCGCGGTGATCGTCGAATCGTCAGCCTGCAAGCGCGCCGGCTCCGCCGTCCGGCACGCGCTCAAGGCTACGAGCATGGCCGCCAAGGCGCCAACCGCCAGCCCCGCCGCGATCACGGTCGCGCGGCGTAAAGCCGGGCCGGCTAAGAGCTTACGGTGGTCGTTCATGGCATCCCTCTCCTTAGAGTCTGACCTGGCGGAGATCCGTGGCATCAGACCTGGTGGCGCCCTGCCGATAGAGAAACCCACGTCGCTGTGGGTGCGGGGGTCCACGACTGTCTGAAAGAAAGCAGCTTTTGTGCCACAGCCTCCTGTCCAGGACAAGTCCCTAAGTCGTTGGACGATCGGGGAGTATACACGCTCCCGCACGGCGCCTCAAGGGGGCCGATGACGCGTCCTCGAGCGCGGGAGGTGGGATGCGACTGCCTACACCTCGCTCACGCGATACGTGTTGAGGCGATTGTACAACGTCTTCAGGCTCACCCCAAGCACTTCCGCCGTCTTGCGCTTGTTGCCGGCATGGGCGTCGAGGGTGGCCAGGATCAGGCGATGCTCGACCTCGGCGATCGAGGCGCCGACCTGGAAATGCAGGCTGCGGTCCCCGCCAGCATCGCCGCCCACCTCGCGCGGCAGGCTGCGCGTGGTGATCTCCTCGTCGGCCATGATGAAAGCGCGATGGATGACGTTTTTGAGCTCGCGCACGTTGCCTGGCCAGAGGTGGTGGCGCAACCGGTCCAGCGCCTCCCCGGCGAAGCGCTTGGCGGTGCCCTGGCGCTCGTTGAGCTGGTCCAGGAAGTAGTTGGCGAGCAGCTCGACGTCGCCGCCGCGGTCGCGCAGCGGCGGCATCTGGATGGGGAACACCTGCAACCGGTAGAGCAGGTCTTCGCGCAGCTTGCCGTCGGCGACCGCCTGTTGCGGATCGCGGTTGGTCGCCGCGATCACCCGCACGTCGACGGCAACCTGCTGATCGCCGCCGATGCGCGCCAGGGTGCCGGTCTCGAGCACGCGCAGCAGCTTGACCTGCAACTCGATCGGCATCTCGCTGATCTCGTCGAGGAACAGCGTGCCGCCGTGGGCGCGCTCGAAATAGCCCTTGTGCCGATGCTGCGCGCCGGTGAAGCTGCCGCGCTCGTGGCCGAACAGCTCGCTTTCGATCAGGGTGGGGGAGATGGCGCCGCAGTTGAGCGGCAGGAACGGCGTCTTGGTCCGCCGGCTGAGGTGGTGCAGGGTGGTCGCCGCCAGGTCCTTGCCGGTGCCGCTCTCGCCGACCAGCAGCACGGTGGCGTCGGTGGGCGCCACCCGGTTGATCATCTCGTAGGTCAGCACCATCGCCTCGGAGGCGCCGAGCAGCAGCCCCAAACGATCCAGCTCGCCGGCCGGCGCGGCCGTAGTGCCGTCGTCGCGCAAGCCCGGCTGGCCCCCGCCGAGGCCGCCGCCCACGCCGAGGCCGCCACCCGCGCCGCCCGGCGCCAGGTTGGGCTGCTGGTTGGCGACGTTGGCCAGGATGTTCTTGAGCCGGCCGATGTCAAGCGGCTTGGTGAGGTAGTCGCTGGCGCCCAGCCGCAGCGCCTGGACGGCGCTCTCCACGTCGGCGTGGCCGGTCATCAGCACCACCTCGGTGGCGGCGCCGCCTTCGAGGTCCTTGAGCAGATCGATGCCGCTGCCGTCGGGGAGATAGAGGTCCACCAGCGCCACGTCCGGCGCCCGGTGGCTCACCTGCACCCGCGCATCGCGCAGGTTGAGCGCGGTGTTGGTGGTGAAGCCCTGGCCTTCGATCAGCTCGGCGAGCGCCGAGAGGAAGTTGGGGTCGTCGTCAACCGCGAGCGCGTGGGGCATTCCGGCTCTCAATCGGGATCGCTGGCACTGGACAGCGGGAAGCCTATCTCAAAAACCGGTCCCTGCCCGGTTCCCGCCTGCAAGCTCCCGCCGCAGTCGGCGAGGATGCCGCGCGCCGCCTCCAGCCGTGCCGCGGCCGTGGCGCTCGCCGCCGGCGGCGGCTGCGGCGCGGCGGTCGCCATCGGCTCGCCCCCCGGCGGCGCGACGGCGGCGAGCCGCAGCCGTGCCCGCGGCGGCAGTCCCGGCGGGCGATCCAGGCGGATCTCGAGCGTGCCGCCGCGCGGCACCCGCTCCAGGGCGCCCAGGCCGAGGTGCAGCAACGCCTGGCGCAGCGGGTAGCGCTGGCCGAGGACCGGCACCGGCCCGTCGGGGAGCAGCGTCTCGACCTTCGTCTGCTGCTTGCGGGCCGGCGGCACCAGGATGGCGGCCAGGTCACGCGCCGGCTCGCGCAGATCGACGACCTCGAGCCGATCGCCGCGCGGCGAGATGTGGGCGATGAACAGCTCGATCGACTGGTGCAGGCGCGACAGCTCCTCGCGCAGCACGTTGACGTAACGGCGCTGGCGCTCCAGCGGATCGCGTCCGGGCGGGCCGGCCCCGGCCGCTCCGGCCGCCAGCGTCTCCCTGAGCACTTCGAGGTTCAGCACCATGGCATTGATCGGGGCGCGCAGATCGTGCGCCACCGCCGGCGAGATCTGCGCCAGCGAACGCATCTGCGCCGCCGCGCGCAGATCGCCTGCGAGCGTCGCGACGAGCTCGGCGTCGTGCAGCAGCAGGGTGGCGCTGGCAGCTGGCGGGTCGCCTGCCGCGGCGCGGCCGGCAGGGACGACGGCAACCAGCAGCGGCTGGCCGCCGGCGAAGGCCGGCGGCAGCTCGACCGCCGTGGTCGGGGGCGGCGGTGCGGCGGCCGGGGATGGCGAGCCGCCGGGCGCCGGCAGCAGGCCGGCGGCGTGCAGGCTCGGGCGGAAGGCCGCCCAGGCCGCGGCGAGGGCGGTGGCGTCGCGGCAGCCGAGGAGGATGAGCGCGCGCTCGTCGGCCCATCGCGCCTCGCCGCCGCCGTCCAGCAGCACGATCCCCGGTTGCAGGAGCCGGAGGATTTGCAGGGCATGCATCGGAATCACCGGCTCTGGCTGCGTCGTCGTCATCGCTGCCTCTGGCACCTCCAGGCGCGTCAAAGCCGGCGCCACATGGGTTCCGGCGCGACTCTCCACTCGCAAGGCTTCCATTTGATGAGAACCTCCGCGGCGTGCTTCGGTGCAGGGAGCATGCCATCGCGGCGGCTGGTGACGCGAACGGTGCTGGGGGGCGGGGTCTCGGGAGGGGCGGGCACGCTCGATGCAGCAGGCACGCTCGATGACCCGCTCGATGAAAAGACCGGGTTCCGGCGCCGGCATGGCGGTCCCCGTGCTCGCAGCGTTCGCCGGCAGGTTTTACAAGCAAAGCAGTCTACAAGGAAAGCCGCTGAGATCATGCTGGAATCCCTGACCACCGCCGCGCTGCCGGATCCGCAGGAGGTCGCCGCCGATCCGCGGCTGAGCGCTCGTCTGGCCGGCCTGCGGTACGTCAACGACGACCGGCCCGGGATCCGGCGCCGGCGCCACGGGCGCGGCTTCAGCTACCACGATGCCGCCGGGCGCCCGCTGCGCGACCGGCAGGACCGGCTGCGGATCGCCGCCCTGGCCGTGCCGCCCGCCTGGACCGACGTCTGGATCTGTCCCCAGCCCAGCGGCCATCTGCAGGCCACCGGCCGCGATGCCCGCGGCCGCAAACAGTACCGCTATCACCCGGACTGGCGGACGGTGCGCGACGAGAGCAAGTTCGGCCGCATGGCCGCCTTCGGCGAGGCGCTGCCGCGGCTCCGCGCCCGCGTCGAAAGCGACCTCGCCCTGCCCGGGCTGCCGCGCGAGAAGGTGCTGGCGACCGTGGTCCGGCTGCTCGAGACGACTCTGATCCGGGTCGGCAACGCCGAGTACGCGCGCGACAACCAGTCCTTCGGCCTGACCACCCTGCGCTCCCGTCATGTCGACGTCGCCGGCGCCACCATGCGTTTCCGCTTCCGCGGCAAGAGCGGCAAGGAGCACAGCATCGCGGTCGCGGACCGCCGGCTGGCGCGGGTGGTGCGGGCCTGCCGCGAGCTGCCGGGGCACGAGATGTTCCAGTACCTGGACGAGGCGGGGGAGCGCCGGGCGGTGGACTCCGCGGACGTCAACGATTACCTGCGGGCGGCGACCGGCGAGGATTTCACCGCCAAGGACTTCCGCACCTGGGGCGGCACGGTGCTGGCGCTGGCGGCGTTGCTGCGGGCGGACAGCGCCGAGGCCGAGCCGGCGGGCCGGGCGGTGATCGAGGCGGTCAAGCAGGTCGCCGCGCAGCTCGGCAACCGGCCGGCCATCTGCCGCAAGTACTACGTGCATCCGGCGGTGATCGAGGCTTTCCTGGCGGGCGCGCTGGCCGCCGCCGCGCCGGCGTCCGGCACGGTGGCGAGCCTGGCGGAGCTCGAGGCGCTGACCCTGGAGCTGTTGCGCCGCCAGGCTGTCGTGGCGCCGCCCCAGCCCGCGGCGACGAAAAAAAAGGCGCCCCGGATCCGGCCGGAGCGCCTCGGGAGACCGCGAAACCGGCGCTCGCCGATCAGGCGTGCGCGGGCGCGGCCAGGGCCTCGACGTTGACGTGGCTTTCCGCGATGTCGGTCAGCTTGTCGTCGGTCTCTTCCTCTTCCTGCAGCGTCTTTTCGAGCAGCCGCACCGCCTCGCCGGCGCCCAGGGCCTCGGCGTAGGCGCGCACCGTGCCGTAGGCGGCGATCTCGTAGTGCTCGACGCGCTGCGCGGCGGCGATCAGGCCGGCGTCGATCACGTCCGGGTCGCCCTTGGCCTTGATCATCTCCTGGCCTTCCTTGATCAGGCCCTTCATGCCGTGGCAGGTCTGCCCCTGCGGCTTCTCGCCGAGCCCGTCGATCACCCGCTCCAGACGGGCGACGTGCTCGCGGGTCTGGCGCAGGTGCTGCTGGAAGCCTTCCCGAAGCGGCGGGTGGTGAGCGGCTTCCGCCATCTTCGGCAGCGCCTCCAGCAACTGGTTCTCGGCGTCGTAGATGTCGCGCAGCTGTTCGAGGTAGAGGTCCTTGAGGGATTCCATCTTCATGATGAGGTTCTCCTGGTGGGTTATGGTTCCCAGGCGACGTCCGCCGCCGCCTTGCAGCTCTGTGGTCCGCAAGATCCATGCCGGTGCCTGCCGGCGTCTGCCGGCGTCTGCCTGCCGTTGCCGGCCGGCGGAGGAGGAATGGAAAGGTTTTTCTTGCCAGGCCCGGCTAGCGGCCCGGGCCGCCGGCGAAGTCCGGCAGGGGGATCGGCACGGCCTTGCCGAAGGCGGCGAGCGAGCGATCGGCGCTCTCCGCGGGGCCGACGACCAGGATGGTGAACTGGTCGGGATGCAGGTGGCGTGCGGCCGCCTGGCGCACGGCCGCGGTGGTCACCGCCTCGATCCCGGCTCGGTAGCGCTGCAACCAGTCGGCGGGATAGCCGAACAGCTCGAAGGCGAGCTGCTGGTCGAGCACCTTGGCGCGCGAATCGGAATGGAAGATGAACGACGCCAGGATGGCCTGCTTGGCGCGCGCCACCTCCTCGTCGGTGGGCGGGCGGGCGGTGAGGCCGCGGGCTTCGTCGAGCAGGGCGGCGACGCCGTCGGCGGTGGTGCTCGCCTTGGTGGAGAGGCTGAGGGCGGCGAGCCCCGGGTGGTCCCAATCGCTGCCGATGCGGCCGTCGACCTCGTAGGCGAGCCCTTTTTCGGTGCGCACGTCGTTGACCAGGCGGGAGGCGAAGGAGCCGGAGAGCACGTCGTCGAGCACCTCGATGGCGTAGAAGTCGGGGTCGCTCTTGATCACTCCGAGATGACCCATCATCACCTGCGATTGGCTCAGGTCGCTCTTGTCGATCACGAACAGGCCGGGGTGCGGTTGGCGGCGGTAGGGGAAGGAGTCGCCGGTGGGAAGCCGATAGGAGCCTCGCGACCAGTCGCCGAAGGCGGCGCGCACCGCGGCGAGCGCGCCGGCGGCGTCGAAGTCGCCGGTGAGGCCGAGCACGACGGCCTGCGGTTGTAGGCTGCGCTGATGCCAGGCGAGCAGGTCGTCGCGGCCGACGGCGTCCAGGGTGGCGAAGGTGGGGGTGCGGCCCCAGGGGGAGTCGGGGCCATACACCAGGCGCGCGAACTCGCGCGCCAGCACTTCGTCGGGGTCGTCGTTCTGGCGCCGCAGGCGATCCTTGGCGAGGTTGCGCGCGAGATGCAGCTCGGCAGCATCGAAGGCCGGGTGCCGCAGCATCGCGGCGAACACCGGCAGCAGCTGGGCGAAGTCCTCCCGCAAGCAGCTCAGGCTGGCGCTGCCGGAGTCCTCGCCGATCGCCACCTCGATGGTGGCGGCGCGCGCTTCCAGCAGGTCGTCCAGGCCGTCGCCGGCGAGCGCGCCGGACGGCGCCAGGCGACGATCGACGCCGCCGGCGATGCCGCCGGTGCGCAGCAGCTCGCCGCCCA
>DATGHG010000190.1:0-9771 GCA_035308185.1 Thermoanaerobaculia bacterium | reverse complement strand
TGGTGGTGGTCTATCACGCCGGCTTGGTGCTGATCGCGCGGGTGCTGCTGGCGGCGCTCGGTCCGGCGGCCTGGGTCTGGCTGCCGCTGATCGCGTTGGCGGTCGTCGGCACGGCCTGGGAGCTGGCACGCGGCCGGCGGTCGCCGGCGGCTGGCGACGCCGCACCCATGCCTTCCGCGGCCGCCCGGACGATGACGGCGCCCGCGGACCCCGCGGGCGAGTCGGCGGCCGGTGGCGTCAGCCGCGACGTGCGTCTGTTCGCCGTCCTCGCCATCATTATGGGCATCGCGGCCCAGCTGTGGTTCCTCGATTTCCTCGCCTACACGCCGCGCGCCTGGTACGACCTGCCGCTGCTCGCGCTCGTCGCCTGCGCCCTCGAACCGCTGGTGGCCGGCCTCGGCCGGGCGGCGCGGTTCAGGGGATGCGCGCGGTGGGTGCGGCTGGCGCTCGCCCTGCTCCTCGCCGGCGCCATGCTGCCGTCCGAGCTGCCGCGGCTGCGGATGCGGATGACCAACGCCGATCTGGTGGCCGGCAGGCTGGCCGCCGAGGCCGCCGCCGGCGACCTGGTGGTGGTGTCGCCCTGGTATTTCGGCGTCAGCTTCCAGCGGTACTACCGCGGTCCGGCGGCCTGGGTGACGCTGCCGGACATTTCGGATCACACCATCCACCGTTACGACCTGCTCAAGGCGAGGCTGGCCTCGCCCCGCCCGATCGACGACGTGCTGGCGAGCGTCCGTCGCACCCTGGCCGCCGGTCGCCGCGTCTGGCTGGTCGGCCAGCTCCGCGTCCCGCCCCGCGGCCAGGCGCCACCGGTTTTCGCGCCGGCGCCGGCCACGCCCTGGGGATGGAACGACTACCCTTACGGCATCTCCTGGGGGTTGCAGCTCGGCGCCCTGTTGCGCGATCACGCCGGGTCGCTGACCGTGGTGCCGGTGCCCGCTGCCGATCCGGTCAGCTCGCTCGAGCGCCTGACGCTGGCCGTCGCATCGGGGTGGCGGTCGGGGGAGATGAACATAAGATAGAACCCATGCTCGAGCGCCTGTTCGGGGTGCGGGCGGCCGGCTCGACGCTTGGCCGCGAGGTGGTGGGGGGTGTGACCACCTTCCTCACCATGGCCTACATCCTGGCCGTCAACCCGGTCTTCCTGACCGCCGCCGGGATGCCGCTCGACGGCGCCATCGCGGCGACCGCCGTGGCGGCGGCGGTGGCGACGCTGGCGATGGCGCTGCTCGCCAACTATCCCATCGCCCTGGCGCCGGGCATGGGAATGAACGCCTTCTTCGCCTACACCATCTGCCTGGGGGCCAAGGTGCCCTGGCCGACGGCGCTGGGGCTGGTCTTCTGGAGCGGTCTGGCCTTCCTGGCGCTGACCGTCACCGGCGTGCGCCGGCTGCTGGTGCGGGCCGTGCCGCCGGTGATCCAGCTGGCCGGGGCGGTCGGCATCGGCCTGTTCATCGCCTTCATCGGGTTGCAGCACGGCGGCCTGCTGCGCGCCGATCCCAACACCCTGGTGGCGCTCGGCGATCTGCGCTCGACGACCGCGCTCCTCACCCTCGGCGGCCTCGCGGTCACGCTCGCCCTGCTCGCCGCCGGAGTGCACACCGCCATCTTCTGGGGGCTGCTGGCGACCCTGGGCGCGGCGCTCGCGACCGGCGCCGTGCACGCGCCGGCGCGGCTGCTGGCGATGCCGGCGCTCGCCCTGCCGGGAGCGGCCATCGACCTCGGCGGCGCGCTCCGCCTCCAATACCTGCCGCTCGGGCTGGTGATCCTGTTTTTCGCGCTCTTCGACACGCTCGGCACGCTGATGGGCCTCGCCCGCATGGCAGGCTTGGCGGGGGCGGGGGGGCCGGCCCAGCAGGCCGCGGTGGCGGGACGCCAGGAGCCGCCGGCGGCCCCGGCCCGCGGTGGCGAGCTGCCGCGGCTGGAGCGGGCGCTGGCCGCCGACGCGCTGGGCATGGTCTCGGGGGCGCTTTGTGGCACCTCGCCGGTGACCTCTTACATCGAGAGCGGCGCGGGGATCGGCGTCGGAGCCCGCACCGGCCTCGCCAGCCTGGTCACCGCGCTGCTGCTGCTGGCCTCGCTGGCCTTCATGCCGCTGATCGCCATGGTCGGCCAGGCGTCGGCCGGCGGCGGCAACCCGGTGACCGCCCCCGCCCTGATCCTGGTGGGCACCTTGATGGTGAGAGCGGTGCGCGAGATCGATTGGTCGGATCTCACCGAGGCGGCACCGGCGTTCTTCACCGCCATCCTGATGCCTTTGACCTTCAACATCTCGCACGGCCTGGCGGCCGGCATCGTCGTCTACGTCCTGGTCAAGCTGGCGGCGCGGCGCAGCCGCGAGGTGCACTGGCTGATGTACCTGCTGGCTGTCCTGCTGGTGCTCCGCTACGCGCTGCTGCCGGCGTGAGCGGAGGGGTAGCTTGCCGGCTCACGACCTGGGGACGTCGTTCGCAAGCAGCCGGCGCAGCAGGCCGGGATCGACTGGCTTGGTGAGGTGGAGGTCGAAGCCAGCGGCATGCGACCGGCGGCGATCTTCGTCGTCGCCGTAGCCGGTCAGCGCGATCAACCGCGATCCGGCGGTCTCCGGATCGTGGCGTAACGCCTTCGCCACCTCGAAGCCGTTCATCCCGGGCAGCCCCAGGTCGCAGAGCACGACCTCGGGATGGAAGCGCCGCGCCGTCGCCACGCCGGCATCGCCCGAGGCGGCGATCTCGACCTCGAATCCCGATAGCTCGAGCAGGTCGCGCAGCGTCTCCGCGGCATCGAGGTTGTCCTCGACCACCAGCACCCGCCGGGCTCTTCTCGCCGGTGCCGGGAGGGCGCCGTTTGCCGGCGCTGGGAGGGCGCCGTTTGGCGGCGCTGGGAGGGCGCCGTTTGCCGGTGTCGGGAGGGCGCCGTTCAGCGGCGCCGGGCGGCAGCCGTCCGCCGCTGTCTCGCCGCCGTCGCGCTCTTCGATCGCGTCCGGGTCCACGCCCGCGGGGTCCAGCGGCAGCAGCAGCTTGAACTCGGAGCCGCCAACGGCCTGCCCCTCGCTGCTGGCCCGCACCTCGCCGCCGTGGCGCTCGATCACGCCCTTGACCATGGCCAGCCCGACGCCCAGCCCTCCCTTCGAGCGGTCGAGAGTGTGGTCGGCCTGGGTGAAGACCTCGAAGACGTGCGGCAGCAGCTCGGGCGCGATACCGATGCCGCTGTCGCGTACGCTGATCTCGGCCCGGCCGCCGGCGGTGCGGCGCAGTCGCACTCTCACCCGGCCACCGGCCTGGCTGAATTTCATGGCGTTTTGCAGCAGGTGCGCCACCGCCTGCCACAGCCGCGGCCGGTCGCCCGAAACCGGCAGCGCCTCGCGCGCCAGCTCGGTGTCCAGCGCCAGGCCGGCCTCGCGTACCTCGGTGCGATGGGCGTCGACGACCTCCGGCACCAGGCGCGCCAGGTCCAATGGCTCGCGCCGGAGCTCGATCTCGCCGCTGGTCGCCCGGGACGCTTCGAGCAGATCGTCGACCAGGACCGCCTGATGAAACACCTGGCGCTCCGCCGTGTCGAGCGCCCGCCGCCAGGTCTCGTCGGCTTCGCACTTGGCGCCCCGCTGGCGCAGCACGGCCAGCGCGATGGTCACCGCTCCGAGCGGATTGCGCAGCTCGTGCGCAAGCATGGCCAGCAGCTGCTCGCGCTCCTGGCCGGCGCGCTCGATCTCGCCTCCCCTTTCGGCCAGCCGCCGCTCGAGCTCGCGCAGCCGGCGGTCGCGGCGCAGCTCGCGGCAGAGCTGGCCGAGCATGCGCCCGACCCGCGCCTCGATGCCGGCGTCGGCGTTCTCCGCGCTGCCGCGCGGCGGCTGGTAGAAGACGTTGGCGCCGGCCTCCCCGCCGATCATCGCGCCGGGATGGCTGTGTAAGACCTGCCGCAGCAGGTGCGCCGGCGTGCGCTGGCGCGAATAGCGGCAGAGCACGGCGCAACGGCTGCCGGCCAGGGACTCGTCGAGCAGCTGCTCCATCTCCGCGAGGTTGGCGACGGCAGCGAGGCTGGCGTCGGAAATGATGGTGGCGACGGCGGGTGGCATCTCCCAACTGACGCGCAGCCCGGCGAAGCCGTCGGCCAGCGCCTGCCGCTCGGCATCGCGGATGCCGTCCATCCAGGCCGTCCAGCCGGCGCCGCGCGGCGGCGCGAAGATTCCGACCCGCTCCGGGCCGGCCGCGCCGCCAGCGTGCCCCGCGGCAGGCAGCAGGCTCGGTCCCGGCGCCGCGCGATGGGCCGCGAGCGCCCGCTCGATACGCCGCCGGTTGGCGTCGCCGCCATGGTAGAGGCAGCGCTCGCCGGCAGCCTGACCGGCGGCGAAAAAAGCCGCCACCGCGGCTCGCGATTCGGCAGCCCGTTCGTAAATCAGGCAAACATGCCTGCCCTGAAAGGGGTCGGGGAAGCCGGCGGCGGCGAGTGGCGGGCTCGAAGAGAGTCGAGGCGAGCGCTCTGCCAAGCCCACCGGCGACGGCGCCGCGACCAGTGACGGGCGCGCCTCGCTCCTGCCGGATGCCGCGTGCGCGCCCGGTGAGAGGTGACCGGAAGCGCCGGGCTCGCCGGGGTCCAGAGCTTGCCATCGATTGTGCATCGTCACGTCGCCTTGCCGTACCGGTCGCGACCGCCGGCACCCATCCCCATCCGCCTCACTCGCGGCCTGCGCCGCGATCCTGCCTCAATTACGGTGCAAGGAACGTGCGCGCGCCGCGAGCCGGTCAGGAGCCGTCGCGGTCCGCAGGTTCTGCGGGCGGCGATGGCGACGGTTCGGACGGGGCGGGAACGGCGGTGGGACGTGGCGGCGGTGCCGGCGCGGAGGGCGCCGGCGCGGGCGGGGCCGGCGTGGGAACGCGGGAGTGCATGTAACGAAGGAGCTTGTGGAAGCCGCCGAGCATCTCGCTCATGGCCTGCTCCTCCTGGGAGGGCAGCGGCTCGCCGGCGCCCAGGATCTCGTAGATGTCGGGAGGCAGTGAGCCGCTTTCGCCGGCCTTGTCGGAAGCCGTCCGCCACTGGTCGCGGCCGGCGCCGGAATGCCGCATCCGCTCCGGGCGACCGTTGACGATCTGCAGAGCGTTGTGGAGGTCGTTCAGGTCGCAGACCAGGGCGTCGAGGATCTTCTCAAGGGTGTCGAGCGAAGGCTTCTGCTTGCCGGTCTCGTAGGCGGAAAGCATCGCCTTGGTGATGCCGGCGCCCTCCGCCACCTGATACTGACGTTTGACCTGCCTCTCACGCAGCCAGCGCAGCGACCTGCCAAGGCCGTCGAAAATGGGCATGGCCGGCAATGTATCCTCAACGTCACTTTCAGGCAAGCGCAAAACATTGCAGATCAATAACTTAGATCGATATCCATGTTCTCGGCAGGCAACCCTTTATTACTTGACAGCAAGATCGACAGGGGGTAGAGTTGTTGGCGGCGACAACAAGTATTCGAAAGGCGCCCCGTTTATTGCAGGCGAGACTCCGAGCCGCGCCATCATCGGGAGGAGACGCTTCGATGCCGCACCACCCCCCTCGGCCCCCTGGACCCCCTGAAACCCCTGAGACCCCTGAAAATACCGACGGCGAAGGCAGAGCCCATGGGGAACCCGGCGCTCCCGGCACACTTCGAGATGCCAAGGAACCAGGAGCGCACGGCTCTCCGGGGGTACGCGGCACGATCGGAGCGGCGGGCGCCAGCGGAGAAACTGGCACATCCGGCACGCCCGGCACAGCCAGGACACCCGGAACACGCGGGACACACGGGACGCCCGGAACCATCGGGGCACCCGGAAAACACCGCGAGCACCCGGATCCTACCCTGCTCGAGCGTTTCATGCGCAGCGACGCCGAGGAGCCGGAGCGGCGCTGGATCGTCCGTCACCTGATCGCCGGCTGCTCGCGGTGCCTGGCGGTGACCAGCCGCCTCTGGTCGCTGGGTGATCCGCTTGCGGCGCCCGGGCTGGAGGAGTTGGATGAACGTCCGGAAATCCGGCCGGCCGGCGCCCAGCGGCCGGCTGCGACGTCGAGCACCCGCCGCCGGTCCGCCGCCTCCCGCTCCGCCGCCGCCTACGGCAAGCTCTTCGAGCAGCTGACCGACGCCGGGCGGCGTATCGAGGAAGAGCGCGAGCTCGGCCCGCGCCTGGCGGCGGAGCTGCTGGCCAGTCCGCCGGCAACGCAGGCCGCCTTGCGTTCCCCGGACGCCGCCGGCGCGGCAGGACAGCGCTTCCTCACCCCGGCGGTCTGCGACGCGCTGCTCGACCGCAGCCGCGAGGCGGCGGCCGCTCAGCCCGGGCTGGCGCTGCAGGCGGCGGAGCTGGCGCTGGCGATCGCCGATCGCCTCGACGTCACCCTCTGCGGCGTGACCGTCGCCCTGGCATCGCGGGTGCGCGCCTGGGCGCACGTCGGGCAGGCGCGGCGCCTGGGTGGCGATCTCGACGGCGCGGAATGGGCGCTGGCGGTCGCCGACGCGCTGCTGGCGAAGCGCTCCGGCCGTGCCGCGGCCGCCGGCGATCCGCATGGGACGCTGACGCCGGCGGAATGGGCGGAGCTGCTGGTCTTCAAGGCCGGTCTCTTCGCCGATCGCGGCGACGCCGGGGGCGCCGACCGGCTGCTCGGGCGTGCGGCCGAGATCTTCCTCGCCGCCGCCGAGCCGCACCGCGCCGGCCGCACCCTGGTGCAACAGGGCCTCATCCGAGCCGATCTGGGCGATCGCGATCGCGCCGCCAAGCTCCTCCGCGCCGGCGTCGATCTGCTCGATCCCGTGGCGGAGCCGGGCCTGGTGGCCGTCAACCTCTACCGGCTGGCGACGCTGTTGCGCGGCATCGCCATGGAGCAAACGGCGGCTGCCGCACCCCACGGTCCACACGATCCCGCCGAGGCCCTGCGGCTGGTGGAGCGCGCCCGCGGCCTTTACCGGGGCCTCGGCGACACCGCGGCCGAGGCCCACCTGTGGCGGCTGAAGGGGCAGATCGAAGCGTCCCTGGGGCGGCTCGAGAACGCCGAGGCCACCCTGGTCGCCGCCGTCGCCGCCCTGGCGCAGCACGGCCTGGGGAGGGAGGCCGCCCTGGCGCAGATCGAGCTCGCCCAGGTGCTCGTCCGGCAGGGACGAGCCGGCGAGCTGCACCAGCTGGGGCTCGATCACTGGCCGCAGATCCAGGCCCGCGACCTGAGCTGGGAGTGGTATGCGGCAGTGCTCCAGTTCCACTGCGAGGCCGCCCACCAGCCGCTCCGCGCCACCGCGCCGCAGATGATCGGCCTCCTGGACCAGCTGGCCCGCTACCTGGCCCCCCGCCAACCGCGGCTCCCGGCCCAGCAGCGAACCCCCAGCCTCAGCCGGGTCGCTTGATCGCCGTATAGACTGCGGCTGGTGAGCGCCGCCGAACCGCTTTCGTTGCTCTCGCCTGCCAGCGCCCAGGCCCTCGAGCTGCCGAGCCTCCTGGCGGTGCTGGCGCGGCTGGCCGCCACCGACCTCGGCCGGGAGAGCATCCTTGGCCTGCGGCCCTTCGCCGGCGAGGCCGCCCTGCATGCCCATCGCCGCCGTTACGAAGAGGCGGCGCGCCTCGTCGCCGGTCAGCCCCTGGTTCCCGATCTCGAAGCGCCGGCCGGCGAGCTGCTGCGCCGGCTGGTGAACGGCAGGCCGCCGCTCGAAGGCGCCGACCTGATGCACCTGGCGGAGCTCGGCAAGGCCAGCCGCGCCGCGGCGTTGCGGGTGCGCGCTGCTGATCCGCCCTGCCCCGGCCTGGCTGAATGGTGCGCGGGCCTGCCGGAGATCGAGCCGCTGCTGCGGCGCATCGACCGCACCCTGGACCGGCGCGGCGAGGTGCGCGAGGACGCCAGCCCCCGGCTGGCCTCGCTGCGGCGCCAGATCCGCAGCGTCCGCGATCAGCTCTACCGCGAGCTGGGCGACTACGTCAGCGCCCATCGCGACGAGCTCTCCGAGGACACCATCCCGATGCGCGGCGGCCGGCTGGTGGTGGTGCAGTCGGCGGGCGCCCGGGGCCGCGCCGGCGGCCTGGTCCACGGCCGCTCCGCGACCGGCAAGAGCTTCTATTTCGAGCCGCTGCAGGTGGTCGAGCCCAACAACACGCTGCAGCAGGCCAGCGAGGACGAGGAGGCCGAGCGCCGCCGCATCCTCGCCGAGCTGCTGGCGGCGGTGCGCGCCGAGCTGCCGGCGCTCGACGCCCACGGCGACTTCCTCGGCGCCCTCGATCTGCTGCAGGCAGCCTGCCGCTTCGCCGCACTCTGCGACGGGCGCCTGGCCGAGGTGGCGCCGCGCCACCAGCTGGCGCTGGTCGCCGCCCGTCACCCCCTGCTCGATCCCTGCTTCGCCGAGCTGCGGGCCGAGGCGCTGGGGCAGCCTGGCCACGGCGGCGCCATCGTGCCGCTCGACGTCGAGCTCGGGCCGGACCGGCGCATCCTGGTGATCACCGGCCCGAATGCCGGCGGCAAGACGGTGGCGCTCAAGACCATCGGCCTGCTCACCCTGGCCGCTCAGTGCGGGCTGCCGATCCCCGCCGGCGCCGGCAGTCGCGTGCCCTGGCTCGGCGGCCTGGTGGCGACGGTGGGCGACGACCAGGACCTGCTCGCCGACCGCTCCACCTTCAGCGGCCGCCTGCTGCGGCTGCGCGAGGCCTGGGACGCGGCCGCTCCCGACAGCCTGGTGCTGCTCGACGAATTGGGCTCGGGCACCGATCCGGCGGAGGGTGCGGCGCTGTCGATCTCGCTGCTCGAGGGCCTCCTCGAGCGCGGCAGCCTGGCGGTGATCACCACCCACCTGACCCAGCTCGCCGCCGCCGCGCTCGAGATGGACGGCGCGTCCTGCGCCGCCATGGAGTTCGATCCCGGGACCGGGCGGCCCACCTTCCATCTGATGCCGGGACCGCCCGGCGGCAGCGAGGCCCTGGCCCTGGCCCGCCGCCTCGGGCTTCCCGCCGCCTGGCTGGACCGCGCGGAGGCCCGGCTGGGCAGCGAGCATCGCGACCTGCGGCGGCTGATCGCCGAGGTCGACCGCCTGCGCCAGGACCTGGGCAGCGAAAAGCAGCGGCTGGCGGCCGAGGTCGGCGACGCCGAGAAGCTCCGCCTGCGCCTCGACGGCGAGCGGCGGGCCCTCGAGCAGGAGCGCGGGGAGGTGGCGCGCCGCCTGCGGTCCGAGCTCGAATCCTTCCGCCGCGAGACCGGCGAACGGTTGCGCCGCGAGGTGGCGCGGCTCGAGGAGAGCTTCGCCGCCGGGCGCCGGCGCGGCCTGGCCGCCGAGGCGGTGGAGCGCCTGTTCGCCGACGCCCCGGTCCTCGGTGCCGAGCCCGAGCCGCCGCCGGCGGGGCCGCTGGTGGTCGGTCAGCCGGTCCGCCACCTTGGCCTGGGCTGGCGCGGCGTGCTGCAGAAGCTGGTGGACGACCGCGCCGAGGTGCTGGTCCACGGCAAGCGGGTGCGCAGCCGCGCCGGCGAGCTGGTGCCGGCCACCACCCCAGGCCCGGTGCCCCTGCCGGCGGCGGCCTCGCCGGACGCCGCGTCTCAGGCGGCGGCGGGCGGCAGTTCCGGTCGTCTGGGTGGCGCCGCGGCGGCGGCCCATCGGGCGAGGTCGCGCCCGGGCGGCGGTGGCGGTATCGGCCGCGGCGCCGGCGCGGCCGGCCGGGCCGCGGGCCGCGACCTCGACGAGGCGGTGGCGGTGGCCGCCGAGATCAACCTCATCGGCGTGCGGGTCGAGCCCGCGCTCGAGCAGCTCGACAGCTACCTCGACCGCGCCCTGCTGGCGTCGCGGCGCGAGGTGCGTGTCATCCACGGCCACGGCAC
>DATGHG010000189.1:0-10178 GCA_035308185.1 Thermoanaerobaculia bacterium | reverse complement strand
GGTGACGGTCCGCCTGCTCGATCCGCCGCTGCACGAGTTCCTGCCGCACGGCGACAAGGCGCTGAGCGGCCTCGCCAAGCAGATGGGAGTGCCGGCGGCCAAGGTGGCGGCGCGGGCGGCGGCGCTGGCCGAGGCCAACCCGATGCTCGGCCACCGCGGCTGCCGCCTGGGCATGACGGCGCCGGAGATCTACGAGATGCAGGTGGAGGCGATCGTCCGCGCCGCCTGTGCGCGGACGCGCGCCGGCGATCACGTCGAGGCCGAGATCATGGTGCCGCTGGTTGGCGCCGAGCAGGAGATGATCCGGCTGCGGCAGCACATCGCGGCGACCATCGAGCGGGTGTTGGCGGAGGAGAAGCTGCGGCTGCCGATCGCCATCGGCACGATGATCGAGGTGCCGCGGGCGGCGCTGATCGCGGACCGCATCGCCGTCCATGCCGACTTCTTCTCCTTCGGCACCAACGACCTGACGCAGATGACCTACGGCTATTCGCGCGACGACATCGGCCGCTTCCTGCCGCAATATCTCGAGTCGCACGTGCTGCCCTACGACCCGTTCGCCCGCCTCGACGACGAGGGTGTGGGGCAGCTGGTGCGGCTGGCCTGCGAGCGTGGCCGCCAGGCGCGCGCCGACCTGCACCTGGGAGTCTGCGGCGAGCATGGCGGCGACCCCGACTCGGTGGATTTCTTCGATCGCGTCGGGCTCGACTACGTCTCCTGCTCACCCTACCGCGTGCCGGTCGCCCGCCTCGCGGCGGCCCGCGCCACGTTGGCGCGCCAGCGGGAGGCTGGGGCGAAGGCCGGCGCCGCGCCGGCGGCAGCGGCGCCTGCGGCCGGGAGGGCCGCGGGGATCAAGGGGCCGTCACGAGCCCGGCCCGCGGCGGCGCGGCGCGCCGCGACCCGCGCGGCGAAGCCGGCAGCGAAAACGGCGGCGAAAACGGCGGCGAGAGCGGCGACGGTCCGTCCGCTCAGGCCGGCCGCAACGAAGGCGGCGAAGCCTGCCAGACTCGCGGCGCCCTCGGCCGGTTCGCGCTCCGCTGCCGCTGCCCGCGGGGGAGTCGGAGGTAGAAGAGCGTCCGGGGCACGGGGGGCGCGGCCTGCGGCGCGCCCGACTGCGGCCCGGTCCAGTCGGCCCGCAGGTGCCAGGAGCACCGCCGCGCGGATCGCCGCCGGGACCCGTCAGGCGGCGCCCAAGGCGGTCAAGCCAGGAAAGGCTGGCGCGGCTGGCGCGCCGCGCAAGGCGTCCAGGACGACCAAGGCCGAGAAGACCAGGCTGGCGGGAGCGACCAAGCCGGCGAGGGCGGCGAAGTCAGTGGGGAAGGCGAAGTCGGCGGGAAGGGCGAAGTCGGCGGGAAGGGCGAAGCCGGCAGGACGGCGAGGGTCGGCAGCGTCCCGGCCCGCAGCCGCCGGAACCGGTGGAGCCTCTCACCATCCCGCGCCGGCCCGGTCGTCGCGAGGCGCGCAGAAGGCGCGTCCGGTTCGCGCCAGGGGGCGGAGAGCACCGCGGCGGTAGGGCTGCGCGAGGCTCGCGCGCGAGCCGTCGCGCACCGGCAGGGCCACCGGTGCGCGACGGCCGCGAACTCCTGAGCGCCAGGCGTGCCAGCGGGCCGCCTGGGAGACGACCGCTCTATTGCGGCGGCGGAGGCGGCGGGGGCTCGTGGTGGAGGCGGATCTCTCTCTCCCGATCCCGCTCCCATTGCTGGTGCCGCTTCGCCTCGAGCCAGCGCTGGTATTCGCCGTCGCGATCCGTGCTGTAGTAGAAGTTGCGATGGGCCTCGTCGGACCAGATCGACTTGACGGCGACGATCTCGACGCCGCCCGGGCTGCCGCAGAAGCGGTCGGCCACGGGCCGCCCTTCGAGGCGGACCCAGTCGTTCGCGGTCAGGCCGTACCAGCGGCCCACCACGGTGAGGACCGTGCCATCGTGTTGCCTGACGAACATGCAGTTGCCATCCGCGCTGAGCGACACGACGCCGTCGACGTCGATGGGCTGGGCGACCGCCGGCGCCGCCACCAGGCAGGCCGCCAGGATCGACGCCGAGAGCAACACTGTTCGGGCTAGAGATCGACGTGTGAATCTCATGATGATCTCCTCTTCTCTAGGGGACGCGCACTGTGCGCGTCTCACCTCCATGAGAAAGCAAGCTGCTTGCCAGCGGTGGCGGTCAGGCGGCGATCCGGCGGCGATCAGGCGGCGATCAGGCGGCGGTCAGGTGGTTCGGCGGCAGGCGCCGCGGCGGTAGACTGGCGGGGTGGGCGAGGACGGCAAGCGGCGGCTCGATTCGTTCGGGGACGGCAGCCGCGACTACTACGCCCAGGCGGCTGCCGCCAATCGCGAGGCGTCCCCCGAGCGGCGGCTGCTCCTGAGCCGGCTGCGCGGCGGCGAGCGGCTGCTCGACCTGGGCTGCGGCTCCTGCGAGAACGCCCTCTGGCTGCCGGCCGGCTGCCGTTACGCGGGCTTCGACGTCTCGACCGCGGGCCTGGTGCTGGCGGCGGAGTGGGGAAGGCCGGGCTGGCGCGTTCGCGGTGACGGCGAGAACCTGCCCTTCGCTGCGGGCAGCTTCGACGCCGTGCTCTCGACGTACGCGCTGGAGCACTTCCACGATCCCGGCAGGACGCTGCTAGAGGCGGCGCGCGTGCTGCGGCCCGACGGGCTGCTGCTCCTCATCGGCTCGGCATGGGATCTCCCCTATGAGATGCCGCCCAGCCTCGAGCCCAGCCGTCGGCTGGAGGTCGCGCTGCGCCGCCTGGGGCGCCAACTCCTCTCCTCGCTCGACGGCAGACACCGCTTCGACCGCGTCCGCAGCCCCCGTGTGCTCACCCACGGCTACGTCCCGGACGCCGATGCCGTTCATGTCGCGCAGTCCCACCTCCTGGTCCGCTTCCTGCGCGCCGCCGGTTTGGACATCCTCGAGCACCGCACCCTGCCGCACCGCCCCGATCCCACCGGTCCGCGCGCGCTGGTGCGCCGGCTGCTCCGCACCGTCCCTCTCTGGCGCCGAGCTTGGGGTAACACCCTGATCGTCGCCCGGCGGGGCGCCGACCTGCGGCGGCCGGCCTACAAGCTGCTGCCTCTATAGACTGACTCGATGCCGGTGGCGGCGGGGGTGGCCACCACCATGTCGCCGGCCAGGGCGGCGATCGCCTCGTCGAGGATGTCGAGCCCGGCCGCGAGGTCGGCATCGGCGATCACCAGCGGCGGCAGCAGCTTCACCACCTCGTCGCGCGGGCCGGCGGTCTCGACGATCAGGCCGCGTGTGAAGGCCAGCCGCGAGATGGCTCCGGCCAGCGAACCGCCGTCCGGCGCCTTGCGGTCCGCCGGGAAGGCGAGCCCCTGGATCAGCCCGCGGCCGCGCACGGTGGCGCCGAGGTCCGAATGCCGCTCGGCCATGGCGCGCAGCCGCGACCGCATGCGCTCGCTCTTGCCGGCCACCTCGCGCTGCAGCGCGTCGTCCTCCCAGTACGCCACCAGCGCCTCGGCGCCGGTGACGAATGCCAGGTTGTTGCCGCGGAAGGTGCCGGTGTGCTCGCCCGGACGCCAGCAGTCGAGCTCCGGGCGGATGAGCACCAACGACAGCGGCAGCCCGAAGCCGCTGATCGACTTCGAGAGGCAGACCAGGTCGGGCCGGATGCCGGCTTCCTCGAAGCTGAAGAAGCGGCCGGTGCGGCCGCAGCCGACCTGGATGTCGTCGACGATGAGCAGCACGCCGTGCGCGGCGAGCAGGGCGGCGAGGCGGCGCAGCCAACCGGCGCTCGCGACGTTGACGCCGCCTTCGGCCTGGACGGTTTCGACGATCGCCGCGGCCGGCCGGTCGAGGCCGCTGCTGGTGCCTTCGAGATAGGCCCGCAGGTAGCCGAGGGAGTCCTCACCGCCCTCGAGGAAGCCTTCGAACGGCATCGGCTGGGCGCCGCTCAGCGGCACGCCGGCCGCCGCCCGCTTGGCGGCGTTGCCGGTCACGGCAAGGGCGCCGAGCGTCATGCCGTGGTAGGCGTTGGTGAAGAAGACGACGTTCTGCCGTCCGGTCGCCTTGCGCGCCAGCTTGAGCGCCGCCTCCACCGCATTGGTGCCCGTCGGGCCGGGAAACTGCACCTTGTAGGACAGCCCGCGCGGCTCGAGCACGATGCGCTCGAAGCGCTCCAGCAGCTCGCGCTTGGCGGCGGTGGCCAGGTCGAGCGAGTGGGTGATACCGTCGCCCTCCAGGTAGGCGAGCAGGCGCCGCTTCAAGCGGGGGTTGTTGTGGCCGTAGTTGAGCGTCCCGGCGCCGCTCCAGAAATCGACGTATTCCCGGCCGTCCTCGGCGGTGAGGCGTGCGCCGCGCGCCGTGGTGAAGACGGCGGGGAAGGTGCGGCAGTAGCTGCGTACCTCGGACTCCAAGCGTTCAAAGATCTGCACGTCGATCACCTCGCTGCCGCGGCCGCGGGGCTGGGAGACCGCCGCGGCCCCCGCGGTGCCTGCCGGAATCGGCTGCAAGAGCCTCAACTTCCCTGGGTGCCGCGGCGCGCGGTGTCGGAGACAAGGGAGAAGCGGTGACCGGGGTGCCGCGTAGGCCGGCCGGGCCGCTCGGCTAGAATCGGTCCGTCATGGGCCCAGCGAAGCAACGTCGGGCGACCGGCTTCCGCAGGGTCCTCGGAGGGCTGCGCGAGGCGTGGCTGGCCGTCGGCCTGACGCTCCTGGCGCTGGCGCTGGCGGAGGGTGCCGTCCGCTTGGCGCTGGCGCTGCGGCGCCCGGCGCCCGACGCCCGCATTCAGGCCGACTCCTACCCCGCAGAGCCCTGGGTCGCGGAGCTCTATGCCGAGAACGCGCGCAGCGCGCGGATGCGCTGGGAGTCCTACGTCTACTGGCGCCGCCTCCCTTTCGCCGGCAGCCAGATCAACGTCGACCAGCGGGGGCTGCGTCGGACCTGGCGACCGCCCGCGGCAGTGGGCAAGCCGGCGGCGGCGACGGTCTTCTTCCTCGGCGGCTCCACGGCCTGGGGAACCGGCGCTCGCGACGACCACACCATTCCTTCCGAGCTGGCGCGTTATCTCGCCGGGGCCGGCGTGCCCGCGGCGATCACCAACTTCGGCGAGAGCGGTTACGTCAGCACCCAGGCAGTGATCACCCTGCTGCGCGAGTTGCAGCGGGGCAACGTGCCCGACCTGGTGGTCTGCTACGTCGGTATGAACGACACCGTCGCCACTTGCCAGAATCGGGGCGCCGGCCTGCCGCTGAACGAGTCCAACCGCGTGCGCGAGTTCAACCTCCTGCGCCATGCGCGGCGCCTGATGCGGGAGGCGCTGGCCGCCGCCGCCGCTCGCTCGGCGCTGCTGAGGCTGGCCGGGCTCGCCGGTGGGCCCGGCTCCCCCTCCCCGGCCCCAACGGGGAGGCCCGACGCCAGGCTGATCGACGAGACGCTGCGTTCCGTCGACGCCAACTTGCGGACCGTGGACGGCCTGGCGGCGAGCTATGGATTTCGCACCAGCTTCTTCTGGGAGCCGTGCATCTTCGAGAAGGCGCACCGCACGGCCTATGAGGAGAGCCGGGCCGCAGCGCTGGTCTTCGCCCGCGACCTGCTCCTGGCTACCTACGACCGTGTGCGGCGCGACTGGGCGGCGCGCGGCCCCGACGAATTCACCTACCTCGGCGACCTCTTCGCCGGCACCGCCGCGCCGCGCTTCGTCGACCACGATCACACCAGCGAGACCGCGAACCGCGAGATTGCCGCGGCGATAGGGCGCCAGCTGCTCGAGCACGGCCGCCTGCGCGGCAGCGCCGGCCGGACGCCGGGCGGGGCGAGCGCCAGGAGCGAGGGCACGCGCCTGGGCTCCGCTAGGCGCAGCAGGCCGTAGCCGATCCCGGCGATGCCGTTCATCAGCCCTGCCGACTCGACGGCGCCGCGCGTGCCGCAGCACCAGCCGTCTCGGCCAATGCTGGCGAGGACCTGCTGCGCCCGCCGCCGCACCTGGCGGCCGAGGGCGCCGTCCCGGCCGAGCCGCTCGTAAGCAGTGAGCAGGAAGTCGAGGTTGCCCAGGTCACCGTGGCACAGGCAGTGGTTCTGGCCGAAGGCTAGCCGGACAGTGAGCCGCACCGCTTCGGCGACCTCGGCCACGAGCGCCTCCCGCTCCGGCGACGACCTGTCGAGGAGGCGCAGCGCCGCGAGGCGCGCCAGGCCGACGCCGGGCGCGCCGTAGCACCAGGACATGGCGACGCTGTCGCCGTGGTCCGCCGCCGCCGCTCCGGCGCCGGCGAGCCAGCGCCGCAGCTCGGGCCAGAACGCCTCGCGCTCCCAGGCGAAGGCGGCGAGGCCGGCGCCGGTGAAACGGCGGTCGCCGCTCACCGCACCCAGCTCGGCCAACGCCAGGGCGATGCCACTCACCCCGTGCGCGAACCCGGTCTGCGGCCGCTCGGACGCCAGGCGGGTGAGCCAGCAGAGCCCCGCCTCGCGTTGCTGCCCGCGAGCCAGTAGGTGCTCACCGCAGCGCACCGCCACGGTGAGGGCCCGCGGCCCGGCGCCGGCCCGGTGCGCCGACAGCAGCCCGGCGATTGCACCGGCGGCACCGCCCACTACGTCCAGCTCCTCGTCCTGCGCCAGCCGCGCCTCGATCTCGCCGATCTCAGCCCCGGCACCGGCGAGCAGACCCGCGTCGCGCCACAGCGCGGCCAGGTGCGCCCGCACGTAGAGGACACCTCCCGCGCCCTGCATGAGGCCGATGTAGGCCGGCTCGGCAGGCTCGGCCGCTCCGGTGGCGGCCGCGGCCACCTCGCTGCCGGCGCTCTCGATCAGCGTGTCGAACGCGGCGCGCGCGATCGTGCCATAGCGCGCGTCGCCGGTTACGGCCTGGAGATAGCCGAGGAACAGCGCGATGCCGGGCGTGCCGATGTAGAGGTCGCGCGGCACCGCCGCCATCGACCACCGTTGCTGGTGGAAGTCGAGCATCACCCAGCTCACGTACCGCCCGTCGCGCACGGCCGTGGCGTCCAACCAGTCACCGGCGGCGCGCGCCGCGGCGAGCAGGCGCTCGCGCAGCACCCGCAGCGGCAGCGGTCGTCCGGCCGCTACCCGCGGGTAGCCGGCCCATTGCGCCGGATCGCGGCCCAGGCGACGGGTGGCGAGCGAGAGGCGCAGCAGCCGCAGCTGGCGGCCCAGGTCCGTCTCGTCCAGGCCGGCCAGGCGCCGCTCGACCGCCGCCATCGCCGGCTCGGCAAAGAAGCCGGGCAGGCGCGCGCCCCGACTGTCCATCAGATCGGGCGAGTCCGGAGTAGTGACGAACACCGGCACGTCGCCGGCCACCAGATCGCGATGCTCGGCGGCGGCCACCCGCTCCAGCTCGGGTTGCTCCTCGGCCGTCAGCCAAAGCCGGTCGAACAGCAGGTCGCGGTCCAGGGCGTCACGTAGCACGTCCGGGTGGTAGCTCTCGCCGAGCAGCCGGGCGTAGATCTGCGTCGGACGCAGCACCGCCCGTACCGGCACGCCGGCGAAGCGGGCCACGGGGCCGCCGGGGGCGAGCAGCTCGGCGCGGCGCGCGATCAGCATGTGGTAGACCGCCGCGAACCCCGCCGCCAGCTCCTCGGTGTGCTCGGCGGCCTCCACCTCCAGCCGGCCCTCGCCTTCCTGGCCGGCCAGGAAGGGGACGTTGGCTCCCCCCGGCAGCGGCAGCCGCTCGCGCACCACGTGCATTTCGTCGGTGCCGGCCTGTGCCAGGGCCATCACCGGCTGCGGCGAGGGCTGGCCGGCCACAGCGGCGAGGCCGCTGATGTCGACCCCCGCGAAGTCGTCACCCGCACCCACCAGGAAGGGAAGGAGCCCGATGCGCGGCACCGCGTCGCTGAGCAGCCGGCCGACCAGTCGCTTGTCCGGCGCCGCCAGCACCGGCAGAGGCAGCCGCGGCTGGAACAGGGTCTCCAGGTCGATCAGTACCGGCTGGCCGCCCGCGGCGATGAGGTTCTCGAAGTGGCAGTCGGTGGCCTCGAGCGCATAGAGCAGCGCGAGCAGGCCGCCCAGCCGGCGGTAGAACGCCGCCACCTCGGCCTGGTCGCCGCAGGCTTGCGCGGCCACGTGCTCCATCCAGCCGTAGCTGCCGCGGTCGAGCACCACCACCGTGCGCAGCGGGCCGTCGCCGGTGTCGCCGAGCCAGGCGAGGAGATCCTGGAAGCGCTGCTCGGCGGCCAGCGGGCGCGGCTTGTAGACCAGCCGGCCGCCGCCTGCGAAGCTGAGGATCCGCACCGAACGGCCGCCGCGGTGGCGATCGCCGGCGCCGCTGTCGATGCCGGTCAGGGGGCCGGGATGGCAGCCGGCAAAGAAGCGGTCGATAAGTAGCGGCGCATCGGCTGCCAGGCGCGCCATCACCTCGAGACCGGTGTCTACCCACTGCGTGAGCTCGCGCAGCACCTCGCGCGCCATGACCGGGTACTCGCCGAGCAGCGCGACGGCGACATCGTGCCGCGCGAGCCTGCCGAGGAACGAGCGGAAGCGCTCGGCGGCGCTGTCGCCTTGCAGCAGCCCCTGGTGCCTGGCGACGTGCAGCTCCAGCACCAGGGTGCGGGCGAGGACCGGCAGCAAGAGCGCCGGCAGGCTGGCGGCGAGCAGCTCCTCGGTCGCCGCCGCGGTGAACAGCGGCGCGGCGCCGCTGGCAGCAGCTTCCTGGCGCGCCAGCTCCTGGCGCAGCCGGCGGCGAGCCCGCTCGATCCACGGTCCCACCAGCACTAGGAAGGGATCGAGATCCGGGCTGGCCGCAGCCGGCGGCGGCCCCGCGGCGGCCGGCGGGCCACCGCAGCCGGCCACCCCGAGATCGCTCATCCAGGAAGGAGGTTCGGCTAGCGCCGCGCCGGCGGCCGCCGCCGGCGTGGCGACCAGGCGCGCGAAGCCCGCCAAATCCAGGCAATTCTGCCCCAGGCGCCGGGCAAAGCGCTCCTCGGAGCGGAACGGCGAGAGCGCCCGCCATCGCGTGAGCCGCCAGTGCGCGGTCTCGTCAGGCGAGGGGACCTCCGCACCGGCACCCGCCGGCCCGCCGGCGCCGAGCGCCTGCGCCCGCTCGGACAGCGTGAGCGCGCGGCAGGCGTCGGCAAAGAGGACGAGAGGCTCGTTGTTTTCGATCGGGCGCTATCCCATGGTCACCGGGCAGCCGCAGGCACCGCTCGGCGCCCAGGGTGCTCCTGTACACCGGTCCTTCCCCGCACGGATCAGATCGCTCTTGTTCATGGCTTTGGTCACCTTCGTTGCCGCTTCGAATCCGCCGGGCGGCGGCGCCGGCCCGGAGGATGCCGGACCTTCCGGCCCCTCCGGTCCCAGTCTCCGCCGTGCCCCGTCTGCGCTCTACGGGGTGGTCACCGGGCAGCCGCAGGTGCGCCAGCCACCGAAGGTGTGCGCGGTGCAGGTCAGCGCGGTGGTGATGGCGCCACCAACACTCCGCAGATCCTCATCCCGCAGGTCGATCAGGCCGGCCGGATGGGCCGGCAACGCGCCCAGCTCCTCGACGGTCAGCGAGCTGCGGTACACCGGGTCCTTCCAGGCACGAATCAGGTCGCTCTTGTTCATCGCTCTACCTCCTTACTGCCGCGTTGCCGCGACGGATGCCTCTTGCCCCCCTCATTATTGGGTAACTCATTTCGCGCAAAGAGGGACAGGTATGCGGCCAGATCCGGCCCGGCGCCAAGCCATCGTCGCCGCCGCGGCGGCGGCCCGGCCCCGTAGCGTGAGGGTGAGAAGATGTACGCATCCCCAGGGTTGTGTGCACCTTTTATCACTGACCCTTCGCGGTCGGGTAACTCGCCCCGGCTACCCCGAGACGCCCCGGACGGTGGGCGAACATCTCCTGAAGGCCCGCCTCGACCGGGGCATCCAGCAGAGAGATGCTGCGAGCGAGCTCGGCTGCGACCCCGGCACCCTCCTCAATTGGGAAAAGGGCCGTGTGGCGCCCGACGTTCGCTTCTGGCCGGCGATCCTCGCCTACCTCGGCTACGGCCCCCGGCCGGAGCTTGTGGGCTTTGGCGGGCGCTTACGGGCCGCGCGTGAGGCAGAGGGGATCTCAGAGCGGGAGCTGGCCCGCCGGCTCGGGCTTGACCCCGGCACTCTGGCCGCCTGGGAGCGGGATAAGGTCCGCCGCCCCTACCCGCACATCCGGCGGGTCTTCGAGCGCTATCTCCGGCGCCGGGAGGCCCCGGCGGAAGCGTGAAACCGCCTGGTGATGAGGAGAAGGAC
>DATGHG010000188.1:0-15519 GCA_035308185.1 Thermoanaerobaculia bacterium | reverse complement strand
TTGGGAAGATCCAGCGCGCAGTCGGCGATCTCGCCACGCCGTCCGCCGGCGCGGCCCCGCCTCGTCAGGTGTCCTCGCCAACGCGGTCTTCCGCCCCACCGCCGGTGGCGGCCGCGCATCGGCCATCGCCTGCCACTGCCGGCGAACCGACTGCGACACCTGCCGGTAACGCCGCCGACGCCGCCGGCGCCGCCGCCGCCGCCGATATCGCCGACGTCGCCGCGGTCCTGCGGGCGCTGCACCGGCTGGGCGGCTCCGCCGCGACCGGCGACGTCGTCCGCCGTACCAACCTGCCCCGGAGCCGAGTGCGCCGGGCGCTGCACGAGCTCGAGGCGGCCGGCCGCATCCGCCGCAGCGGCGCCGGCCTGCAGACCCGCTATCACGAGGAGGTGAAGCAGTGAACGCCGCCCCGACCGGCTGGACGACCGCCCCCGCCGCCGCAGCAGGTCCCCCGGCTCCCGCCCCCCCGGCGCCTCCGGGAACCCCTGGAACCCCTGGAACCCCGGGAACCTTGGGAACCTCGGGAATCCCTGGAACCCCCGGGACCCCGGGAAAGCCGGGAACGCCGGGGACCCCGGGCAGCGCGGCAAACGCCGCCTGCTATGGCGGACCTCCCGCGAACCTGTCCCATCAGCAGCAGGCGGTGCTCGACAGCGCCGAGATGTACCTGGGCCGCGGTCTGGACCTGAAACGCTGGTGGGACCAGGCCTCCGCCACCGACTGCTTCGCCCAGCGCTTCCTGCTCAGCACCACCAAGAACCGGCCCGACGTCAGCTTCGGCTTCTTCGACGTCGCCAGGGTGGAAGGCCGCGACATGCCCATCATGGGCAACTTCCAGAGCATCTTCTACGACCAGCCCAAGTCGCCGGGCGGCGGCCAGGCGGCGGCCCGCTGGATGCGCGCCCAGGTGCGGGAGTTCGTGCTGCGCTACTTCATGCGCATCAGCTCCTTCACCGAGCCGGAGGCCTTCGTGCCGCCGGGCGATCGGGAGCCGCCGCCACGGCTGCTGCGCCCGTTCAGCCTGTGCCCGGAGGCGAACCCGGTGCAGATCGGCTTCGGCTTCTCGCAGCTCTACTTCAAGCGCAGCGACAACGGCGAGATCGGCGCCTTCCCGGACGTCGTCCGCTCCACCATCGCCGACCTGCGGGAGATCGGTCCCAAGTACCGCTGGACGCTCCTCGACGTCGACATCTTCGACTTCAACTTCACCCTGCAGCCGTTCGGTCCGGGCACGCCGTCGCTGTCGCTGCCGCTGCAGGAGTCGAGCTACCTGATCATGGACCGCGCCTTCGTCGTCGACGAGGACGACCCGGCCCCCGGCGTGCTGGGGCGCTACGGTTTCGGCTACTCCTTCATCAAGAACCCCTCGCCGAGCGTCGTCGCCTACGGTCCGGGAGAGTTCGACGCCGCCATCGAGCTGATCTACTTCACCGTCTTCGCCGACGGCAAGGTGCGGGCGGACGCGGTCTTCGTGGCCAACCGGCCGACGCGGATCGCCAACGTCCCCCTCAACCCGCTGACCTGGGCCGGACAGGCGCTGAACCTGGCGTCGCTCGGCACCGCGCGCTATCTCGCGGAGCCGCTGCTCGCCGCCGCCGGCCGGCTGCCCTTCGCCCAGGCCGCCTTCGATCCGGTCTCCGCGTCGGTCGGCCTGATCAACCTGCTGAGCGGCGGCCTGGCGGCGCAGACCCTGTGCATCTCGATGCAGCAGCTGGAGAAGGATTTTCTCGTCAAGCATTTCCTGCAGCACTATCAGACTCTCGAGGGCTCCTTGCAGACGTGGCGCCAGATCCCGGACTGGCTCGACTCCAAGAACCTGCCCGCGTGGGTCGTGACCGGGAGGGCAGGCGCATGAGAAACGGCGACCAGGGCGGCAGCTCGCCCGCGGCAGGTGTCCGCGAGCTGATGAAGTCGATGTTCGGCTTTTCCTGGGCGATGTCGCTGTTCGGCCTGCGCAGCGTGGCGAACCTGCTGGCGCCGGCGCGCGCCGCCGCCGCTTTCGACGCCGTCAAGCAGGCGGCCGCGGGCGAGCTGGGCCAGAGCCTGGGCGGCGCCTTCCAGGCCGCCGACCAGTTGCAGCGGCGCATGGTGGACGGCGCCTTCGCCGCGGTGCCGGGCGGCGGTGCCGGCGGCCCCGGTGGCCCCGGCGGTCCAGGAGGCCCCGGCGGCGCCGGCGGTCACTCGGCCGGCCCGTTGCTCCCGGGAGCGGGCGCCCGGCCGCCCGGCCCGCCGCCGGCCAGCGGCAGCCTCGACACCGCGACCTTCGTCGTCCTGGGCGAGGGGCTGGCGGCCGGCACCGCCGATTTCGGCACCAGCGTCGAGCTGCAACGCGAAGGCTTCCCGGCGCAGATGGCGCGCCAGATGCAAACCGGCTTCGCCCAGGCGCTGCAGCAGGCGCCGGGGATCGGCAACCTGCCCGGCTTCCAGGCGCTGCCGGTGCTGGTGCCGGCGTTGATGCAGGACACCGTGCTCGAGCCGCTGGACGCCGCCACCGCCGCGCTGGGCAACCTGGCGGTGCCCGGCTTCCGCCTGGCCGATGCGGTCGAGCTGCGGCCGGCGCCGCCGCTGGTCCATCGCCACGACGCCCGCCAGACGGCGGCCAACCTGGTCCTCGGCATGCCGGGCCTGCTGCAGGGCGAGCCGGGGCCGCTGCCCACCCAGCTCGAGGCGGCGCTGGCGCGGCGGCCCACCCTCGCCGTGGTGGAGCTCGGCTACCTCGAAGCGGTCGAGGCGGCGGTCACCGCCGACCCCGCCAGCCTGCCGGCCGGCGAAGCCTGCCACGGCCCTCTCCGGCGGCTGCTGGCCGAGCTGCGGCAGGCGGGCGCCGCGGTGCTGGTGATGAACGTCCCCGATCCCCTGGACACCGCCTGCGCCTCGACGCTCGAGGCGGCGGCGGAGACGGTGAGAGTGCCGGCCGCGATCCTCGCCGCCACCTACGGGCTGACGGCGGGCGACCGCATCACGGTCGCCGGCCTGATCGAGATCGGCAACCAGTTCCTGTCGCGGAGCCTCGGCCCGCTGCCGGCCGGCGCCGTGCTGCGCGCCGCCGACGCGGCGCGGATCGGCGAGTGGGTGCGCGAGCGCAACGCCGAGATCGCCGCCCAGGCCCACGAGCACGGCGCCGTCCTCTGCGATCTGCACGGGCTGTGGCGCTCGGTGCGGTCGCAGGGCGTCGCCGCCGGCGTGCGCCATCTCACCGCCGACTACCTGGGCGGCTTCTACTCGCTCAATGGCTACTACCCCGGCAAGACCGGGCATGCCCTGATCGCCAACCTCGCCCTGCGGTCGCTCAACCAGGCGTTCGGCGCCGAGTTCCCGCCGATCGACCTCGGCGAGGTGGCGGCGACCGATCCGGTGGTGCTCTACCAGCCGGCCACGGGTCCCGAGCTCACCGCCGCGTCCTCGGCCCTGCCGCCGTCGGCGGCCGCGTCGGCGCCCGCCGCGCCGGCGCTCGCCGCCGGCGTCGACCTTCCGGCACCGGCCGACCCGACCGCCGCCGCCAAACCGGCGGAGGAGCGCGCCGCCGCCGGCCGGCCGGCGGCGACCTGGCCGCCGCCGCCCGCCACTCCCAGGCCGATCGTGCTGCCGCCCAGCCTCGAGGTGACACTGCCGCTCAACCCGGAGACCAGCTACTACGGCGACGCCCTGCGCGCCGTCGATTGCCAGGACCCCGCGGTGGCGGCGTCGGGGAGCTGTGGTGGGGTGCTGTTCGGCGGCCTGGGGTTGCTGGACAGCCACCTCCACGGGCAGATCCACATCCGCTTCTCGCCGCCGCTCGGCGACTTCGCCCCCTTCGAGCTGACGGTCGGCGAGCTGCGCGGCGAGGACGGCACCCTGGCGGCGCCGCAGCTCCTGCGGCTGCCGAGCCAGCTGAACCGCGTCCAGGACTATCCCGGCATGGTCTCCTCGGGGGTGCTGCACCTGAGCACCGGCGAGGTGACCGGCAAAGGGCCGCTGGACCCCTATCCCAGCTTCAACTTCAACTTCGAGAACTCGGCGCTGCTGGCGCTGATCCGGGTCAACCCCGCCTTCCCCAAGGTGCCGATCAGCTTCCCGGGTCAGTACGGCTCGGCGTGGGCGCGGTTCAGCCAGCGCGCCGACGGCCAGCTGGATCTCGAGCTCTTCGGCACCACCTTCCTGCCGTTGGGCGCCACGTTGCCGCCGGGCGCCGGCAGCGCCGGCCAGCCGGTCCGCTTCCCGCTGCCGTTCGCCGGCTCGACGTTGCAGTTCGCCAGCGTCCCGACGCGCGGCCTGGCGCTGCATCCGCACATCTACCTGAGCACTCTCGAGCCGCCGCCGGCGCCGCCGGAAGGCCGGCCGGAGATCCCCACCAACACCGTCCGCGAGCTGACCTGCTTGACCCACAACACCAGCTTCGGCGACGAGTTCAGCCTGGTGAGCCCGGTCCTGGGGGGCGACGCCACCGGCCGCTCGCAGCTGATGGGCCGCATCCAGGTCCAGTTCGGCGCGCGCGCCGGCAACTCGGTGCCGATCTTCGTCAGCGCCATGGTCCCGGGCGGCTACCTCGGGCCGATGTCGCCCTCGCCGCTCACCGGCGAGTTCGCCGAGGCCTCGCCCGGCGGCCGCGGCCGGCTCACGCCCGGGCCGTTCGGCTTCAACGAGACCCTGCGTTTCCCGCTCGCCAGCTACGGGCTCGACGACGTCTTCCTGCTCACCGATCCCTTCGACCTGCCGGTCGCGGCGGTGGACGTGCGCAGCGGCGCCATCCTGGGCCAGCAGCTGCATCGCGGCTTCATCGGCCAGGACCTGTTCTTCGCCCTGGTGCGGGTCGAGCCGCGGACGCCCAGGGAATCGTTCCAGTTCCGCGGTCCCGCCATCTTCCAGCAGGCCCCCCAGGGGCAGCTGGTCTATCGCTTCGAGGGCACCGTGGACATCCCCTATCCGCCGGGCCTCCTGTTCCCATACCCCAACCTGGCGGTCGGCTTCCCGGCCGGCCCGGGGTCGAAGCTCGATCCGTTCTTCTACGTCCAGGCCATGGACGGCGGCGCCGCGCCGCCGCCCGGCTACGTCAAGCAGGGGGGCGCCGGCGACGTGCTGGCCTCGACCGGCGACCGCTTCTCCTACCGCTACGCCATCCCCGCCGATCCGCGCCGGGTGCCGCCGGTGTTCGAGTACACCAACCACAGCCAGGCGGGCTCCTTCCGGCTGCAGGGCCTGACCTGGGTGCGCTTCGGCAACTCGCGCACCGCGCGCGCCGGACGGGGGGAGTACGAGACCGTCACCTTCGCCGGCTTCGGCACCTGGAGCAAGAGCGGCGTCGAGGTGCTGCGGCCGGCCTCGGTGCAGATCTCGACCGCCGCCGGCGCCGGCTACGTCGGCATCCAGATCCAGGGCGGCGCGATCTCCAACGTCAACACCAAGCCGGCCGACATGGATCAGGTGCTGCCGTGAGGCGCGGCGCGCCGCGCCGCGCTGATCCGCGCTGAAGGTTTCCGGCCAGGACCTGGATCCCGAGCGGTCCAGGGATTGGATCTGCGATGACTGCGAATTCGAAAGGGAGGAAGACCATGCTTTCCCGCACCCCCGCCGCCCCGCGCGCCGCGGCCCGCTCGCTGACGCTGGCCGCCGTCCTCGTCCCGCTGGCCCTGTGCGCCGCCGCGCCGGCCCTGGCGTCCAGCCACGGCGACGCGCCGACCCTGGTCGAGATGCCGCAGGTCGCCGCCGCCGACTTCTACATGTTCCGCAGCTATGAGCCCGGCCGCGACGGCTTCGTCACCTTCCTGGCCGACTACAACCCGATGCAGGACCCCTTCGGCGGCCCCACCTACTTCCCGCTGCGGCAGAACGCTTACTACGACATCCGCGTCGACGCCAACGGCGACGGCGTCGAGGACCTGACGTTCCGCTTTTTCTTCCAGAACACCCTACCCCTCGACGGCGCGGGTCTGGGGGTGCCGGTGCCGTTCCCGACCGGGCCGGTGGTGCCGGTGGCCATCGCCGCCGTCGGCCCGTTCGGACCGGGCACCACGCCGCCGCCGCTGCCCGGCGGCGCCCTCAACTGGCTGCGCAGCTACACCGTGCGGGTGATCCGCGGCCCGGTCGGCAAGCCGACCTCGGTGGACTTCCTGAGCGACGCCGCCAGCGGCACCAAGCGCTTCACCATGCCGTTCGACGACATCGGCGCCAAGACCATCCCGCAGTACGACGCCTATGCCCGGCAGTACCTCTACGACGTCAACATCCCGGGCTGCTCGGGCACCGGCAAGCTGTTCGTCGGCCAGCGCCAGGACCCGTTCGCGATGAACATCGGCGAGTTCTTCGACCTGGTGAACCTGAACCCGGTGGGATCGCCGGCCGCCGCGCCCTCGAGCATGGCGCACAAGAACGTCACCACCCTCGCCCTCGAGGTGCCCATCGCGTGCCTCGGGGCCGGCAGCAGCGGCGTGGTCGCCGGCTGGACGTCGGCGAGCCTGCCGGCGAACCGCCAGCTGATCGCCGATCCGACCTTCACCCAGCCGTACGTCGAGTCCGGACCCTTCATGCAGGTCTCCCGCATGGGCAACCCGCTGGTCGCGATGGCCGCCATCGGCCTGGCCGAGAAGAACCTGTACGAGGCCAGCGCGCCGGCCGCCGACGGCCAGTTCCGGGTGTTCTTCCAGAGACCCTCGGTGCCGGTGGGCATCCAGATCCTGACCTGCTTTCCGCCGGCCCCCGGACCCTGCGTGACGCCGCCGACCAACGTGCCGCGCCACGATCTGGTGGGCTTCTACCTGGAGGGCCTGCCCGGTATCAACGCGGACCGCTCGGGGGCCGAGGTGGTGCGCCTCAACACCAACATCCCGCCGGTGCCGGCGCTGCTGCAGAACAACCTGGGCGTGCTGGGCAGCGACCTGGCAGGCTTCCCCAACGGCCGGCGGCCCGGCGACGACGTGGTGGACGTCACGCTGCGGGTGCTGGAGGGGGCGCTCTGCTACCAGAACCTCGGCCTCTGCGTGCCGGCCGACGCGCCTGCCGGCGTGCTGCCGTTCACCGACCAGGCCTGGGTGGACGCGACGCAGTTCCAGACGGCGTTCCCGTACCTGAACTCGCCGCTGCCGGGGTCGCCCAATCCGACGCGGGTGTGGAACGCCGCCCTCACCGGCAGCACGGGTGACGCGGGCACCTGCGCCGGCCTGCTCACCACCGATCAGAGCGCGCTGGCGATCACCTGCGCTCACGACCTCGTGGAAGCGAGCCAGGCCGAGATCGTGCAAGGCGCGAACGTGGTCTGCAATCTCGCCGGCGCGGCCAGCCCGATCCTCGGCACCTGCCCGCTCGGCGCCGCGCAGCTCTTGCTGCTGCAGCAGCAGAAGCTGACGGTGATCATCGCCTCGCCGGGGGCCAGCATCAGCGGTCCGCTGCAGTAGGGAGCGACGGCGGTGGCCTTGGCGGCAGCCTCCGGGGACGGCGCGCGGCAGGCGATGCTGGCGGCGGCGACGCTGGCCGGCGACAACGCCCTGATCCTCTCCGGAGGAGGCGCCAACGGCGCCTACGAGGTGGGCGTCGTCAAGGCGCTGCTCGCGGGCGCGTCGCCGGGGACCGGCGGAGTGCCGCTCGCGCCGCGGATCTACACCGGCACCTCGGTCGGGGCCTACAACGCGGCGTGGCTGGCGCAGCATGCGGACGCCGGTCCGGCGTCGGCGCTGGGGCTCGAAGCGATCTGGAACCGGCGGGTGGCGAGCACGCTGGCGAGCTGCGGCAACGGCGTCTACCGGCTGCGCGCCGATCCGGCGCGCTGGCTCGACCCGGGCTGCCTGGCGCATCCGGTCGCCAACGCCCTGACGCTGATCGCCGACGCCGCCTTCTGGACCGGCTATGGCCTGGTGCGGGGACTCAACTTCGTCACCTCGGACGAGCCGTTGCGGGTGCGCACCGCCGAGCTGATCGACTTCGGCGCCATCTTCTCGGCGGCGCCGCTGGCGACGCTGATCGAGGAGACCATCGATCTGGGGCGGCTGGCGGCGTCGCCCGCCGCGCTGAGGGTGGCCACCACCGACTGGCAGGTGGGCAAGGCCCGGGTCTTCAGCAAGGCGGAGATGGTAGGCGCGGTGGGCACCGCCGCCATCCAGGCCTCCGCCGCCATCCCCGGCATCTTCCCGCCGGTGTCGATCGACGGCCGGCTCTACGTCGACGGCGGGCTGCTGATGAGCACCCCGCTCAAGCCCGCCATCGACGCCGGCGCCCGGGTGCTGCACATCGTGTACGTCGATCCCGCCGTCGTCAACATCCCCTATCCCGATCTCCCCAACACCCTCGACGCCCTGTACCGCATCTACGTCATTGCCATCGCCGGCAACGCCAACCAGGACATCACCATGGCGGCGCTGGTCAACGAGGACCAGGAGCTGGCCGAGATGGTGCGCACCGACCGGGCGGGGCGCCGGCTGCGCCGCATCGAGCGGGTGCTCGAGCACGCCCGCCGGGGCGAGCCCTACCGGCCGCTGATCATCCACCGCTACCGTCCGCATTTGCCGCTGGGGAACGCCGAGGGGCTGCTCGATTTCCGGGAGCGCCGGATCGACGACCTCATCGCCCGCGGCTACGACGACGCGGTCCACCACGACTGCGACGCCGAGCAATGCGTGATGCCGCCGGAATGGGCGGCGCCATAAGGTGGATCTTTTTTCGTTCCACGGCTCTGCTCCAATCCGACTCGAAGTCAGCTTGAATAAGCCAATGTTCCATCACTGCTCGCAACAGCCCCCGTGCGCCGCGGCGGTGCGATGAGCCCCGCGGCGGCCGGCGCGCGTCCGATCCAGGCGGTGGTCCTCTCCGGCGGCGGCGCCAGCGGCGCCTACGAGGTGGGCGTGCTCAAGGCGCTGGCCACCCGCGCCGAGTCGCCGATCGATCCCGAGGTCTTCGCCGGCACCTCGATCGGCTCCTACAACGCCGCCTTCCTGGCCTCGCAGTGGGACAGCCTCGGCGCCGTGGCGAGCCAGAACCTCGAAGCGGTCTGGCGCCAGCGGCTGGCCAACCGCCCCGGCCCGTTCGGCGCCAACGGCCTGTACCGCGTCCGCGGCAATCCGCTCGACTTCCTGAACCCCGCCGGCTACCTGCCGAACCCGTTGCGCCCCTTCCTGCGCCTGGCGGCGGACGGCGGTTTCTTCTTCTTCGAGGCGCTGCGCCGGCTCTCCGGCCTGCCGCTGATCCAGGGCCCGCGCCTGCAGGCCGCCGCCAACCTGCTCGACTTCTCCGCGGCGCTGGCCCTGGACCCCTGGGTCGAGACCATCGCCGCGCTCGATTTTGCCGCCATCCGCAACTCTCGCCGGCGGCTGCTGGTGGCGGCGACCAACTACGAGTCGGGCAGGTTGCGCGTGTTCGCGAACCGCGACATGACGGCGGCGCTGGGACCGTTGGCGATCAAGGCGTCGAGCGCCATCCCCGGCCTGCTGCCGGCGGTGGCGATCGGCTCCCAGCGGCACGTCGACGGCGGCGTGGTGATGAACACGCCGCTGACCCTGGCGGTCAATGCCGGCGCCAGCGAGGTGCACCTCGTCTATCTGGACCCGCGGATCGACGCCATCCCGACGGCGACCCTGGACAGCACCCTGGACGCCCTCTATCGCAACCAGGTGATCGGCTGGTCGAAGCTGGTGAACATGGACATCTCCGCGGCCAACCGGATCAACGCCACCCTGCGGGCGCTGCAGCGGCTGCGCGGCGACCCCAAGGCGCGTGGCATCGACCACGATGGGCTGACCCGAGAGCTGCATGCCGACAGGCTCATGCCGATCACGATCCATCGCTACCATCCGCACGACGACCTCGCCGGCGGCGCCCTGGGCCTGCTCAATTTCCATCCCGATCACATCGGCAGCCTGATCGATCGCGGCTTCGAAGACGGCTCGCAGCACGACTGCAACGAGTCGCAGTGCGTGCTGCTGGGCGAGGACGAGGCCTCGCAGTCCGTGCCCCTGCGGCGGACCCGCTGGGGCTCGGAGGGCGTGCTCGCCGGAGCCGCGGCGCCAGGGACGCACGGCAGCTGACGCGCGCGTGCCGGGGGCGAGCGGCCGGCGGCGAGCCCGGGCGGACCGTCATGGATCTTTTCTGATCCCGGCTTCCTATGTCCTTCCTCAGCAGTTTTCGTTAAAACAGGACTAAAGGTTCCAGTCGCTGGCGATGCTCCGCGACGCGGAGTGGACGTGGCTCGACGCGCCGCCCCCGCGCGGCTCAGGAGGAAGACGATGGCGAGACGACCCCTGGTCCTGGGTGCCTGCATGCTGCTGGCGGCCTGGCCGGCGCTGGCCGGCGACGGCCACTTCCTGCACGGCGTCGGCGCGGTCAACAGCTCGATGGGGGGCGTCGCGACCGGCCTGCCGGTGGAGGTGCTCGGCGCGCTCAACGACAACCCGGCGCTGCTCACCGAGTTCGACGACTACCAGGTCGCCTTTGGCGCCGAGATCTTCAAGGACAGCCCGCGGGCGACCGCGACGTTCGACAACTCGCCGGTGGCGCCCAACGGTTCCTTCACCACCGACGGCAGCACCCAACCCGGCGTGCTGCCGGCTTTCGGCGTCTCCTACCACCCGCAGGGAGCGGATTGGGCGGCGGGCTTCGGCCTGCTGGCGGTGGCCGGCTTCCGCACCGACTGGCCGCAGGACTCGAGCAATCCGATCTTCCGGCCCCAACCGGATGGCTTCGGCGCGGTCAAGACCGATCTGGCGATCCTCAAGATCCCGTTCGCCGCGGCCTGGCGGCCCACGCCGCGGCTCTCGCTCGGGCTCAACCTCAGCCTTTACCAGGGAGCGCTGGCGATCTCGCCGCTGCCGCCCGCGACGCCCATCTGCACCGGCGCGACGCCCGGCTCGGGCCGCGCTGCCGACTGCTTCTACTCGCCGGCCGAGAACCAGGTGACCTCCTACGCCGTGGGCCTCCAGCCGAGCCTGTTCTACCGCTTCGGCAACGGCTGGAGCCTGGGCCTCTCCTATACCAGCCCGCAGCACTTCCGTGACTATCGTTGGAACTCCTTCGACGCCCTGCCCTATCTCACCACGGCCACCGGCCAGGTGCGCAACCCCGACTACGGCGTGGCGCGCACCATCCAGTGGAAGCTCGACGGGCCGCAGCTGGCGGCGGCCGGCATCGGCTGGCAGCCGAGCCCGCGCACCAAGGTCGGGCTGGACGTGCGCTGGGTCGACTACAGCGGCGACGCGGGCGCCGGCGGCCCCGGCGGCTTCAAGCCCGACCGCTCGCTCGACGGCATCGGCTGGCGCAACATCTGGATCGGCGCCATCGGCATCGAGCACAAGGCCACGTCCAAGCTCACGCTGCGCGCCGGCTTCAACTACGCCCAGACCCCGATCCGCAGCCAGGTGGCCTTCACCAGCCTGGGGACGCCGCCGACCTTCGAGGACCATTACTGCCTCGGCGCCGGCTACAACCTGACCAACCACCTCGAGGCCAACTTCGGCGCCTATTACGCGCCGCGGCACGAGGTCACGGGTCCCCTGCTGAGCGCCTTCCTGGTGCCGGCGCCGCAGAACCTCAACCAGGAGATCGTGCCGGGAGGCACCTTCACCATCTCGGAGCAGCTCATCTCGGCCCTGGTCTCGCTGGTATTCCGGTTCTAGCCGATCCAGCGGCCAGCGTCCGATCGGAGAGTGCGCCCATGAACCAGCCGCTCGCGGATGCCTCGGGTTCCTTGCAGGCCGATTACCGGACGGTCGTGGTCGGCTCCGGCTACGGCGGCGCGATCACCGCGGCGCGGCTGGCCGAGCGCGGGCAGCCGGTCTGTCTGCTCGAGCGCGGGCGGGAGTTCGCGGTGGGTGATTTCCCCGACACCGGCGCCGCCCTGGCCGGCAACCTGCGCAGCTCGAAACGGCCGTTGGGGCTGTTCGACTACTATTTGATGCGCGACATCGACGTGCTCAAGGGCTGCGGCCTGGGCGGCACCTCGCTGGTCAACGCCAACGTCGCGCTGCGCCCCGACCCCGAGGTGTTCGCCGACCTGCGCTGGCCGGCGGTCTACCGCCGGCTCGCCGCCTCCGGCCAGCTCTGGGCGTACTACGAGAAGGCCGAGCGGATGCTGCGGGTGGGTCCCCACCCGCGGGCGGAGAAGCTCACCAAGGTGCAGAGGATCAAGCAGGTGGCCGACCAGCTCCAGGACGTCCAGTTCGGGCCGCTGAACATCTGCGTCAACTTCGACGTCGACGGCCCCAACCACGTGGGAGTCGAACAGAAGCCGTGCATCGATTGCGGCGACTGCATCACCGGCTGCAACGTCGGCGCCAAGAACACCCTGTACATGAACTACCTGCCGTTCGCCCGTCAGCGCGGCGCGGAGATCTTCACCCAGATCGAGGTGCGTCGCATCGCCGCGGCGAAGCAGGGCGGTTACACCGTCGTCTACCGCCGCAACGAGGCGGACCGCCTGGGCGAGGAGCGGACGCTGCACGCCGCCAACGTGGTGCTCAGCGGCGGCACGCTGGGCTCGACCGAGATCCTGCTGCGCTCGGTGCGCCAGGGCGGCCTGACCGCCTCGGCCCGGCTGGGCCAGGGATTCAGCGGCAACGGCGACTTCCTGGCCCTGGCCTACAACGGCTCGTTCCGCACCAACGTGCTGGGCTACGGCAATCACCCCGACTCGCCGCGCGCCGCGGTGCAGCCGGGCGCCAACATCATCAGCGTCATCAAGTACGACCGCTCGCAGCCGGTGGGCCGGCGGCTGACCCTGCAGGACTTCACCACCTTCCCCAGCGGGCTGGTGGACACCTTCCGCATCTCGCTGCCGGCGCTGTCGCTCACCGGCACCGGCAGCCACTGGACGATGCGCGACGAGCTGGCGCGGGCGGAGCGGGTGGGCAGGGACCTGATCGGCTGGAATCCGGACGGCGCCAGCAACCATTCGATGGTCTACCTGGTGATGGCCCTCGACAGCGGCAGCGGCAGGATCCAGCTCGGCGACGACGACAAGCTGGCGGTGGCCTGGCCGGACGTGCTCAAAGACCCGATCTACGAGCAGATCCGCAACGCGCTGCTCGAGCACGCCAGGACGCTGGACGCGACCTACGTCCATCTGGGCCGCTTCAACCCGTGGCAGCTGAGCGACAACCTGGTCACCGCCCATCCGCTTGGCGGCTGCCACCTGGCCGACGGCGCCGACCTCGGCGTGGTGGACCCGGACGGCCGCGTGTTCGACGGCGAGGGCGGCGTGCACCAGGGCCTCTACGTCGTGGACGGCTCGATCGTCCCCATGCCGCTGGCGGCCAACCCGTTGATCACCATCTCGGCCCTCGCCGAGCGCATCGCCGAAAGGATGCCGGCGGCGGCCGGTACCAACTGACCGCACCTCGTCGCCGGAGAAGCGTGGACCGATGCCCAGGAAACGAATCGCTCTGAGTCTCGCCTTCGGCCCGGTGGCGCTCGGCGCCGGCACCCTGCTCGGCCTCAAGGCGCTCGATCGCGCCGGGGTGGGCTTCCATGCCGCGGGCCGCTCGGTGGTGGACTGCCTCGCCGCGCTCGCCGCGGCGGTCAAGGCGCGCGACCTGGTGCGCCTGCGCCGCTTCTACGCGCCGGAGTACGCCGGGCGCCCGCTGCACCTGCACCGGCTCGGGCCGCCGGCGGCGAAAGATGGCGTCCTGGTTCAGCGGCTGGGCGCCGCGGACGGGCCGCGGGACGACGGGGAGGCGGCGATCGCCGGCTGGCGGGAGTATCTCGCTGGCTTCGGCGAGATCGAGGAGGTCGGCTTCCATCTCGACCGCCTGGAGGAGTGGCGGGGCGCCGAGCTGGTGGCGCGGGTGCGCTTCGAGCTGATCGGCAAGCCGCTCGGCGCGCCGGAGGCGGGGATCGACCGCGCCATTCTGCAGGTGCGCTTCGGCCGGCCGGCGCGGAGCCGGCGCGGCGGGCAAGCCCGCCGGGGCCGCCAAGAGCGCCAAGCGGGCCAGGAGGACACCGAGGCCGGCGCGGAGCTCCGCATCCGTTCGGCGTCGCTGGTCGAAGGCGACCGGGTGATCGCGGCGCGACCGCAGTTCGCCGACGTCTCGCAGGCGGCGGGGATCGATTTCGAGAACCGCACCTATCCCGCGTTCCTCGACCAGCCGCTGCGCTTCGGGATGATCCGCTATGGCCCCGGCGGCATCGCCGCCGCCGACTACGACAACGACGGCTTCTACGACCTGTTCATCCCCGACGGCGTGGCGTCGCGGCTGCTGCGCAACCGCGGCGACGGCAGCTTCGAGGACGTCACCGAGCAGGCCGGGCTGGGCGGGCTCGACGGGGTGTCGGCGGCGGTGTTCGGCGACTACGACAACGACGGCTGGAAGGACCTGTTCGTCAGCCGCACCTTCCGGCCCAATCAGCTGTTCCACAACAACGGCGACGGCACCTTCACCGACGTCACCGCGCGCTCCGGGCTGGGCGAGGACTGCTGCACGACGGTGGCGTCGTGGGGCGACTACGACAACGACGGCCGGCTGGACCTCTACGTCGGGCGCTACCTGGATCCGCGGGTCAAGATCCCGACGACGTTCTACGCCAGGAACGGCGAGCCCAACCGGCTGTACCACAACAACGGCGACGGCACCTTCACCGACGTGACCGAACGCGCCGGGGTCGGCGACACCGGGCTCTGCCTGGGCAGCGCCTGGGGCGACTACGACGGCGACGGCCTCCCCGACCTCTTCGTGGTCAACGACTTCGGCCGCAGCACGCTCTACCACAACAACGGCGACGGCACCTTCGAGGACGTCACCGTCAAGGCCGGCGCGCTCGCCTACGGCGCCGGCATGAGCGCCTCGTTCGGCGACTACGACAACGACGGGCGGCTCGACCTCTATACCGCCGACATCCGCTCGGAGCACGCCTGGTTCGCGGCGTCGCCGACGGTGGGCCGCTACATGGCCAACTCCTGGCTGCAAGGGGTGTGGAAGAGCGACATGCCGCTCTACTGGCAGATCTTCCGCCAGTCGGGCTTGCGGTTCGTCGAGGTGTTTCGCGAGATGGCGGCCGGCAACCACCTGCTGCGCAACCGCGGCGACGGCACCTTCGAGGACGTCAGCGCCAAGGCCGGCGCCAATCCGCTCGGCTGGTTCTGGGGCTCGGCGTTCGCCGACTTCGACAACGACGGCTGGCTCGACCTGTACAGCGCCAATGGTTGGGTGTACGGCCGGCGCGACACCGAGATCGAGCTCGAGTTCCTGAACAACGTGGTCGGCCGGCAGCGCGATTACAAGACCGGGATCTTCTTCGACCCGCGCCACTTCGGCGACCGGTCGTGGCACGGCTGGGAGCGCAACCGCCACCTGCGCAACGAGGGCGACGGCACCTTCAAGGAGATCGGCCGCGGCGCCGGCACCGACCTGCTGACCAACAGCCGCGGCGTGGCGGTGGCGGACTTCTGGAACCGCGGCGCCCTGGACCTGGCGGTCGCCGCCAACGGCGGCCGGCACGCGCTGCTGCGCAACGAGATCGCGCCGCGCCGGCACTGGTTGCAACTCGAGCTGACCGGCACGATCAGCAACCGCGACGCGGTGGGGGCGCGGGTGGAGGTCATGGCCGGCGGGGTGCGGCAGCTGCGCGAGG
>DATGHG010000187.1:0-18489 GCA_035308185.1 Thermoanaerobaculia bacterium | reverse complement strand
ACGTACTCGCCGACGTCGCGGCCCATGCGCTTGACCTCGGAGCGGGTGCGCTTGTAGGTCTTCTGGACCTTGTCCGCGGTGTCGCGATAGGTGTCGCGGGCGGCATCGGCGCTCTTGCGGAGCTCCCGGCCGGCCCGTTCGGCGCCGCGCCGTACGTCCTTGGACACCTGCTTGTAGCGGTGCTGCACGTCGTCGCTCAAGCGAGAGAACTTGTCACGAGCGGCGGCCACGCTTTCCGCCACCGCCTCCGCTGCCTTTTCGGCACTTTCACCGAAGCCTGAGTCGGCCATGTTTACCTCCGTAGGGTTGAGCCAGCCAAACGTCAATGGGTGAGAGTTGCCGCGCGGCGCAGCCGGCGCGGCACCCATCCAGTTCTCTGTAGCAGATTTCATGCCGCATCCCGTTCGCGCCCGCGCCGCCCCGTGCCAAGGACCGGCGGTTTCGCCGGCCCGCGCGGCGATCGCGGCCCGCCGGAGGCGATAGGCTAGACTCCGTGACCTCTCCTGCCGCAGCCAGCGCCGACCTCCGACCGCCGATGAACCGCCGATGAGCCGCCGATGATGGACGACCGCAATGCCGACATGAGCGAGGCGGAAAAGCCTCGCCGCTCGCCGCCGCGGCCGCCGTTCCACCGCCAGCTGGGCCGCTTCTTCACCCTCACGGTCCGGCAGGGCTACGAGGACTCCATCTTCCTGACCGCCTCGGCTCTGGCATTCGTCACCATCCTGTCGCTGGTGCCGTTGCTCGCCGCCCTGTCCTTCGTCGGCGCCCGGGTGTTCAGCCAGTATCCGGAAAAGAGCCTGGAAGTCTTCATCCAGGTGCTGCCGTACGCGGAGAAGAGCCTCACCGACAAGTTGCGGGAGTTCCTGGACCAGGCCGAAACCATGCATGGTTTCGGGTTGGCGGCGCTGTTCGCCACCACCCTGTTCGCCTTCGCCACCATCGAGGAGACCTTCAACAAGATCTGGAACGTCTCGCGCCGGCGGCCCTTTCGCTATCGGCTGTTGACCTTCCTGTTGCTGCTCTTCTGGGGGCCGCTGTTGATCGGCGTCACCTTTTCGAGCCTGATCCTGTTGCGCCAGCGCTCGGCGATGCGCGAGCTGGTGCGCGGCTCGGTGCTGCTCCATCTCACCCCGTTCCTGGCCACCGTCGTCGGGCTGACGCTGCTCTACTGGCTGGTGCCGTCGACCCGGGTGCGCTTCCGCAACGCCCTGGCCGGGGGCCTGTTCGGCGCCATCCTGCTCGAGGTCCTGCGCCAGTCCTTCGGCTACTACGTCGAGTTCTTCCGCGGTGTCAGCACCGTCTACGGCAGCTCGGCCTTCGTCCTGCTGTTCATGATCTCGATCGAGCTCGCCTGGACCATCGTGCTGCTGGGCAGCGAGGCCGCCTACACGGCGCAGCACTTCGCCTTGCTGAGCCGCGGGCTGCACACCCATCCGCCGGTGGCGGCCAGCTGGGTGGGGCTTGCCGCCCTCGCCTTCCTCGCCGGCGGACCGGCCGTCGCCGGAGGCGACGAGCCCGCCGGGCGCCGGCGGGAGGACCGCGGTGGGCGCCGGCAGGAGGACCGCGTGGCGGCGGCCGGGCCGCCGCCATCGAGCGAGCAGCTGGCCAGCCACCTCAGCCTGCCGGCGCGCGACCTCGAGCGCACGCTGCATCCGCTGCTGGCCCGGGGCCTGCTGCGCGAGACGCCGGGCCGCGGCTACGTCCTGGGGAGGGATCCGGCGGCGATGCGCGTCGAGGAGGTCTTCGACGCTTACGAGCACCGAGCCCGGCGCAGCGTCGAGCACCTCGGCGACGACCTCCGCGACCGTCTCGAGCGCTGGGTGGCGGTGCTGGCCGGCGCCCGTGCCCATCGGCTGGGCAGCCTCACCCTCGCCGAGCTGCTGGCGCCGCCAGCCGCCGAAACCGCGGCTTCGGGGGCCGCGGCCTCAGAGAAACGGGTTGACGATCGCGAGGCCCTCGATCCGGCGCCCATGCTGTAGGGCCTCCGAGTAGAGCACCGAGCAGCCCGACCGGCTTGCCGCCCGCACCACCAGCGCATCCCACAGCGAGAAGCCGTGCAGGCGATGCAGGTCGATCGCGGCCAGGATGTCGTCGAGAGCGATCAGCACCAGGTCGAAGTGGGCAAAGAGCTCGACCTTGCGGCGGGCGATCTCGGCCGCCACTCCCAGTTTGCGGGTGGCGACCGCGAAGTACTCCTGCAGCACCTGGCTTGACACCACGCCGCTCGACCGCCGGCGGCACTCCTCGAGCACGGCGAGAGCGACCTCCTGCTTGCGCGGCTCGTCCCGGTCGTCGGTATAGACGAGCAGATTGCTGTCGAGGAAGCTACGGCCGGGCATGGATCTCGTCGCGGTCGAACTTCCAGCCGCGGGACCTGCCGCCGCTTTCCCGGGAAAGCCGCCGGAGCTCGGCGATCTCCTCCTCGACCAGCGGCTTGGAGGTGATCTGCTCGAGGTGGTCGCGGATGAGCTGGTTGACGCTCTTGCCCATGGTGGCGGCGACCTTGCGTGCCTCCTCGAGCAGGCGTTCGTCCAGGGACAGGGTCAGGTTCATGCTCCATTCCTCCGTGCACATAATAAGTGTGCACAGACCCTGTGTCCAGCCGATGCAGTCAGGGGTGGACCTCGGTTTGCCGCGCCGAGCCGGCGCGAGTACAATACGCGCCTCTCGTGGGGCAGTAGCTCAGCTGGGAGAGCACCACGTTCGCAACGTGGGGGTCGAGGGTTCGAATCCCTTCTGCTCCACCAATTCACTTATCTTGCCCGGAATCTCCTCTAAGCCCATGAAAAATTGGCATGTTAGGGGTGTTCGAAATTACTCGCCACCGATAATGAGGCACCCGGGGAAGAACAGCTTCTGCAACCTCTGCCGCTGAAACCAGGCCGGCCTCCAGCCATGGTCGGCTGGAGTGCGTTACCAGGTGTTCGGCGAGCTGCTTGCAGTTCCCTTCCCCGGCCGTGGGAGGGGCGCAGGCCGGGGGTGTGCTAGAGGGGAAGGCCCGAGCCCCTCCCACGGCTGTCGCGCCGTAAGACCCCGCTGACCGCCACTCCCGGTGTCGAGCCATGAGCCATCCGGAAACTGAATCACGACGGGCGAAGGCGCATGGGAAAGAGGCAGAATGATCGGAGCGAGAACAGGGTTGTGGGTTGCGGCGACGCACTGGGGTGTCGGTCGACGCGGCCTTCAACGGTCATGTGACCACATCGACCGGCACTCCGATCTCCGCTGCGACGGGCGTCCAGATATCGACGCCCTCGGCCTCGGTCTCGATGCTGACCACGAGTGCATATCGCGCACCGAGCGCACTGCGGTCTCGCTTCGGCTGGTCCTTCCACCAGCCCGATACAGGGTACACACCGATCACGCCGCGTTCTGCAAGGTCGGCAGCAGTGCCAGTCCAGACGTCCGAATGGATTGAACCCTTGTTGCGCGCCTGCTCGCCAAGGAACCATCCCTCGGAGTCGCCTGTAGTAGGCCGGTCTTCATCCTCGTCGAGTGCGCGCTGATTTAGGCGCTTGCGGAACTCCGCCGTACTCTCGGTGGGAGCCCTCACGTCGAAGCGAAGTCCGTGCGAGGCGTACCGGTGGCGACGCTTCCAGCCGCGCCGTCCCGGGTTCGGTTCGACGAAGTACGAGAGCGTTACCCGGAGGCGGACCGGCGTCTGCCCCAGCTCCTCAAGAACCTCCTTTGGCCACGGGAGATCGTGGAGATGCATCTCCTTCATCTTCCCATCGGCGAACGGATGGATCGAGGATTGCAGGACCAGCGTGAGTGCGTCGTCGGCGCTGCGCCGCGCGCGATCCAGATTGGGAACGCCGAAGCCATACCTTCGAGCGAGATTCTCTCGGGCCCGCTTGCCGCTACTGCCTCGGAGGTGCGCCTGCATCGCCGGCGTCCATCGCGCCGAGTGCACGACGAGAGCGCGAACGGTCTCGGGCCAGAACTCAGGGTAGTCGACGCGAACCAAGATCGCCATTCGTGCGACCTGTGCCGTCGCTGCGCTCGTCGCACAGGAAAGAACAAGTGGCTTCTCCGCCGGCTTGTAGTAGGTCGAGAGCAGGCAGAGGTCGGCGAGCGGGTAGTCAATGGAGGTCCCGTTCCGGGCCGCGTTGCCGCCCTCGAAGACCACGTCGGGCTTGATCGGCCAGACTCGCTGGAACGACACCGAGGTCGTGCTCCAAGGCGAAAGATCGCCGGACCGCGCGAGTGGCGACCACCCGTTGCGCCGCGGGTCGCGGATCACCGCCAGGTCGGTGAAGGCTCCTACGGTGAGGGCGTTCCACGCCTGCGCTGGATCGTGAACCGCCTCGACGTCGCTCCGGTCGAGGTGGGCCACCTCAAGGCTGTCGACGTTGCCTGCACTCAGCACGAATAGCCGCCGCGCGGCTTCCTCGGCCTGGTCGAGATAGATGAGCCCCTGCGTGGCGGCGTCGAATGCGCGACCAGCCGCAAGCGCGTCGATCGCCGCAGACCACGACGTTGGCTGTCCGCGATCGCGCTCGTCGGTCGCAGTCACCGCCAAGGAAAACGCGCGAATGCGAGTCGGCGACGTGACCTCCGGCCGTGCGACGACCTGCGCTGTGATCGCGCCATAGAGTTCGGGCGGGTTAGTCCCACGTGGCGGCAGGATCTTCACCGACTCGACCCGGTGCCGGAACACGATCTCCGCCCGCGACGTGAGCGCATCCAGGAGGTCGCCGTAGGCGGCAAGGCCAGCCATCTCGGTCCCGTGCCCCATGTTGTCCGGACCGCCACCATCGTCATGGGCGCCCCATGCCGGGTCCACGGCAGTCGCGTCGGCCGGGGCGATCACGTCCTCGATGGACGTGGCGAGCTTGTCGGCGGTGCCATGCACCAGTACAACGATTCGGTCATCGAAGGCGAGCCGGCGCTCACCGATGGCGAACTCGACCTGCGCCGCGAGCTCCAGCAGTCGCTCGAGCTCAAGCCCGTCCCGCCTGCGGAGCCAGACCTCCCACCAAATGGTCTCGCCCTCAGCGGGGTAGACCTCGGGCCCGTCAGTCCATAGAGCCCGCAAAGTCGCGCGGCGCAGGGTTGCGATGCGGTCGACGAGATCCTTGTGCCGCGGCTCGCCCTTCTTGGTCTTTTCCGCCGCGTATTGCTGGAACCGGGCGGCGAAGTGAGTCAGCTTCCCGTCGGGCACGAAAACCGTGGCGAGCTGGACGGGCGGCTGCTCGGGTCTCTCGACGGTCTGGACAGCAACGAGCTCGATGCCCTTGCGCCTGTCCTCGAGCGATTCGAGCTTGAGCTCGACGCCGGGTGCGCTCTCGAACTGGATGTACAGTCCCGGCTCCGCGCCGTGGACGGTGATGGCCAGTTCCTTCCGCTCCTCGGTGGTCTCCCGCTCGGCCTGCTGGAGCGCGGCCCCTAGGGCGGCGGCGTGCTGCCGCCTGTTCATCGGAGTCGGGACGGGCGGAGGCTCGATCTTCCGCGGATGCGGCGTGTATTCCTCCGCCGCTGGCGGAGTGTGAACGAGGAGATGCTTGCGGTTCCGAGGCGCCGGCATCGGTCACCAGGCTCGACGATCAGCCCTGCGACCCACGTCGCTCGTGGAGAGCTTCGACAAGCTCGGAGGTCTCGATGCGCGTTCGATTGGCAAGGATGGCCTTCTTCGCCGCGTGCTCGCAAGCACGCGTGAGGTCAGCGTGGCTTAGGACTTCCGTTGCGCCCAACACCTCGGACCAACGGAGGTCGGACGTGTCGAGCAGGGCGAGGCGCGCTCGCATCACCTTCTCTGTGATCTCACGCGCCGGCAGCACGTACTCGATGACGGCGTCGAAGCGGCGGAAGAGCGCCCGGTCGAGGATCTTCGGATGGTTCGTGGCCGCCACGATGATGCTGTCCGAATCGTCTAGCTCGAGGAACTGGAGGAAGGAATTTAGCACGCGGCGGATCTCGCCAACCTCGTTCTTGGCGGCGCGCTCGCCGCCGAGTGCATCGAACTCGTCGAACAGGTACACGGCCCGCGTCTGCTGGATCGTGTCGAAGATGAGGCGCAATTTCGACGCGGTCTCGCCTAGGTACTTCGTGATGAGTCCGTCGAGCTGGATGGTGAAGAGCGGAAGGCCGAGCTCGCCGGCCAGCGCGGCCGCGGTCATCGTCTTCCCGGTGCCGGGCGGACCGATCAGGAGCAGTTTCCTGAGGGGAGCGAAGCCGTGCTCCTGGATCCGCTCCCGCTGGCGCTGCTCGATGAGCTCGCGGTCGATGCGGGATCCGACCGCGTGGTCGAGGGCCATGTCGGCGAGCCGAGTCTTCGGGTACGCGGCGGTGAGAAGCCCCGTTAGTTCCCCGCGCGGCTGCACGACCGGCACGGGCTTCGTGCGTTGGCCGATGGGAGTCGCCTTCGCGCGAGCCTTCGCCTGGTCAACGAGCTCCCGGAGATCCTGCGCGAACTTCGTGTGCCCGTGGCGAGCCGCCTGGGCGGCGACCTGCATCGCGATCGCGTAGAAGCGTTCCTCGTCGCCCTCTGCGTGACTCCGGATGAGCGCTTTGACCTGATCAGCGGTCGCCATCGTGTCCTCAGTACCTTCGCGAATCGTCGAGCTCACCGCGAGCTCCGACTCCTCCTTAAGCTTCTCCTGGTTTCTCGAAAGGGTGCCGTATTCCGAATACCCTCGCCCTGAGACGGTCGGAGGCGCTAGAACCCATTACCATTCCCTCGTCCGTGGTGCCTCGCCGCCCTTCGCCAGAGATCTGCTTCAAGGCGCCGCGGTTGCCAACACTTTGAGCACCGGCCCGGAGGTAGCGGGCCAGCTGCGTGTCGCCGGTGAGCAGGGTGATGCCCTCGGCGAGGACCTGGGCCAGCGGCAGGCGATCGAGCGGGTCTCTGTGCAGGGGTGCCGCCCAGAGCAGGGGCTGAGTGTCGACCAGGAGCTTCACGCCCCGGTCCCAAACAGGGCCGCGATCTCGGCTTCGCCCATCTGGTCGAAGTGCTCGGGAACGGCGATCTCGCCCGCCAGGAAACCCAGCCGCTGCTCGACCATGGGTGCGTCCAGCGCCGCCACTTTCACGAGCGGCTTGCCTGCCTTGGCGATCACGAACGGCTCCCCCTTGACAGCCTGATCCACCAGTTTCGAGAGCTGCGTCTTGGCTTCGTGGATATTGACGATGACCATCGCCTCTCCTCGACTAAGTCGTTCAAACTAAGTCTAGCAGGAGCGGCAAGCTCCGTCAGCCCTGGCCCCGAGGTATCCGCGGGTTTACCATCTCGTTCCGCCGAGGCGCGCAGCCTAATGGCGGCCGGCACCGTCCTGGCCTCGCCTAATTGATGTCCTGGCCGCTCTTCAGCGTCTCGATCATGCCGGCGAGAGCGCGCCGGTTCAGCTCGTCCGGCACCTGCGCCAGGGCGAGCCTCGCCTCCGCCAGCGCCTCCTTGAACTTGCCCTGCGCCGAGTAAGCCCGCATCAGGCCGGCGTGCACCGGCCACTCGTTCGGGTGGCGCCTGGCGTTGAGCAGGAAGACCTCGATGGCGCCTGCCTTCTCGCCTCGCGCCAGCTTGCCGCGCGCATAGCCGTGCAGCACGATCGCTGTCGCCGTCGGATGGTTCAGTGCCTGCTCCCGGGCGTGCGCGGCCTCCACCGTCTTGCCGATCGCCTCCAGCATGGCCGCGAGCATGGTCAGCGTGGTGAAGTCCTCGCGCCCGAAGCTGGGTGAGGACACCGCCTGTCGGGCCCAGCTCAGGCCCTCTTCCAGGTTGACCTTGTGCAGCAGGCAGAACCGCGCCGCCTCCACCCAGCTGTCGTTGTGGAAGCCGGCCGGGCCGCGCAGCTCCTCGCGGATCGCCGCGAGATACAGGGAGTCGACGTCGTCGACGGCGATCCTGAACGGCACCGCCAGGTCTTCCCAGGCGAGCTGCGCCGTGGCGTGGTCCGGCGCGCGTTCCGGAAACTCATAGGCCAGCCAGGGGCTGAAGGCGTGAGCCGCCGGCTTCACCTTGACCCGCAGCGCATCTTCCCCCTGCTGGTAGAAGAAGCTCCCCCACGACGAGGAATTCTTCGAGAACAGGATCGTCCATTCCTCCTTGCCGGGCAGGAAGTGCAGCCCGTAGGAGCCCGCCGCCAGCGGCTGGCCCTCGATCTTCACCGCATGCGAGGTGGTGAAGACGGTGTTCTCGTTGGCGCCGCCGCGCCAGGGGCACCGGTCGCCGCAGGTGCCGAAACCCTGGCTGGTATAGCCGTAGGGCACCAGGCTCCCCCAGATCTTGCCGCGGCGGTCGACGCCGCCGGGCGAGATGACCTTCGGGCTGTGGTAGGTGATCGCGACCTCCACCGGCCCGATCCACTGCGCCACCACCGCCTTCTGGTTGTCGCCGTCCGGCGGCAAGGTCAGCTCCTGCGCCTGGGCGCCAAACGCCAGCAGCGCGCCGGCGACCGCGACGACGAGGGCGCGCCCGGTGAGGTGACTGTGCCGCCGGCCGTAGGTGAAGTAGACCAGCAGGCCGATGCCAAGCCAGACGAAGAGACGGATCCAGTTCACCGCCGGCAGCGAGAACATCAGCATCCCGCACGAACCGATACCGAGCAGCGGCACCAGCGGCACCAGCGGCACGCGGAAGGGGCGCGCGGCGCCGGGGTGGGTGCGGCGCATCACCAGCACGGCGCCGCAGACCAGCACGAAGGCCAGCAGGGTGCCCATGTTGACCAGCAGCAGCAGGACGTCGATCGGCAGGAAGGCGGCTAGCACTCCCACGAAGGCGCCCGTCGCCAGCGTCGACTTCCAGGGCGTCTGGAAGCGCGGATGCACGGCGGCGAAGAATCCCGCCGGCAGCAGCCCGTCGCGCGCGATGGCGAGCAGGATCCGCGCCTGCCCGAGCATCGTCACCAGCAGCACCGAGGTGATGCCGGCGATCCCCGCCAGGGCGATGACGAATTGCGCCCAGCGCAGGCCGACGCGCCGGAAGGCGTCGGCCACCGGGGCGGTCAGATCCAGCTCGGTGTAGCGCACCATGCCGGTGATCACCGCCACCACCGCGATGTAGAGCACGGTGCAGATGAGCAGCGAGCCGAGGATGGCGATCGGCACGTCGCGCTGCGGGCGCCGCGCCTCCTCCGTCTGCGTCGCCACCGAATCGAAGCCGATGTAGGCAAAGAACGCCAGCGCCGCGCCCGCCAGCATGCCCACCGGCTGGCCGGCGGCATCGGTGCGGCCGCCGAGGGTGTGGCCGAAGAGGTTCAGACCGGCGAAGCCGAACGGCGCGAAGGGGTGCCAGTTCGCGGTCTTGACATAGAAGGCGCCGACGACGACGACGAACAGCACCGCCGACACCTTGATCGCGACCAGGATGGAGTTGAACCGCGCGCTCTCGCGGATGCCGACCACCAGCACGGCGGTCACCACCAGCACGATGGCCAGCGCCGGCAGGTTGATCGTCGAGCCGGTCGGCGCCAGCCCGCCGGTGGGCGCCGCCATCACCAGCGGGCGGTTGACGCTGGCGGGCAGCGCGATGCCGAAGATGCCCAGCACGTTCTGGAAGTATCCCGACCAGCCGTTGGCGACGGTGGCGGCGCTCACCGCATATTCGAGCGTCAGGTCCCAACCGATCACCCAGGCGAAGAGCTCGCCAAGCGTGGCATAGGCGTAGGTGTAGGCCGATCCGGCCACCGGCACCATGCCGGCGAACTCGCAGTAGCAGAGGCCGGCAAAGAGGCATGCCAGACCGGCCACCACGTAGGAGAGCATCAGCGCCGGACCGGTCGTCTGGCGGGCGATGACGCCGGTCGAGACGAAGATGCCGGCGCCGATCACGGCGCCGATGCCGAGGCTGGTGAGCTGCACCGGGCCGAGCACCCGGCGCAGGCGCCCCTCGCCCTGCTCGGCTTCCGCCAGGAGCTGCTGCAGCGGCTTGGTGGTGAAGAGTGGACCCGGCATCGTTTGCCTCCCCTCTCGAACGGCGATCGTGGGCGATCGTGCGGGGAGTCTAGGAAGGGGCGAAGCCGGCTCTCTATGCCGCAACCCTGTCCGGCCTCGGGCCGGCCGCGAAGCCCGCCGGAGGCCGGACAAGGCACCGCGCGGCGCCGCGGCGCTGCCGCGCTTCAGATTGCGCGGGGAGAGGCGACGAGGGGCGAGGGGGAGGAAGGGGAGACCAGCCGGCGCTCGGCGCGCCGGCGCCAGGTCAGGGATGCGGCGGCAGCAGGCTCTTGCCGTCCAGACGCTCGGTCGGCTGGACGCCGTAGAGGTCCAGGATGGTCGGCATGACGTCGCCCATCTTGGCTTCGGCGGCGCCGGTGCCGCTGGCGCCATTGGCGTCACTGGCGCCACCGGGGCCGCTGCCGGTGCTGGCGGGACTGAGCTTGAAGTTGGTGAACAGGATCCCCTTGACCAGCGGCGGATACACCGAGCAGTGGTCGCCCGACCAGATCTGGTCGTTCGGCTCGACGATGTTCTTGCCGATGCCGCCCAGGGTGTCCTGCCAGCCCACCCGGTAGCCCTCGTTGTTGGAGGGGATGAGGTCGGGGATCAGCTCGGGGTCGAAGGTACCGTACGCCTCCTCGCGGGTGAAGACGTGCGCCACCGGGTGCTCGCCGGTGGCCGGATCGACGTAGGCCTCGAGGCCGGAGCGGATGGCTTCCTCGACCTTCCGGTACTCCGCGCCCGGCTGCACGATCCCCTTGCCCTCGCGGCCGGCGAGGTTGATGTAGATCTGCCCCAGGCCCAGCGCGTAGGCCTTGGTCTTCGACCAGTCGACGTTGACGAAGAAGTCGCCCTGGCCGAACAGGTCCTCGAGGTTCATCCGCTTGCTGTCCTCGCCGGTGAGCGTCATCAGACCGGTGGTCGCCAGCCAGGTGTTGTAGTTCATGCCGCGCCGGAAGGAAGCGAAGCCGTGGTCCGAGAGCACCATCAGCGCGGCGTTCGCCGGCATCTTCGCCATCGTCTCGCCGACGATGGCATCCATCTGCTGATAGGCCTGCAGCACCGACGGACCCCAGCGCCGCGCCCCCTCGGCGGTGTAGAGCGGATGCTTGGGGTCGAGGAACCGGAACATCATGTGCTGCACCCGGTCGGTGAACTCGAAGTACTGCACCAGCACGTCCCAGTCGTCGTCGGCGAGCTGGCCGCGCAGCATCTCGCGGTCCTTGTCGACGGTCGCCTGCACGTCCTCGAGGAACACCTGCTCGTCGGTGGTGCCGTCGGTCAGCGACCAGGTGTCGATCTGCCAGCCGATGGTCTTGAACAACCCGAAGCGGCCGGTGAGCCGGTCGACGAAGGACGCCGGCGTGGTGATGGCGAGGCCGGGCGGCAGCTTCTCGGGATCGAGCTGGATCGGCGACAGGTAGAGCCGCAGCTCGGGGCTGACCGAGAGCACCCGGAACCTGCCGATGCCGTGCACCTTGATCAGCGAGTTGAACGGGAAGACGAACCGCACCCAGCCGCTCCACTCACCGGCTTTCAGGCTCAGGTCGTTGCCTGAAACCTGGATGCGCACGCTGCCGCGGTCGGGGGCGACGCTCAGCCGCATCGGGATGGAGATGAAATCGCCATGGCCGGGGAAAAGGTCGTTGGGAATCTCCTTGATCTCGGTATCGATCACGCCCTTGTTGTCGGGCAGCTCGACCACCTCGACTTTGAAATCGCCGCCGCCCTTGGGGGTGAAGAACAGCTCGGAGGTGAAGTAGAAAGGCTTGCCGATGCGCTTCGACAGGTCGGGAACGCCGAGCCCGCTGAGCAGCTGCCCCTCCTCGTAGGGTTTCGGCGGGAAGGTCACCGGCACCCGCATCACCCGCACCCGCTTGCCGGCATGGCCGAGGATCGCCCAGAAGGTGTCGCCGCGTTGCCGGTTGAAGGCCACCGGCCGCTGCTTGGGCAGCATCCGGTCGGCGCCGTAACCGGCGACCGCGCCGGCGGCGATGCCGGCCAGCAACGCCGCGACGACGGTCACCACGGCGCCTTCCCGCCGGCCCTCCCGTGGCGGCCTTCGCCGCCGCAGCAGGGCCGCCGCCAGCAGCGCCAGCAGGCAGACCGCGACACCGGCGATCGCCCCCACGATCCAGCCGTTGCTCTTGCCCCACAGGAACGGCTCCTGCTTCTCGTCGAAAGCGGCGAAGCTCGGACGGTAGGTCTGCGGGTCGCGCTTCAGGAAGTCGAAAATGCCGTGGCGGCCGGGGTTCAAGCCGGTCGAGAAGGTCGACCACGACACCGGCGTCTGCGACGGAATCGTCGACAGCAGCGGCGCGAAGCTGCCCTGCTTGGCCAGCTTCGCCAGGTTGGGCAGCTTGCCCTCGTCCATCCATTTCCGGGTGAGCTTGGCGTCGGCGCCGTCGAAGCCGAGGATCACCAGTTTGCGGGAGGCACCGGGACCGGAGGCGGCTGGAGCCGCCGCGGCCGGACCGCCGATCAGCCACACCAGCACCGCGGCGGCGAGCAGTCGTGCGGCGCGAAGACGCCGGCCGGACGCAATGCGGGGACACTGTAACGACGGCAGGCTCTGGTGCATGGTCAGGGTACCCCACGACCCTCGCGAAGGAGGCGCACTATACCAGAAGGCACTCTTTCGAGAAACCTTACGCAGCGCTCTGGGCAGGCGTCGGCGGGAGTTCGGCGAGCGTCGGCGCGATGCCGCGGGCGCGATGCCGCGAAGGTTGTCAACTCCGCACCTGAGTGCTATAAGGAATCCATTCATGCCGGCCATGGGTTGAAGCTCCCCTTCGCGATACGGGAGGTTGTGTGCTCGTAAGGATTTTCTTCGTCGCTGCGGCCGTGACGACGCTTGCCGCGGTGCCAGACATCGCGTGGGGCCAACCACCGGCCGCCCCGGCGGTCGTTCCGGGCCAGCCCTCGGCTCCGCCCCCGCCGGCGATCGCTCAAGGCCCGCCGCCCGGTGGCGGCGGTGCCGGAGCCGCCGGCGCGGCCGGCGCGCCTGCCACACCAGCCGTCGTTCCAGGCCAGCCTTCGGCGCCGCCCACGCCGGCGGCGGTCATGGGCACCCCCGCGCTCGACCCCGGGATCGTCGAAGTGCCGCTGGACCTGGCCGCGCGCACCGTCAAGCAGGTGCTCCCCTTCGACGCGCCGTTTCATTTCACCGGCACGGTGCCGGGCGGCGTGGCGCAGATCGAGTTGCAGTACATGGAGTCGCGTAACGTCATCGTGGTCACCAAGAGCCCCACGGCCTGCGGGGATCCCGAGATCCAGGTGAGCACGGCCGATCGCCAGGCCAGCGGGTGGCAACCGGCGTACCCGTCCACCTGGACCTACTCGCCGCTGCTCGATCAGCGCGCACCGGTCAAGTTCCTGCTCAGCGTCCCGGCGCTCGATGCGCAACGTTATTACCTATTCAAGCTGCGGCTCGTCAGCACCGTGACGCCGGCCGCAATGGCCGCCATCCGGCAGCAGGCGCGGGGCCTGTTCGACAAGACGCTCGACCTGGTGCCGAAGGGCACCAGCCTGTTGGCGGGCACCGTCGAGCAGATACGGCAGAGCGTCATCGCGGATGTCAAGCAGGCGCTCGGCGCGGATCAGGTGATCGCGCCCGGGAGCCTTTTCGATCCGTGCCTCGACGCCAGGCCCGGCGCGCCCGCGAGCGGCGCCGTGCGCGAGTCGTTTCGCCAGGTGCTGCAGGTCGTCGTCGATTCCCAGGACGCGATCGCCGACAACCTCGGCAACCTCCACCGCAGCCGCCAGGCATTGAAAGCCGCCCTGGACCAGATCGCGGTCGACCAGCCGCTGCAACGCCTCCTGCTGCGCCTGGCGCTGGCCGCCAAGTCCGATCAGGCGATCGCCTCCTTTCTCCAGAACGACGGCGGCGCCGAGCTTGCCGCGGCCCAGCAGACCGCCGCCGCGGCGGTTCTCCTGGGGCCGGATCTCCCGTCGCCCGACGCTCCCAGCGGCGCCGCCGCCAGCCTCGATCTGACCAGCCTCGAGCAGACCTACGCCGGCACGGTGCGCCGCTTGGACCAGCTGCGGGTCTGGCTGTCGGTCCTGGCGCAGGCGCCATCGCCGCATCCCACCTCGCTGGAGCAGCAACTGACGGCCGAGGATCGGCAAGCGATCGACGCGCTGCTGAGTCGGCGGGCGGCGACCCAGGGGGCGCTGACGCTGGCGGAAGGCGCCGCCGGCCAGATGGCCACGGCAGCCGCTCAGCTCCGGGATGCCCTCGGCCAGCGCGATGCCTTGCTCGACACCTTGGCGCAACACATCGCGGCCAAGGCCAGCCAGGAAGTCGTCGCCGACGCCACCACCACCGGCAACGCCGATACCTTCCAGCACTACTTCATCACCGCCGATCTTGGGCTCCTCTACGCCTGGGGCGTCTCGAAGCTGGTGCCCTACGCCGGCACCAATATCTATTTCCGCCCGGTGAACCCCGACGTGCCGCTCAGCCAGAAGGGCGGCTTCGGGCGTCGCTTCTCGGTCACCCTGGGCTATACCCTGCAGGGCATCGGCGACAACGGGGTGACGCGAAAAGATCTGTTCGGCGGCGGCTCCCTGGTGGTGGGCGCCGGGCTGCGCCTCACCGAGTCGATCCGCTTCGCGGCAGGAGCGCTGCTCTTCGTCAAGGAAAACAGCAACCCGCTGATCTCCGACGAGAAGGTCGCCGCCAGCCCGTACCTGTCCCTCTCGTTCGATTGGAAGATCGCCAAGACGTTCGCCGTCATCGGCCAGAAGTTCTTCTCCTCGACTCCTTGACCGCCGGCGGAAAGCGAGGCTCCAAGATGGCCGTATCGATCACCAAAAAACTGACGAGTTCCCCCCTGGGCGGTACGCTGCCGTTGGCGATCACGCTGCACCAGTCTCTGAGCACCAACATCCCGCCCGAGCAGGCGACGATCGTCTATGAGCTGCGCGAGCCCTCCGGCGACGTCGGCTTCGACACCGCCGGCAACAAGACCATGACCACGACCAGAACGGTCGCCGCCAACAGTCCGCCGTTCGTCGACAGCGTCATCCTGGTCGGCACGCTGACCGGCGCCATGCTCAGCATCAGGCAGACGCTGACCGACCAATCGGGTTCGCGGATGATCAGCCACTGCACCATCAATCTCAAGGGCGCCCCTTGAGTCATCCGGCCGCACCGCGCCAGTGAGTCCTGCATGCGGAACCAACGACCGGCTTTCCTGACCGCTCTCCTGCTCTCCCTGGTCCTCGCGGCCCTGGTCCTCGGGGCGTGCTACAACAAAAAGGATTACAGCCTCACCGCGCCGCACGCCGCCGCGATCATCAGCCTGCAGTCGGTCGGCGGCGCGACGACCCTCCCCGCGGACGGCGTCTCCCGCCTGGGGCTGGTGGCCAAGATCTCGGCCAACAGCGATCCTGACAAGCGCGACATCCTTTTCACCACCTCGGCCGGCACCTTGATCGGCGGCACGCCGGACGCCGCCAGCGGCGGCCAGGTGGTCACCGCGGCGGCCGACGGCGAGGCCCCGATCCAGCTGCAGAGCTCGACCCAGATCCAGGCTGCCGAGGTGACGGCCGCGGTGAAGAACGCCGCCGGCGTGGTGGCGACGCTGACCGTTCAGTTCGTGGCGGTCACCCCGAACAACGAGCTCGCCTTCGTCGTCGACCCGGCCAGCGCCCCTGCCGACGGCTTCACGCTGAGCACCTTCACCGTCACCGTCTCGCCCGCGCTGGTCAACCGGACGGTGGAGTTCAAGACCACCAACGGCACTTTCTCGCCTGCCGGCAGCCAGGACGTCACGGTGCCGGTGGCCACCGACAACACGGCGACGGTGTTCCTGAAGAGTCCCGCCACCATCGGCAACGCGCAGGTGACGGCGACCAGCAACGGCTTCACCCGCACGGCCACCATACAGTTCGTCGCCGTGGTGCCCGGCAACATCATCAGTTTCTCCAGCACTCCGGGCAGCGCCCTGCCGGCGGACGGGGCGACGCTGACGCCGTTCACGGTCACGGTCGCGCCGCAGCTGGTCAGTCAGACGGTCACCTTCAAGGCGAGCGCCGGCACCTTCGTGGACAACCCGGTGAGCGTCGACGTGAACGATCGGGCGACGGGCCATCTGATGAGCCCCTCGACCATCGGCAACGCCGACGTCACGGCGACGATCAACGGTTTCACCGTCGACACGGCGGTGCAGTTCACCCGCGCCTTGCCGGATCGCATCACCATCACCGGCGCCGTGCCGCAGAGCCTGCCGGCCAAGGACGGCGTCTCGACGCAGGTGACGGCACAGCTGGCACGCAACGTGGGAAGCGTCACGCCGGGCGCGGTCGCCACCTTCACCGCCGCCGACGCGAATCACCAGAGCGTGGGCTTCTTCTCCGAGAGCCAGGTGGCGACCACGGACACCGGCGGCACCATCACCACCAACTTCTTCCCTGGCGCCGCGGCCGCGCCGGGTCTGGTGACCATCACCGTCACCACGCCGGGGGACGGCGGCGGCACCGTCAGCAGCTCGATCGTCGTCGAGATCGTCGCGATGTAGCTCGGCGGCGCCGGCACGGGCCGGCGCTCACTGCATCCGGAGCTCCATCCGGATCTCGTGGACCCGCGCCTGGATGGTGCCGCGGTCGAGGTCGCGGTAGGCGGCGGGCAGCAGACTGCGGCTGGTGGACTCCAGCACGGCGTAGAGCACCTGCAACTCGCGCTCGAGCGAGTTGACCGAGGGGATGAAATCGGCGAAGGCCAGGCGGAGGTGCTCGGCGCCCACCTCGGCGGCGCCTGCCGCCGCGGCTTCGAGGACCGCCCGCACCAGCACCGCCTCCAGGTCGGAGCCGGAGAGGCCGAGCAGCTGCGGCTCGGCGGCGATCTCCGAGATACGTTCGACCGGGGTGTGGAGGTCCAGCTTCTTGACCATCACCCGGAAGATCTCGTCGTATTCGGCGGCGGTCTCCGGGTAGAAGAGCGGGATGTGCTCCTCGGCCCTGCCCTGGCGCTTGAGGTCGATGGGCAGCAGGTCCGGCCTGGCGGTGATCAGGAACCAGAGGATCTGGCCGCGGTGCCGGGTGTCGCCCATGAAGGCGGCGATCTGCGCGAACACCCGGTTCTGCGTCCCCGAGTCGCCCTGCGCCTCGCGGTTGCCCAGCGCCGCGTCGGCCTCGTCGACCACCACGCCGACCGGGGTCAGCGCGGAGAGGATCTTCAGGATGCGTTCGAGGTTGGACTCGGTCGAACCCACCCACATGGAGCGGAAGTTCTTGAGCTTCACGCAGGGGATGCCGATCTCCTTGGCGAAGCATTCGACGAGGAAAGTCTTGGCGCTGCCCACCGGCCCGCACACCAGGTAGCCCATGGGTACCGCGGCGGTGTTGCCGCGGGCGACCGCCCGGGCCGCGCGGCGCAGCCGTTCCTTGACCGCCGGCATGCCGGCGACCATCGACAGGTCGTACTTGGGCTCGACGTACTCCAGCAGGCCGAGGCCCTCGGTCTCGATGACTTCCTTCTTGATGTCGCGCACCCGCTCGCGGGTCAGGGTCTCGCCGTAGGCGTCGATGCCGTCGAGCAGCTGGCCGAGCTGCACGCGGTTCATGCCGGCGGTCAGCTCGGCCAGGCGCTCGGCGGGCAGCTCCGAGTGGCCGGCATACCAATCCGGCGGCCGCACGGCGGTCAGGAAGGCCAGGCGCTCGGCGGTGTCGGGCCGTTGGATCTCGATCTCGCGGGTGGCGTGGGCGCGGCGCAGCTGCGGATCGAGATCGGCCAGGCTCTCGGTGATCATCACCAGCACGACGTTCTTCGCCAGCAGCACCGGGTCCTGGGCCCAGCGCCGCAGGTAGACCAGCACCGCCCGGTCCTCGGGAGTGCGGTAGGCGGCCTCGGCGGCCGGCGCCACGGTCTCGGCGAAGGGAACGAACAGGGCCACCGGCCGCGCCGGCGACTGTGCGCTGGCCTGGCGGAAGTAGGCCTCGAGCAGCGCGAAGCTGTTGAGCGGGTCGCGCGGCAGGCCCTGCGACCACGACGTGCCGTGAACCGAGTCGTAGGCCCGCACCTTTTCCTGGAAGTGGCTGCGCGTCGCGGCGTTGCCGAAGCCGATGCCCTCGGCGCGGTTGTAGGTCAGGATCGATCCCCAGGCGCTGAAGAGCTCCTGCTGCAGGAAGTCCTCGAGCTGATAGAAGCGGGTCGCGGCGGCGGGGCGGGGCACCGGGATGCCGCCCGGCGTCGCCGGCACCGGGGTCCCGCCCGGCGTCGTCTGCGCCGGGGGCACACCGGCATCCGGCGAGGGCGGCGCCGGGTCCCTGCCCGATGTTTGAGGCGCCGGATCCCTGCCCGGCGCGGCTTTCACCGGCACCAGGTCGGCCGGCATGCCGTGCAGGATGAAGACGTTGGCCTGCTTGGCCCAGACGGCGCGCACCAGGTCTGCGGCCCAGGGCGGCAGCGAGGCCAGGAAGACCGGGGAGGGAGCGGCGGCTGGCGGCAGCGCTACGGCCCTTCCTTTGCTTTCTCGGGAGCGGGGGTGGCGGCGGCATCGGCGGCGGCGCCGGTCGGGAAGGGCGCCGCCTCCTTGGCCGCGTCAGGGGGGCGCAGCCCCATCTCGGTCTCGAACTCCGTCAGGATCGACTGTGCCTGCAGGCGGCGGGCGG
>DATGHG010000186.1:0-60622 GCA_035308185.1 Thermoanaerobaculia bacterium | reverse complement strand
GTTGTAGCTGTTGGCCTCGGTGAACTGCTGCGCCGCCGACAGCAGCTCGCGGATGTTTTCCAGGCGGGCCTGGTCCTCGGGATCGTCGTCGCGGTAGACGTCGGCCATGCCGGTCGAGGACAGCAGGCGATCCAGCAGGGCCGGCAGGGGCAGCTCGGCGGCGGCCTCCTGGAGGCCCACGATCAGCTCGCGGAAGCGCCGCACGGCGGTGGCGCTGCGCGCCGGCAGCGCCCCCAGCTGCTCGAAGTAGATGACGTCCCAGAGCGTCTGGCCGAGCTGCACGGCCTGCTCGCGCAGCATCTCGACCGTCGATTTGCCGATGCCGCGCGGCGGCTGGTTGAAGATGCGCGACAGCGAGAAGTTGTCGCGCGGGTTGCGCAGCACGCGCAGGTAGGCGACCAGGTCCTTGATCTCGGCGCGGTCGTAGAAGCGGACGCCGCCGACCAGGGCGTAGGGGATCTCGCGCTTGAGCAGCTCGTCCTCGATGGCGCGGGTCTGGGCGTTGGTGCGCACCAGCACCGCCATGTCGCTGAGCTTGATCTGGCGGGAGAGCCCGCGCAGGGTGTCGACCACCCAGCGCGCCTCCTCGATCTCGTCGGCGGCGCGGTAGAGCTCGACCTTCTCGCCGGCGCCGCGGTCGGTCCACAGGCGCTTGCCCCGGCGGTTGACGTTGTGCGCGATCAGCGCCCCGGAGAGGTCGAGGATGGTCTGCGTCGAGCGATAGTTGCGCTCGAGCTTGCGGACGGTGGCGCCCGGGAACGCCTCCTCGAAGCGCAGGATGTTCTCGAGGTTGGCGCCCCGCCAGCGGTAGATCCCCTGGTCCTCGTCCCCCACCGCGGTGAGGTTGCCGTCGGGACCGGCCAGCTCCTGGATCAGGCGCAGCTGGGCGTGGTTGGTGTCCTGGTACTCGTCGACCAGCAGGTAACGGGTGCGGGCGCGGACCCGGGACCGCACCTCGGCGTCGGCGGCGAGCAGCTTGACGGCGAGCGCGATGAGATCGTCGAAATCGACGCCGGAGGCCTGCATCAGCAGCCCCTGGTAACGCCGGTAGAGGGCGGACACCTTCTTCTCGAAGAAGTTGCTCGCCGCCGACTCGTAGGCGGCCGGCTCGATGAGGCGGTTCTTGGCGGCGCTGATCTGCGCCAGCACCGAGCGCGGCGAGAAGGCGGTCTCCGACAGCCCCTCGGCGCCCAGCGCTTCCTTGATCAGCGCCAGCTGATCGGCGGCGTCGTGGACGGCAAAGTCGCGCTTGACGCCCACCCGCTCGCCGTAGCGGCGCAGCAGCAGCAGCGCGAAGCGATGGAAGGTGCCCACCGAGGCCGGCAGCGGGTGCATCCCGAGCAGCTCCTCCACCCGCTCGCGCATCTCCCCGGCCGCCTTGTTGGTGAAGGTCACGGCGGCGATCTGGCCGGGGTCGACGCCGCGCTCCTCGACCAGCCACGAGATGCGCCAGGTGATCACCCGGGTCTTGCCCGATCCGGCCCCCGCCAGCACCAGCTGCGGGCCCTCGCCGTGAGTGACGGCGGCGATCTGGTCGGGGTTGAGGTGGCGCTCGAGGTCGCGGGCGGCGTGCCGGTTCACCCGCGGAGTCTACCTCCCCCGGGGAATCGGCGGCGCGGCCGGGCGGTTCTCTGTGGTCTGGAACCAACTCCCCTCGAAGAGGGGGTGGGGCGTCCCCTGGCAGGCGCCGCTGACTAGAAACGGAGTCGAATGAAACCTGTAGACATCTTCGAGCAGCTGAGCCAGCGGGTGCTTGGCCAGCAAGAGGCGTTGCGCTACGTCTCGGTGGCGATCTTCAAGCACCTGCAGGGGGAGAAGTACGGCAACCTGCTGCTGATCGGCAACTCCGGCACCGGCAAGACCACCATCATGCGCGGCATCGAGGCGCTCTACGGCGCCTTCGAGGAGCTCGCCGAGTACCGCGTGGTGCTGATCATGAACGCCAACACCTTCGCCACCGAGGACGGGTCGGTGGATACCAGCCGCCTGTTCTCGCGCCTCGAAGAGCGGGTGCGGCAGGTGCTCGGCGCCGGCGCCACCGCCGAGCAGATCGGCCGCCTGATGGAGCGCGCCACCATCTGCCTCGACGAGATCGACAAGGTCTCGGGGGTGATCGGCGGCAAGCCCTACGTCACCGGCATCAACATCCAGCAGGCGGTCCTCACCCTGATCGAGGGCGAGCGGGTGCCCTACCGCATCACCGCCCCGACGTCGGCGGCCGGCCTGACTCAGGCCAGCACCGTCTGGGTGGACACCGGCAAGATGCTGTTCCTCTGCGCCGGCGCCTTCGAGACCCTCTACGACCAGGTCTTCGCCCGCGTCGTATCGCCCAAGAGCGGCATCAAGCTGCCAACCGTCACCACCTACATCGACGGCAAGGTCTCGATCCGCGAGTACTTCACCCTGCGCCACCACTTCCGGCCGGAGGACCTCTTCGAGTACGGCATGCAGCCGCAGTTCCTGTCCCGCTTCGACAACGCGGTGATCCTCGAGGACCTCAACGCCGCCCTGCTGTCGCGCATCTTCAGCGAGCCCGAGGACGGCGTGCTGCGCATCTCGCAGCGCTTCTTCGGCCGGCAGGGCATCGAGCTCGAGGTGACCGAGCAGGCGGTGCAGCGGATCGCCGAGGAGGCGGCCAAGAGCAGCCGCATCGGCGCCCGCGCCCTGAAGTCGATCTACGGCCGGATCATCAAGCCTTTCGAGTTCGACCCCTTCGCACGCCCCGAGGTGCAGCCCAACGGCGCCGGCCACCGCCTGGTCATCGACGACGGCCTGGTGGCGGCGGCCCTCAAGCCGCCCATATGATCCCGACGATCCCGCCGGCGGCGATCGCGGACATCGTCGAGCGGCTGCGCAGCCGCCACGGCGACGGCCAGGCGGAGCGGATCCGCCGCGGCGTCGAGCAGCTGGCCGCCTGCTGGTGGCCGGAGGACGGCGACGCCGACGAGCTGGGCGCCTTTTGCGAGGCGGCTTTCCAGGCCGACCCGGTGGAGCTCGAGCGCAGCTGCCGCCGGCTCGAAGAGGTGCTCGAGCAGGTGGACGGGCGGCTCCACGAGGTCCGCCGCGAGCTGCTGGCGCCGATCGAGACCGAACGCGGCGCGGCGGCGCCGGTCACCGCCGTGGATGCGCTGCTGGTCCACCTGGACCTGGCTCCGCACGTCGACGAGGATCTCTTCCGCAACCGCGTCGCCGGCTTCGCGCTGCTGAACTTCCCGGTCCATACGCTGCGCCAGCGCCTGGCCGAGAGCGCCGGCTGGGACCGCGCCGCCTGGGCGCGCTCGCGGATGATGGACCGCTTCGCCAGCCGGGTGCCGGCGGCGGTGGCACAGGCGGCGAACCGCGCCGGAACCGCCGCCGAGGAGTACGTCTCCACCTACAACCTCCGCCTGGACCGGCTGATCACCCCGCGCGGCGAGCGGCTGTTCCCGGAAGGGCTGCGGCTGATCAGCCACTGGGGGCTGCGCGACGAGCTGGCGGCCCACTACGCGGACCCCGACGCCGCCGGAGCGCTGGCGCGCCAGCGGCTGATCCTGCGGGTGATGGAGCGCATCGTGCGTCAGGAGATCCCGGCGGCGGTGATCGACAACCCCAAGCTGCTCTGGGAGCCGGAGGCCAACACGGTGCTGCCGCTCGCGGCCGGCGCGGACGGGGCGGACGCAGGGTCGTCGCCAATCGCGACACTCCCGGCAGGTCGAGAGCCGGACCGGCGCTACGAGCAGCTGCTCGCCATCTTCCGCAGCCAGCTGCCGGTCGATCCCTACACTCCGACCGCGCCGACCCTGCCGGCGCGCCGCTTCGAGCTCGGGCGCCAGATCCCGGAGGAGGAGGTCGAGGCGCTGCTGCTGACGGTGCTGGAGGCGCCGGAGGTCGACGAGCTGGCCCGCCACATCGCCGGCCGCCTCGGCCGGCCGCTCGAACCGTTCGATATCTGGTACTCGGGTTTCAAGGCCCGCGGCCGCCACGGCGAGGCGGAGCTCGACGCCCGGGCACGGGCCGCCTTTCCGACCGCCGGCGCCTTCCAGGCGGCGCTGCCGGATCTGCTGGCGCGGCTGGGGTTCTCGCCCGAGCGGGCGGCGTGGCTGGCCCACCGCGTCGTGGTCGATCGAGCGAAGGGCGCCGGTCACGCCCTCGGCGCGGTGCGGCGCGGCGATCGCTCCCACCTGCGCACCCGGGTGGGCGAGGCCGGCATGGACTACCAGGGCTACAACGTCGCGATGCACGAGCTCGGGCACAACGTCGAGCAGGTGTTCTCGCTCGACGGCATCGATCACTGGTGGCTGGCCGGGGTGCCCAACAATGCCTTCACCGAGGCCTTCGCCTTCCTCTTCCAGGAGCGCGACCTCGAGCTGCTGGGTCTGGCCACCGCCGCCGCCGACCGCCACGCCCCTGCCCTGGCGACGCTCTGGAGCACCTTCGAGATCGCCGGCGTGTCGCTGGTGGACATGCGCGTCTGGCGCTGGCTCTACGCCCACCCGGAGGCCACGCCGGCGGCGCTGCGCGAGGCGGTGCTGGCCATCGCCCGCGAGGTGTGGGACCGCTTCTTCGCGCCGCGCCTGGGCCATCCCGGCTGCGAGCTGCTGGCGATCTACTCCCACATGATCGCCTACTCCCTCTACCTGCCGGACTATGCGCTGGGGCACATCGTCGCCTTCCAGCTGGCGGCCCGCCTGCGGCAGGTCGAGACCGCGCCGGGCGCGCCGCCGGACGCCGTCGGCGCCGAGCTCGAGCGCATCGCCCGCCAGGGGCGCCTGACGCCCGACGCCTGGATGCGCGGCGCCGTCGGCGGCCCGGTCTCGGCCCGCGCGCTGCTCGACGCGGCGCGGCAGGCGCTGGCGGCGGCAGCTTCCGCCGCTCAGGCGCAGTAGCGGGTCAGGGCCTGGCGGTCGCGGACGTGGATGCGGTGATCGGAGTCGACGGCGATGTAGCCGTGCTGCTTGAACTCGACGATCGCCTGGTTCACCCGCTCGCGGGAGGCCCCGACCACCTCGCCGAGATCGCTCTGGGTGAGCCGCAGGTGGATCTTGACCTCGCCCGCCGCGCCGGCCCCGGCGCCCGGGGCGGAGCGGCCGTAACGGTCGGCCAGCGCCAGGATCTGGCGTGCCACCCGGCCGGGCACGTCGAGCGTGCACAGCGCTTGGATCTGCTCGTTGGCGAAACGCAGGCGTTGCGACAGCAGGCGCACCAGGTTGTTGGCCAGCGGCGCCATGTCGCGCAGGCAGGCCTGGAAGGAGACGCGGTCCATCCATAGCAGCCGCGACAGCTCGGTGGTCACCACGTTGGCCGAGCGGCCGGCGCTGTCCACCAGGCTCATCTCGCCCACCGTGTCCCCGGGGCCCAGGAAGGCGAGGATCACCTCGCGGCCGTCGGCCCGGCTGACGTAGATCTTCACCGTTCCTTCGAGCAGGACGTAGACCACGTCGCCGGGCTGATCGGCGGTGATGAAATGGGTGCCGGCGGGCACCGTGGCAGCGCGCAGGAGCTGGTTGAGCTGGGCGAGCCGATCGGCCTCCAGCCCTTGGAAGAGCTCGAGATCGCGCAGCTGACTGGAGTCGGCGACGGCGCCCATGGCTACGGCCGGTGCGGCCGGTGGAGCCGGAACGGCCATCCTATTTCAGCATCGGCGCTGCACATTATAGCCGCCGAGCAGCGACGCGAGCACCTCGACCCCGCGATCGACCACCGCCGGCGGCGCGGACGTGAAGCACAGCCGGACGTGGGTCGGATAGGGACCGAAGCTCGGCCCCGGGGCGAGGAACAGGCCGCGCTCCACGCAGGCTTCGAGGAACCCTTCCAGGCCCCTTTCATCCAGGCGATCGGCGACGTCGAGGAAGAGGAAGGTGCTGCCGCCAGGGGCAGGCAGCCCGAGGCGCGCCGCGACGCGCTCGCCGGTTTGCCGGTACTGCTCCCGTGCCTGCGCGAGCCATTCCCTGCCGGCATCGCCCAGCACCTTGACCGCGGCGAGCTGGGAGGCCGTCGGCGTGCTGTAGAAGCTGTGCAGGCCCACCTTGCGCAGCTCCGGCATGGCCGCGGCGGGACCGATCACGTAGCCGCAACGGTTGCCGGCCATGCCGAAGGCCTTGGAGAACGAATGGACGGCGAAGGTGCTCTCGGGCGCCAGCGGCCGGACGTAGGTGTGCTCGCCGGCGTAGACATAGTCCTCGTAGACCTCGTCGGCCAGGATCCAGAGACGGCGGCGCTGGGCCCAGGCGACCAGCGCCTCGACCACCGGCCGCGGGATCACCTGCCCGGTCGGGTTGCTCGGCGTGTTGAGGTAGAGCGCCACCGAGCGCTCGCGCAGGCTGGCCTCCACCAGCTCGACGGCGGTCTCCGGCGAGTCGGCGACGCCGAAGAACGGGACGTCCACGGGCACGCCGTGGAACGAGCGGACGATCCCCGAGATCAGCGGCCAGTGAGGCGCGAGCACCAGCACCTCGTCGCCGGGGCGCAGGATGGCGCCGGCCACCGCCCCCAGGCCGCCGGTGGCGCCGGTCGCCGCCAGCACGTTCTCGCGCTCGGTGGCGACGCCGGTGCGCTGCCGCGTGCGCTCGACGACGGCATCGAGCAGGGCCGGCAACCCCTGCGGCGGCGCATAGCGGTGCATGCCCGGCCAGGCGGCGACCGTCAGGTCCTCCATGCGGCAGCCCACCGGCGGCTCCATCCAGGTGTCGCCCACGTGCAGCGGGTAGACCTCGCCCGGAAAGCTGGCCAGGCGGTGCGCCAGCGCCGAGTAGACGGCGCCGGAGATGTCGGCGACCGATGGCGAGAAATTCGGGAAGCGGGGCATGGCGAAGGCGCCCATGGTACCCCAGGACGGCGGCAGGCCGCGGCACGCCGGATACCCGGAGATTCCGCCTTAGGGGGACGGCCCCTTCCCACCATGAAATGCAGAGTATAAAATACGTAAGAACGATAAGGGCGTCACCCCTTGCATACGAGAGAAAGACCGGGATAGGGTATAATTTCTCGTTCACTTCCTCAGGGGAACCCATTGCGCCGATGATCGCCCACGGCCGCCGCGAAGCACCCATGGCCGCCGATGACCGCCCGCTGCGCTGGGGGCTTGCGCTGGCCCTGGCGCTGGTGGCCTTGGCGCTGTTCTACGTGCAGGCCCTGGAGAGCTCGCGCAGCGTCGGGCGCCGGATCGGCTACGACCTCACCAACCTGCCGGATGGCGGGCGCGTCGACGCCGTGACCCCCGGGTGGCCCGCCGACATCGCGGGCCTGCGCGCCGGCGACCGGATCATCAGCGTCGACGGCGCCCCGCTGCACGGCAAGCTCTCCTACGGCGCCGCGGCCAGCCGCTTCCGGGCGGGCCGGCCGGTGCGCTTCCGGCTGGTGCGCGGCGACCGGCTCCTCGACGTCACCCTACGGCCGGGCACGCCGTTCCCGCTCTTCGCCTTCCTGTTCAACGCCGTCACCGCGCTCGGCTTCCTGGCGGTCGCGCTGCTGGCGCTCAGCCAGAGCCTGACCGACCCGCGCACTCGGCTGTTGCTGGGGTTCTCGATGGCGGTGGCGATCGAGCTGCTGCTGCCCAACACCGTCGTGCCGGTGATCGGGCACAGCTGGGTGAACACCTGGGCGACCTGTGTCTTCTACCTGCTCACCTGCGCCGAGTTCGGGCTCGAGCTGCACCTCGCCTCGCTGATCCCCGACCGTCCGGCCTGGCTGCGGCGGCGCCCCTGGGTGGTGCCGGTCTATTACGTGGCCGGGCTCTGCGCCGGCATCGCCTGGTGCGCCACCTACCTCAGCGACGAGCGGCTCGGCGCCTATGCCCTGCCGTGGACCAGCGGCCAGGCGGATGCCTGGTTCAACGAGTTCGGCCTGCCGTTCTGGGCGCTGGCGGTCTCGCTCCTGCTGGCCAGCCAGGCGCTGCGCCACCCGGAGCCGCGCGGCCGCCACCAGGCGGGGCTGGTGCTGTCGGCGACCGTGGCCTGGTTCCTGTTCACCCTGTATGCCTCGATCCTGACCTTCATCGGCCATCCGCTCCCGAGCTGGTTCGCCGCCGTGCAGACCCTGGTCCTGCTCTGCTTCCCGGTGGCGCTGTTCGCCGCGGTGTTCCGCTTCCACCTCTTCGACATCGAGCTGGCGGTGCGTCGCGGCCTCATCTACACCACCCTGAGCGGCGCGCTGGTGCTGGTGTTCTACGGCGCCCTGGGCGCCATCTGGCTGCTGTTCCCGCCGGCGGTGGCCGGCGCGGCGGCCGGCCGCCAGTCCCCCTGGCGGGTGGGCATCGCCATGCTGCTGCTCGGCCTGCTCTTCGCGCCGCTGCGGCGGCTCACCCACCGTCTCATCGACCGGCGCTTCTTTCCCGAGCGCGACGAGCTGCGGCGGCGGTTGATCGCCCTGGCCGGCGAGCTGCCGGCGCTGGGCAAGCTGCCGCGCATGGGCCGCCATCTGGTGGCGCGGCTCACCGCGATCTTCCAGTCGCGCTCGGCGGTGCTGCTCATCGCCAATCCCGAGAGCGGTCTGCTGAAGGTGCTGGCGGCCACCGGCGACGGCTGGCAGGATGCCGAGCGGTCGCTGCTGGTGGCGCTCGACGACCCCGGCATCGAGCTGCTGCAACGTGCTTCACGGCCGGTCGCGACGCAGCTGCTCGCGGCACGCAGCAGCCTGCTCGCCCACCGGCTGCGCGGCCTCGACGGGCCGGGGCTGGGGGTGCCGCTGCTCAATCAGCAGCGCCTCATCGGGGCGCTGGTGGTCGGCGCCAAACACGACGGCCAGCCTTACCCGTCCGAGGAGCAGGACCTGCTCACCCTATTGGCCCACCACGTCGCCAGCGTGTTCGAGAACGCCCGCCTCTTCGAGTCCGCCACCTACGAGAGCCTGACCGGTTTGCTGCGGCGCGAGGCGATCCTCGAGCAGCTCGACCGCGAGCTCGAGCGTGCCCAGCGGTACGGCCGGCCGCTCACCCTGGCGATGGCCGATCTCGACTACTTCAAGGAAGTCAACGACCGCCACGGACACCTGGCCGGCGACACCCTGCTCAAGGCGATCGCGCAGGCGGCTTCCGATGGGCTGCGCTCGACCGACTGGATCGGCCGCTACGGCGGCGAGGAGTTCCTGGTGGTGCTGCCCGAGACCGACATCGCCGGCGCCGCCAGCGTCGCCGAGAAAATCCGCTCGCAGGTGCAAACGGCGTCGGTGCCGATGGCGGACGGCAGCTTGGCGCAGGTCACCATCTCGATCGGTCTCGCCTCGCTGCGGGACGGCCATCGCCGCGACGAGCGCCTCACCGCCCGCGACCTCATCGCGGCCGCCGACCGCTCGCTCTACGAAGCCAAGAACAAGGGGCGCAACCGGGTCTATCCGCTGGTGGCGTAGCGATGGATTTCCTGCTGACCGAGGTGCGCCGGCTGCCCCAGGAGCGGCGACTGCGCCTCACCTGGAGCGACGGTCACTCCGCCGAGTACGACTACGACTATCTGCGCGGCTGGTGTCCGTGCGCCGGCTGCCAGGGGCACACCGGCCTGGCCATCCGCTTCCAGCCGGCCGCCGGGCCGGTGGCCGCCGACGCGATCCAGCCGGTGGGCAACTATGCGATCTCCATCGGCTGGTCGGACGGCCACTCGACCGGCATCTACCGCTTCGACTTCTTGCGCCAGGTCTGCCCCTGCCCGATCTGCGCCGAGGGCGGGGTGAAGACGGTCGTCGACGGCGGCTGAAGCGCTTCGAGTCCCAGCCAGAGCGCCAGATCGCTCTCCGTATTCAGGTTCAGGAACAGCTCGGCGGGCGGCCCGAAGCGGCGCAGGCGCTCGCCTTCCAGATAGTGCACCGCGAGCGCGGCGCCCTCGGCGAGGCGGTGTGGCGCCGTGACGCCGCGCGCGACGGCTGCCGCCAGGGCGGCGAGCGCCGCCGGCCGGTAGAGCGCGCACAGCGGCTCGAGCCCGCGCTCCCAGCGCGGCACCACCCAGTCGGCCTCGGCTTGTAACCCGGACCCGCCTGCCAGCTCCGCGAGCAGCGCCGCCGGCACGCGCGGCAGGTCGCATGCCAGCACCAGCAGCGGCTGCCCGGGCCAGGCGCGCGCGGCGCCCAGGATGCCGGCCGCCGGTCCCGCCCCGGGTCCGTCCGGCAGCGATTGCAGGTCCGGCAGCAGACCGCGGCCGCCGTCGGCGATCACCACCCGCGCGCAGACGCCGAGCAACCGGCGCGCCGCTCGGGCCGGCAGGGTCTCGCCGCCGGCGCTCAGGATCGCCTTGTCCCGACCCATGCGACGCGAGGCGCCGCCCGCGAGCACCACGCCCACCGCGGCGGGGGCGGCGGGGGCGGCGGGCGTGGCGGGCGTGGTAGCATCCCCGCCCGGTTGCGCTGGCAAAGGAGGAACCCCCATGGTCGGAAGCTTAGCTCTTGTCGTCGCCCTGCTGGCGGCCGTCGCGCCGGCGGCCAAGCCGCACCCCAAGGTCACGCTCGATACCACCAAGGGCAAGATCGTGATCGAGCTGTACCCGGAGAAGGCGCCGAAGACGGTCGACAACTTCCTCAAGTACGTCAAGGCGGGCCACTACGACGGCACGATCTTCCATCGCGTCATCGCCGGCTTCATGATCCAGGGCGGCGGCTACGACGCCAGCGGCGCGGAGAAGCCGACGCGGCCGCCGATCGACAACGAATCCAATCTCGGGTTGTCGAACGCCCGCGGCACCATCGCCATGGCACGCACCGGCGATCCCAACAGCGCCACCGCCCAGTTCTTCATCAGCGTGGTGGACAATTCGCGGCTCGACTATTCGAGCTCGCCGCAGCGCTGGGGCTACACCGCGTTCGGCCAGGTCGTCCAGGGCATGGACGTGGTCGACGCCATCGCCGCGGTGCCGACCAGCCAGCCTGGTGACAAGCCGGTCGCGGCGGTGTCGATCCGCAAGGCGTCGGTCACGCCGTAAGCGGTGACCGCGGCGCCGGATCCTTCGCCGTCCGGGCCGCCGGCCGTGCAGCCGCTCGGCGGGCTGGCGCTGGACGATGTCGGCGACGGCCTGCCGTTGCTGCTGCTGCACGGCTTTCCGCTGTCGCGGCGGATGTGGCGCCCACAGCTCGCCGGCCTGGTCCGCGGTTGCCGGCTGCTGGCACCGGACCTGCCGGGTTTCGGCGCCACGCCGCCCTGGCCGGCGGCCGCGGCCGCCGGGGAAGGGGAACGCGGCCCGGCCGGCGGCGGGCCGGCGGCGGTCTGCGGGATGGAGGACATGGCGGCCGCGACGGTCGGGCTGCTCGACGCGCTCGGTATCGCGGCCGCGGTGGTGTGCGGGCTGTCGATGGGCGGTTACGTCGCGCTGGCGCTCTACGAGCGCCACCCCGAGCGGGTGCGCGGCCTGGTGCTGGCCGACACCCGCGCCGGCGCCGACGACGAGGCCGGGCGGCAGCGGCGGCTCGAGTCGGCGGCAGCGGTCGAGAGCCGCGGTCTGGCGCAGCTGGCGGACGCCCTGATCCCCAAGCTGGTCCCACCTGGCACCCTGGCGTCGAGCGCCGAGCTGGTGGCCTGGCTGCGGCGGGAGATCGAGGGGGCATCCGCGGCCGGCGTCGCCGCCGCCCAGCGCGGCATGGCGGCGCGTCCCGACCGGACGTCGCTGCTGGCGCGGATCGCCGTCCCCACCTTGATCGTCGTCGGCGAGGAGGACGAGATCACGCCGCCGGCGGTCAGCGCCGCGATGAGCGAGCGCATCCCGGGCGCCCGCCTGGTGACCATCGCCGGCGCCGGACACCTCTCGAACCTCGAACGGCCGGAGGCCTTCAACGACGCCGTGCGCGAATTCCTGGATGGACTTCCCGGATCCGGCTCAGGCGTGAGCCGGCGGCCGCTCGCGCGGTGAGGCCGTCAAGCGGGTACAGGCGGATCTGGCGATCCGGAGGGATGGTGCCGAAGACCGGACTCGAACCGGCACGGGTTACCCCACACGCCCCTCAAACGTGCGCGTCTACCAATTCCGCCACTTCGGCGCGGTGAGCATTCTAGCAGGACCGCCCCACCTCCGGGTCGGTCGGACGATTCTCGTCGGTCGCCGGTCGCCGGGGCGCCACTACCGAGGCGTGCCGGGCGGCGGCGCGGCCGGCGCCGGCTGCGACGCCGGCGCCTTGGAGGCCGCCGGGGGCGGGGTCGGCGCGGGAGCCGTCGGCGATGGCGCCAGCGGCGCGGCCTTGGGGCCACCGGTGGGAGCCGGGGAGACAGGCCTCGCCGGGGCGGCCGTCGGCTTGCCGGTGGCGGCGCCGGTGTCGCGCATCACCGAGGAGTTGCCACCGAACCGCGGCAGGCCGATCACGACGGTGGTGATCACGAAGATGATGAACGAGGTCACGGTCAGCTTGTGCAGGAAGGTCGTCGCCCCGCGGGAGCCGAAGGCGGTCTGGGTGCTGCCGCCGCCGAAGACCGAGAGATCCGCGCCCTTGCCCTGCTGCAGCAGGACGACCAGGATCAGGAAGATGCAGACCATCACGTGCAACGTGTACAGCAGATAGATCACGGATCGAGGCCTCCACAGGGAGAAACGCGCGTTGCGGGACCTGCAACCCCCCGCATCCCACCGATGGTCGTGTGCAGCCGTCTCGCGCCGCTGGATCGAAGGGGAGGGCCGGTCAACCGGAGCACGCTATGATAGCAAGGAACTGCCGCGGGTCAAGGCTCGCCCCCCCGACCAGGAATCCGTCCACGTCCGGCTGCGCGATCAGCCCGGCCGCGTTGCCCGGAGTCACCGACCCGCCGTAGAGCAGGGTGACCGCCGCCGCATCGTCGCCGGCGGCACCGGACGCCGCCGCGCGCAGGAACCGGTGAACCTCCTGCGCCGTCTCGGGGCTGGCGGTCAGGCCGGTGCCGATGGCCCATACCGGCTCGTAGGCGATGACCAGGGCCACCGGCGGCCCCGGATGCGCGGCGAGACCACTCCGCAGCTGCCGCTCCAGCACGGCGAGGGTCTCGCCGGCGTCGCGCTGCTCGCGGCTCTCGCCCACGCACAGCAGCGGCGTGAGACCGTGCCGCGCCGCCGCCGCCACCTTGAGGCCGACCAGCTCGTCGCTCTCGCCGTGGTCGCGGCGCCGCTCGCTGTGGCCACAGAGCGCCCAGCGGCAGCCGGCGTCGACCAGCTGCGGCCCCGAGACGTCGCCGGTGTGCGCCCCGCGATCGGCGGGATGAAGATCCTGCGCCCCCACCGTCACCGCGCTGCCCGCCAGCTCGCGCGCCACCGCCGCCAGCAGCGGGAAGGACGGGAACAGGACCACCTCGGGGACCGGAGCCACCGCGCCATCCGCAACGAACGCGGTGACCTCGACGGGCGCAAGGGGCGCGGCGGCCACGGGCGGGGCGGCGGGCGCAAGCGGAACCGGCCGCGCCGGGCGCTCGTCCAGGCCGCGGCGCAGCTCGTTGCAGAACCTTGCCGCTTCGGCGCTCAGCAGATGCATCTTCCAGTTGCCGGCGACGATCCGCCGGCGCCCCCCGCCGCCACCCGCGCCGCCCCCACGACCGGCGCCGCCGCTCATGGCCGCCGCTCCAGCACCGCCACTCCGGGCAGCTCCTTGCCGGCCAGGAACTCCAGCGAGGCGCCGCCGCCGGTCGAGACGTGCCCGATGCGATCGAGGACTCCCGCCTGGCGGGCCGCGGCCACGGTCTCGCCGCCGCCGATCACCGAGAAGCCGCGGCAGGCGGCGAGCGCCTGCGCCACCTCCCGCGTCCCGGCATCGAAGGGCGGCCGCTCGAAGACACCCAGCGGACCGTTCCAGAACAGCGTGCGCGCCCCGGCGATCGCCGCCGCGAAGCGTCGCCGGCTCTCGGGCCCGATGTCCACCGCCTTCATCGCCGGCGGCACCCGCTCCGCCGGCACCGTCTCGATGCGCCCCGGCGCCGCCAGGTCGTCGGTCACCACCAGATCGACCGGCAGCTCGACCGCGACGCCGCCGGCGCGCGCCCGTGCGAGGATCTCGCGCGCCAGTTGCAGCCGGTCCGGCTCCACCAGCGAGGCCGCCAGGTCGTGACCCTGGGCGGCCAGGAAGGTATTGGCCATGCCTCCTCCCACCAGCAGCAGGTCGAGGCGGGGGAGCAGGTTCGCCAGCGTGTCGATCTTGCCCTCGATCTTGGCGCCGCCGAGCAGCGCGGCGAAGGGGCGCTCGGGCTCGCCGAGCAGCCTGCCGAGGCCCGCCACCTCTCTTTCCATCAGCCGTCCGGCGGCCTTGCGCGGCAGCCGCTCGGCGATCCCCACCACCGAGGCGTGGGCGCGATGGGCGCTGCCGAAGGCGTCGTCGACGTAGGCGTCGGCAAGGGCGGCGAGCTGGGCGGCGAAAGCGGGATCGTTGGCGGTCTCGCCGGCGTGGAAGCGCAGGTTCTCGAGCAGCAGCACCCGCCCCGGAGCCAGCGCCGCCACCGCCGTCACGGCCGGCTCGCCGACGCAGTCGGCGGCAAACCCGACCTCCTCGCCCAGCAGCCGGGCCAGCGCCAGCGCCGCCGGCCGCAGGCTGTAGCGCGGCTCGGGCGCGCCCTTCGGCCGTCCGCAATGCGAGGCCAGGACCAGGCGGCCGCCGGCAGCCGCCAGCTCGCGCAGGGTCGGCAGCGACTCCTCCAGCCGGGTCGCGTCGAGCACCTCGCCCGCCGCCGACAGCGGCACGTTGAAGTCGACGCGCACGAACACGCGCTGGCCCGCGAGCTGGTCGAGGCCGAGGTCGGCAAGCGTCAGCAGGTCGGTCATCGACGTGGCTCCCTCCCGGACCGGCGGCCCGTTACTCTATCAGGCGCTGTCCCTCCCCGGACCCGCGCCGGCACTTGTCTGTAGCGGGTGCTCCAGCCCTGCGGTGTTTGCCGAGTCGCCGTGGCGCGGCGCCGCCGGCGGCGGGTGGCGTCGAGCCGCCAGGCTGGGGGATGATGGGGCGACCCGAGCGAGGAGAAACGATCATGGAAATGTCGAACTACTGCGCTGCCTACGAAGCCAGGAACTTCCGGAAGTATCCCGACTGGAGCGAGAACGCGGCCAACGTCCGCAAGGACAAGCAGGAGGTCGGCGGTAAGGAGGTCGAGGTCGAGCGCCAGCTCGACGACGACTCGATCCTCTATCTGCACGACAGCTACATCGTCACCGACGGCATCTACAAGGACGAGAACGTCATCTTCGAGAACGTCACCGACGAGTGGAAGCGCTTCTGCCACGAGACCCTGAGCTTCGAGATCCCGGTCTACGAGCCGATCGAGATCCCCAGGGCGCCGGAGGCCGAGGGTCAGCCGGCAGCGGAGGCGCCCCCCGCCGAGGCGCCGCCGGCCGCCGCCCCCGGCGCCAGCGGCGGGTAGGGATCCGATCACCGCCGCCGCCACCTGTCGCGTAGACTCGGACGATGGCGCGGCCGCTGGTCCTCGGCATCGAGACTTCGTGTGACGACACCGCCTGCGCCGTCCTGGACGGCGAGGGGCGGGTCCTGTCGTCGGTGGTCTCGAGCCAGCTCGCCGTTCACCGTCCCTACGGCGGCGTGGTGCCGGAGATCGCGTCGCGGGAGCACCTCGCGAACTGGCTGCCGGTGAGCGCGGAGGCGCTGGCGGGGGCCGGGATCGTCGCCGCCGAGCTGGACGTCGTGGCCGCGACCCGCGGGCCGGGCCTGGTGGGAGCGCTGCTGGTGGGCCTGACCCTGGGCAAGGCGCTCGCGTACGCGCTCGGGCGCCCCTTTCACGCCGTGCATCATCTCGAGGGCCATCTCTACTCGCCCTTTCTCCATCCGGGGACGGGCGCCGCGGCGCTGCCCGCTGCCGCGCCACCGCCGCGCTTCCATGGACTGGTGCTCTCCGGCGGCCACAGCAGTCTCTTCGCGGTCCGGGACGGCCGCATCGAGACTCTGGGCGAAACCCGCGACGACGCTTTCGGCGAGGTCTTCGACAAGGTCGGCAAGCGCATCGGATTGCCCTACCCGCAGGGTCCGCGGGTCGACGAGCTGGCCGAGCGCGGCGATCCCTCGGCCTACCGGCTGCCGGTGCCGGCCTGCGGCGAGACTCTCGACTTCTCCTTCTCCGGCCTGAAGAGCCAGGCCCTGACCGAGATCGAGCGGCTCGAGCGCCGGCTCGGTCCCCTGGACGGCGGAACCGCGGCAGGCGGCGGCCCGGGGTCTGGTGCCGGAAGGCCGGCCGGTGGATCGGCGGAAGGGCCGGCGGAAAGGCCGGCGGCAGGGCAGGTGGGAGAGCAGACGGGAGACGTGGCGGGAGGGCGGCAGACGGGAGACGTGGCGCCCGGCAACTTACCGCAGCCGGTGCTGGACCTCCTCGCCGCCTTTCGCGCCGCCGCCGTCGCCCAGGTGCTGGACCGCCTCGACCGCTTGGACCGGCTCGACCGCCTCGGCCGCCTGGACCGGCCCGATCCGGGGCGGTCCGCCGGCGAGGGCGGCGCCCCGGCAGGCGGCGCGCTGCTGGCGGTGTCGGGCGGGGCCGCCGCCAACCGGCTGCTGCGGCGCGCGCTGCCGGTGTGGAGCGCCGGCCACGGCCGCGAGCTGCGCCTGGTGCCGCTGGCTTACGCCGGCGACAACGCCGCGATGATCGCCCATGCCGCGCTGCTGCGGCAGGCCCGCGGTCTTGCCGACGACCCGTTCGCCGCCGAGGCGGAAAGTCGCATCCCGCTCGATCAGCTCGGCTTCGACCGTTGATTCAGCGCAATTGACGCCGAAGCGCCGACGTTCGTTCGGCTTTGCTACGCTGTTGCCGACGAAGTGCTTGCAATCGCTTTTCGGGTCAGCTATCGTCTCTCTCCGGGAGGAAAATGCGCATGATCGACGCTACCGACCGCGAGATCCTGACGATCCTTCAGCAGAACGCCCGCGTTTCGAACGCCGAGATCGCGCGGCAGATCCACATGGCGCCGTCGGCGGTGCTGGAGCGTATCCGCAAGCTCGAGAGCCGCGGCGTGATCAGGGGCTACGAGGTGCGAATCGATCCCGAGGCCCTGGGCCTCAACCTCCTCGCCTATATCTTCGTGCGCACCCGAGACATCGGCGGCGAGCTGAGCACCGGTGAGATGCTGGCCCGGATCGACGAGGTGCAGGAAGTCCACCATCTCGCCGGCGAGGACTGCTTCCTGGTCAAGGCGCGGGTCCGCGACGCTCGCAGCCTGGGGCGGCTGCTCCGCGAGCGCTTCGCCGCCAGCGCCAATCTCACTTCGACCCGCACCACCATCGTGCTGGAGACCTTGCACGAGACCACCCACCTGCCGCTCGACGCCGGCCCGCTGGATGCCGGCACCGCCGTCGGCACCACCACCGACCTGGCGGCGGCTGGCCGGACCGCCGCCGAGACGGCAGCCGCCGCGGCAGCCCTCGAAACCGCCGGCGACCACCACGCCGCGGCGCTCGTCACCCTGGCGGGGGAGGTCCCGTGACCGCCGAACGAGCGGGCACCGCGGCAGCCGCGGCCGGCACCGGCACCTCACCCGCCGCGGCAACCTCGGCCGCCGCGAAGATAGCGCTCGCGGCGGCGCCCGCAACCATGGCGCCGACCGCGCCCACGGCGTCGGCGAACGCTCCCGCCGCCGCCGCGGCGCCGATGCTGCACGTCGCCATCGCCCTGGTCACGGTCTACGTGCTGTGGGGCTCGACCTACCTGGCGATGCGCCTGGCGATCGCCACCATCCCGCCCTTCACCATGGCCGCCACCCGCCACTTCACCGCCGGCGTCCTGCTCTACGCCTTCGCCCGGCTGCGCGGCGCCCCGCGGCCGCGGCTCGAGCACTGGCGCTCGACGGCGATCATCGGCGGCCTGCTGTTGCTGCTCGGCAACGGCGGCGTGGTGTGGGCGGAGCAGCGGGTGAGCTCCGGCATGGCGGCCTTGCTGATCTGCTCGGAGCCGATGTGGATCGTGCTGTTCGCCTGGCTGCGACGCGGCGGCAGGCGCCCCGGGCCGCGCGTCGTCGCCGGCCTGCTGGTCGGGATGGCCGGCCTGGTGCTGCTGGTGCGGCCCGGTCACGCCGGCGGCGCCGCCGTCGATCGGCTGGGCGTGGTGGCGGTGCTGATCGCGTCGGTCAGCTGGGCGGCGGGCTCGCTGTACGTCCAGCGCGCCACGCTGCCGAGATCGCCGCTGCTCGCCACCGCCATGCAGATGCTGTGCGGCGGCGTCCTGCTCTTCGCCGCCGGCGCGCTGACCGGCGAGCCGGCGCACCTGGCGCTGTCGCAGGTGTCCACCGGCTCGGCGCTGGCGGTCCTGTATCTGATCGTCTTCGGCTCGCTGATCGGCTTCACCGCCTACACCTGGCTGCTGCGCTCGGCTTCGCCGGTCCTGGTGTCGACCTACGCCTACGTCAACCCGGTGGTGGCGGTGTTCCTCGGCTGGGCGATGGCGCACGAGCCGGTCACGGCCGGCATGCTGGCCGGCGCCGCCATCATCCTCGGCGGCGTGGCGCTGATCACCAGCGCTTCTGCCGGCGGCGCCGCGCGCCAGGGCGGCGAGCGGCGCGAGGACGGCGGCGCGCCGGCACAGGACCTCGAGATCGAAGCCTGCGCCTCCCGCTGATCACCGCCGCCGCCGGGGCGGCATCCTGAGGGCAATACCCGTCGTCGCCGCGAAGGGCGAGCGGAATGCCGGATCGCCGGTGTGCCGGCACCACTCTTTCAGCCAGCATCGGCACCGGTGCCGATGTCGGATCCCGGGGAGGAATCCGTCATGAAGAAGCAACGGCAGGCCACCATCCACCTCAACCGCGAGACGCTGCTGCAGCTGTCCGTCCTCCAGCAGGCTGCCGGCGGGGTCACGGCGGCGACCGCCTGCTCCTGCACGTGCACCACGGCCACCTACAAGGGCACCTGCAGCTGCCACGGATGCGACTGAAGGCAGACGGAAGGGGCCGGGCGTAGCGGGGAGCCCGGCCCCCCTCGCCTCAGCCGGGGCGGCCCGCCGGCTGCCACGGTTCGAACTGACCCACTACCGCCGCTTGCCACGGCTCGCCGGTGGCGGGGGCGGGGGCGGGTGGTAAAGTAATCGGGCCCATGAGGACGCTTCCCGGCTGGCTGCTGCCGGCGGTGATGGTGGCCGCCGTCGCCCACTCCCCCGCTGCCGCGGGGGCGGCAGCGGCGCCGCCGGCCGGGCCGGCGATCGAGCTGCTGGCGCCGCAGGCGGCCATCCCGCTCGTCGCCGGCGCGAAAGCGGTCCTGCAGTGGGCGCCGCGCCCCGGGTTGGCGGCCCTGCCGGCCAGCGAGGAATGGGAGGCGTTCCTCTCGCTCGACGGCGGCAAGAGCTACGGCTTCCGCATCACCCCCCATCTCGACAGCGATCTCCGGCAGGTCCTTTGGGACGTGCCCGACACCGCCTCGGCGGACGTGCGGCTACTGCTGCGCTTCGGCGACGAGCGCCGCGAGACCGTGATCGAGCTGCCGCAGCGCTTCACCATCTCGCCAGGCACCCCGATCAGCGCCCTCACCACGACCCCGGCGATCCCGGCGAACACCGCGATCCCGGCGAATCCGGCGAACCCGGCGACCATTGCGCTGCCGCCGACCCTAGCGGCGCGCGCGGTGCTCGCCCCGCACCCTGGCGAGGCGGCGCGCCCCGGCGACCAGGGCGTCACCGTCTGGGCGGAAGGATCGCGGCGCGACACCGCACGACGCCAGATGGTCGCCGTGTTCCCGGCTCTCGACGGGGATTGGCGCGAGCCCGAGCTCGCTCGCGAGCCGGCGACGCTGGCCGGCAGGCCGGCGCGAACCGAGCCGCCCGCGCCGGCGCGGCGAGCCCCCTGGGGCTCCCCACCCCGCACCACCGCGGCCGCCCCGCGGCTCGAGCGGCACGAAACCCTGCCGCCGATCGACAGGATGCTGCAGACCAGCCGGCTGAACGAGTAGACCCCTCCTCCCGCTCGCGATCGACGCCGTCTCACACCGCCGCCGCCGCGGCGCCAGCTCGTCGCCCGAGCTGCCGCGCCGCGGTGCCGCCGCGTCAATCTCCGGCGCCTCCGCCATGGTTGCGGGGCGTTCGCTTTCGAGGAGGTCTGCCATGCGTTTCCCGATTGCCGCGGGCCGTCGCCTGCCGGCCGCCGTGCTGCCCATTGCCGCCCTGGTGGCGGTCGCATGCCTTTCCCACCCGACGCCGGCGACGGCACAGCCGCCCGCCGCCGCCCAGGATCAGACCCCCGCCGTTGCCAACGGCGCGCCCGCCGTCTCCGAAACCATCCAGGTCACCGCCACGCGCGTCCCCGAGGACGTCGAGTCGGTACCCGCCTCAGTCACCGTCGTCACCGGCGAGGACATCAGGGCGCGCGGCGCCACCACCCTCGCGGACGCCCTGTCCAACGTCGCGGGAGTCACCATCGCCCAGGGCGGCGACGCCGGTTCCGCCAGCTCCATCCCGGAGATCTGGGGGTTGCGCGAGTTCGACGCCTTCCTGTTGGTGGTGGACGGAGTGCCCTGGGGAGGCGCGTTCAACCCGGCGCTCTCGACGCTCGACCTGACCGACATCGATCGTATCGAGGTGCTGCGCGGCTCGGCGCCGGTCATGTACGGCGCCACCTCTTTCGTCGGCGTCATCCAGATCATCCACCGTCAACCGGGCGCGCCCGGAGCCAGCGTCAGCGCCTGGGGCGGCAGCTACGGCTCGGGCGGCGGCGCCGCCAGCTCACCGCTGCCGGCGCTCGGCAGCTACCAGCAGTCGCTGATCGTCAACGGCGAGCAGCAGGGCTTCAGCCAGGACCGCACCGGCTGGGGTCGCGGCCACCTGCTCTACCGCGGCAGCCTGGCCACCGCCGCGGGCGGCACCTTCCACGTCGATTTCGACGACGCGATCGTCGACCAGCAGCCGTTCAGCCCGACGCCGCTGGTCGACGGCAAGCTGACGTCGCTGGTGCCGATCGACAGCAACCAGAACCCGCTCAACGACAAGGTCGACGTCAACCGCCAGCAGCTCAACCTCGGCTTCGATCAGAAGCTTTCGGCCGGCACCTGGTCGACGCTGATCTCCGGCGCTCACACCGATCAGACGGTCGGGCGCGGCTTTCTCGAGAACGTGACCGGCGACAACCCGGACGATCACGGCATCCGGCAGCACCTCGACCTCGACGACCTTTATTTCGACTCCCACCTGGCGCTGGACCTCAACCGCGACCTGCGGTTGATCACCGGCGTGGACGAGCTGTACGGCAAGTCGCACAACGCCTCCGGCGACTGGGACTACTTCCAGAACGTCAACGGCACCAATCCTCCGGACATCAATACCTTCTCGCCGTTCGGCACCACCGACCTGCACGACACCCGCAGCTTCGCGGGCCTCTACGCGCAGACCGAGTGGACGCCGGAACGCCGCTGGCGGGTGCATGTCGGCGCCCGTCTCAACCACACCCACGAGAGCCTCGTCGCCACCTCCGTCAACCTGGTGCCGGCGGCGCTGCCGCTGAGCGCCGGCGCCGTCTCGGCGCCGCCAGCCGCGATCGCCAAGGACGTCTCGGTCGGCCCCGGCAGCGCCAGCCGCACCGTCACCCGCGGTAGCGGCGCCGCCGGCCTGAGCTACCTCACCTGGGAGAACTCCGACGGCGCGATCTGGGCTTACGGCGACTACCGCAACACCTTCAAGCCGGCGGCGCTCGACTTCGGCCCGGACGTCAACGGCGTCATCCTCAAGCCGGAGACCTCCCAGAGCTTCGAGCTCGGCCTCAAGGGCCGGCACCTGGGCGGCCGCTTCGACTGGGAGGCGAGCCTCTTCCAGATGGACTTCAGCAACCTGGTGGTGGGGCAGGTCGACCAGTTCGGCAATCCCGAGCTGGTGAATGCCGGCAAGGAGCGCTTCAAGGGGATCGAGCTCGAAGCCGACTACCGCCTGGCCGGCGACCTGCGGCTGCAGGGCACCTACAGCTACCACGACGCCAAGTACACCGATTTCCTGGCGCTCTCCGACGACGGCGTGCTCGAGCAGCTGGCCGGCGACCGGTTGCCGCTGTCGGCGCACGACCTGGCGGCGTTGGGTCTCGTCTACCGGCCGGCGTCCGGAATCTCCGGCTGGGCGACGATCAACTACACCGGCAGCCGCTTCCTCGACCCGGAGAACACCGCGCTGGCGGCGTCCTATGCGACCTGGTCGGCGGGAGTCAGCTACCGCTTCGCCGGTTGGGAGGCGCGTCTCGACGGCTGGAACCTGAACGACTCGCGGGCGCCGATCGCCGCCAGCGAGCTGGGGCCCGAGCAGTTCTATCGCCTGAACGGCCGTTCTTTCCGGGGCACGCTGGTGTTCCACTTCATGTAGCCGCGGCCGGAGCGGCGGCGGCGCCGGCGCTACGAGGCGCCGGCGTCGCCGGGAGAGGCGCCGGGCGCCGGCGGCTCGAGGGCGACCTGCGGCGCGAGCGCGGCGAGCGGCTTGCCGGCGCGCGCCGACCACAGCATCGCGATGGCGGTGTAGAGCACCACCACGACCACCAGCCAGCGCACGGCGCCCAGCGGCAGCGAGCGCACGACGTAGGCGGCGAGGAGGACGGCCGGGATCCCGCCCAGGGCCAGGCCGACGGCGGCGCGCGGCGCGTAGGCCCGCTTGCGGATGAAGCGGATGCTGCCGACCGGCATCAGGAAGGCGCACGAGCCCATCATGATCGGGAAGGCCACTTTCGGGTTCATGCCCAGCATGCTGACCAGGATCATGCAGGGAGCGTAGAGGCCGATCCCCAGGGTCATCAGCGCGCCGAGCGCGAAGTTGCCGGCCAGCGCGATCGCCATGCGGGTGCCCAGGACCCCGAGGGCGTCGCCGCCGAGCGGGAACAGCTGCAGCTGGGTTCCCAGCATCAGGACCGCCGCCAGCAGCAGCGCGATCCCCATGCCGATCTGGACGTTGCGCCGCGGCCAGCCGGCGACGACTCCGGCGCCGAGCCAGGCGCCGACGACCGCCGCGGCGATCATCAGCACCAGGGTGCGCATGTCCACCTCCACGATCGTGATGTAGATCAGGGCCTGGGCGACGGTCGGCAGGGCGAGGCCGACGTTGAGGGTGCCGGGGATGAGCCGGTCCGGCACCAGGCGCCGCAGCTTGAAGAAGGAGGTGGTGGTGGCGAACGAGCCGATGCCGAGGGTGTCGAAGAAGTTCACCACGAAGCCGACGACGCCGAGCTCCGGGGCCCCTGCGTGGCCCTCGCGTTCGTCCTCGGCCCCATCCGGCCCGGGCGCGGGCGCGGCGCCATCACGCCGAGTACGGATCAGGCTCGCCGCCCAGATGGCGACGTAGACCGCGGCAACCACCCCGAGAGTCGCGAACAGGATCGCTTTGGCGCTGAGCATGGCCCGGTATCGTAGCCCAAGTCTGGCCTTCCACGGCAGCCGGCGGTAACATCTCGTCGCTGCATGACGCCTCAAGCTCGGTACGGTCCCCTTCACGAAGGAGGAAGTCATGGACGGAGCGCTGCGATTGGACCGCCGGCTGCTGGCGCCGGCGCTGGCGATGGCCATCCTGCTCGCCGCCGTCGCGCCGCTGCAGGCCGGCGTGACGACGGTTTTCAGCTGCCCCAGCTCGGGCGACAACGGCAACCACGATTCGATTTTCAATGATTTCTTCGTGCAGAACTTACATGCGACCAACATTCACACCGTGCTGATCTATTACACGACCGACACGGACGGCATGTACTCGCTGACCTTGACCGCCCACGACGGCTCGCCGACCGGACCGCAGATCGGCGCCACGCTCAGCAAGACCTTGACGCTGGCGAACGGCACCGACACGGCGGTGACCTGGACCTTCGCGGATCCGGCTTTCACCTCCGGTGACACGGTGTTCTTCTCTCACGGTCTGGTGAGCGGACCCGGCGGAGTGAACTTCAACCTTCAGACCGACGTCTGCGCCGGTGACGAGGAGACCGTCGGCACCTCGACGACGCCGAACGGCATCAGCGTCGCCACCACCATCACCGACAACGTCACCACCGGACCTCCGGGCTGCGTGGCCAACGGCCAGACCCTGTGCATCGACGACCTGCCGGGCGACAAGCGTTTCCAGATCACCACCACTTTCGCGACCAGCCAGGGCGGCGGCAGCTCGGGCAACGGCGGCGCCATCCCCCTGGCCTCCCTCGGCATCACCGAAGGCGGCATCTTCTGGTTCTTCAGCCCCACGAATCCGGAGATGCTGATCAAGGTGTTCAACGGCTGTCCGGTCAACAACAGGTTCTGGGTGTTCTACTCGGCCGGCACCAACGTCGGCTTCAAGGTCAACGTCACCGACACCAAGACCGGGCACCAGGCCACCTACAGCAACATCGACCTGACGCCAGCGCCGCCGGAGCAGGACACCAGCGCGCTCACCTGCCCGTAGGCGGCGGCTGCCGCCGCGGTCGCCGAGCGGTCTCGGGCTCAGGCGAACGGATCGACGATCTCGACCCCTGCCGGCGCGAAGTCGCGCCGGTTGCGGGTCGCGATCGCAAAGCCATGGGTCAGGGCCGTCGCCGCGATCAGGCTGTCCTTGATCGGCATCGAGCGGCCGCCGGCACGCAGTTCGGCGAGGAGTCGAGCCCAACGCAGGCCCGTCGCAGCCTCCCATGGGATGCAGTAGATCCTCTGGATGCCGTCGTGGAACCACTGCTCCAAGCGTGCGCGACGCTTCCCGATCGGCAGCAGCAGGATGCCGAAACGGATCTCGCCGAGAATGACGGGGTCGACGGCGATCTCCGGCTCGTGACGAGCCAGCCACGCCAGGACCCTGGCGTCGGGTTCGGGCCTCGCCGCCTCGCTGAGGACGTTCGCGTCGACCAGGACCGTCAAAGCGTGTCCGTGGACTCGGAATCGATGGGCACGAAGAAGCCCTTCTCGGGGCAGGCCAGGAGCCACTCCAGCAGACCGTGATTCCTGGGCGGCGTGAGTCGCTTCAGCCGGTAGTCACCGCGATCGAGGCGCTCGATCTCGAACTCCTGCCCCGGCTCGATGCCGTCCTGGTGACGGATCTCCGCCGGAATCACGATCTGGCCCTTGGTAGAGACGGCGGTCTTCATGCTTGGTAAGATATCGTCTTACCAGGGGTGGTGTCAAAAAGCACTTGCCGCGGGCAGGAGCCGCAAGTCCCGCGTACGCCCTTGCGCTTCAGGACCGGCCGGCGGTGAACTGGGAGACGAAGGCTGCCTCGGCGGTACCGGCGAGGCGGGCCAGCGCCAGCTGCGGGTGCGGGTCGCCGCCGCCCAGGATCAGGTCGGCGGCGTACTCGCCGAGCGCCGGCCCCAGCTTGTAACCGTGTCCCGAGCCGCCGCCGAGCAGCCAGACGTTGGCGGCTTCCGGATGACGATCGACCAGCAGCTGGCCGTCCGGCGTGTTCTCGTACTGACAGACGCGGGCCTCGAGCAGCGGCGCGCCGGCCATGGCCGGGAAGCGGCGTGCGAGGTGGCGGCGGGCGCGGTCCAACGCCTCCGGGGAGGGCACCCGCTCGCCCCAGGTGGGGTCGAACGGCTCGCCGCGGGAATCGTCGGCAATCTTGAAGCCCCGGGCGTGGTTGCCGGGAATGCCGTAGAAGACGCGCTCACCATGGTCCATCCAGACCGGTAGGACCGCCTCGCCGAAGCGCGCGCCGCCACCCTGCGGCGTGCCGAAATAGAAGACCTCCTGCCGAGTCGGCCGCAGCCGGCCTCCCAGCAGGCCGGGGAACAGCTCGCCAAGCCAGGGGCCGCAGGCGAAGACGTAGAGGTCGGCGGCAAGGCGGCTGCCGTCCGCGAGCGGCAACGGCGACATCTTCCCGCCCCCCCTTGCTCCCGCCTGCCGCGCGATGGCGCCGGGCGTCGCGGCGATCTCGCGCACCTCGCCGCCCGCGGCGGCAACCGCGGCGGCCACCAACCGGCAGCCGCGGCGCGCCGCCAGGAAGCCCGCCCGCTCCTCGTAGAAGACGCTGTCGACGCCGTCGAACGAGACCTGCGGGAAGCGGGCCGCCGCCGCCCGCAGGTCGAGCTCCTCCGCCGTCAACCCGGCCGCGGCCAGCACGGGCAGGGAGGCCCGGGCATAACCGTCGTCGCCGCTGAACATCCACAGGGCGCCGGTGGGCTGATAGAGGCGCCGGCCCCATTGCGCCTCCGCCTCCACCCAGAGGTCGAGCGCTCGCGCCACCCACTCGGTGTACAGGCTGTCGCGGCCGTACATGCCGCGAATCACCCGGGTCTCGCCACCGGAGCTGGCGCGCGAGTTGCCGGGCCCCCAGGCATCGAGCAGGGTCACCCGGGCGCCGCGCCGGCAAAGCCAGAGCGCCAACCAGCCGCCGAAGGCGCCGGCGCCGACGACCGCGACACGGGGAGCGCCCCGTCCGGCCGGCGTCCCGCGCCCGCGCGCGGCAGCCGGCCGAGACGCGCCGGCGCTCGGCCGAGACGCGCCGGCAGCCGGCCTGGACGCACCGCCGGGCGGCCTACGCCTGGCGCCGCCCGGGTCCGGCATCGCCGCTCTTCGCAAAGCCGGTGACGATGTAGGTGCCGGAGCGCTGGTCCTTCTTCAGCTTGACGATGGCCTTGCGCTCGGCGTCCTCGAGCAGCTCGGAGAACGTGCTGTAGCCGTAGTAGCCCTCGTTGAAAGAGGGCTTCTTGCGCTGCATGGTCTGCTTAATCATCGAGCCCCAGAGCACGTCCTTGTTCTCGCGCACCAGCGCCTGGATCGATTCCACCATCAGGCTGAAGGCCTCGGCGGTCTTCTTGCTGAGACCGTCGAGCTTCGGGCCCTTCTGCGCGTCGCGCCAGATGTCCTCGTAATAGATGAACTCGTCGCAGTTGTCGACCAGCAGGTTGGACGAGGAGTTCTTGACGCCGATGCCGATGACGTACTTGTTGTTTTCCTTGAGCTTCGAGACCAGCGGCGAGAAATCGCTGTCGCCGGAAAGGATCACGAAGGTGTCGAGATGCTCCTTGGCGTAGGACATGTCCATGGCGTCGACCACCATCTTGATGTCGGCGCTGTTCTTGCCCGAATAGAACTTCTGCGGGATGTCGATGAGCTCGATCGCCGCTTCATGGAACGGCCGCTTGTAGTCGCTGTAGCGCTCCCAGTCGGCGTAGGCCTTCTTGACGATGATCTTGCCCTTCTCGAGCAGCCGCTCGAGGATCAGACCGATGTCGAGCTTGCTGATCTCCGAGTCGCGGACGCCCAGGGCGATGTTCTCGAAATCACAGAACACCGCGATCTTGCGCTCCTCCTGCTGCTGCCGCTGACGGTCGGGGACGGAGATGATGATCTCGCGGCTCATCGAGTCGAGGTCGCTGGCGGAGATGACGTAGCTCTCGCCGGCGCGTGCGGCGCTCTCGCCGCCGCGCGCGGCGCGGTGGACCAGGGGCTGCGGGCTGGCCGCCACCGGCGGCGCGGGCGCGACCGGGAACGGCGCCGGCGTCTCCTCCGCATCGAGGTCCTCGTCGTCGTCGTCGGCCGCCTCGGCCCCGCCGCCGGCTGCCGCGGCGCGGCCGTTCTTGCGCCGGCCGCCACGGCTGCGGCGTGAGCGCTTCTTTTTCACCTCGGGCCGGCTATCCTCGTCGCGGTCCTCCGCCTCGCCCACTCCTTCGCCTTCGGTGTCCGCGGTGTCCGCGGTGTCCGCGGTGTCCGCGGCGATGGCATCGGCCTCGCTCGCTGCCACCTGGACGGCGGGCTCGCGAGCGCTGTCGACCGGCTGCGGCGGCCGGGCAGCCGCGTCCTCTTCGCGGTCGCGGTCGAGGTCGGAGATGGCAGTCGAGCGCCACGAGGCGGCGCGAGCGGCCGGAGCCGCGGGTTGGAGCGGTGCCGCAGCAGTCTCCTGGATCGAGACCGTTTCGCGTGGCTGCCAGAAGGCGCGATAGGGCTCGGCAGCCGTGGGCGACAGCGGTTCGGCCTCGGCCGCGGGCGTGGGCGCCGGGTGCGGCGTGACGGTTCTCTGGGAGGAGCGGGCGGCGGTCTCGGCGAGCCAGCTCGATGCCGGCTCTGGCGCGGCGAGGGCGGCGGCCGCTCGCGCGGTCTCCCTGCCGCCGGCGGCGTTTGCAGGGAGCGCAGCGGGCGCAGGGAGCGCAGCGGGCGCGGCAGCGGCGCCGCCAGTCCCGGTAGGACCGGCGATGCCATCGTGCAGGCGCCCGGAGGCTTCCGCTTCACGGGCGGCGGGCAGGGATGGAGCCGGCTCTCGCTGCTCTTGCTTCGGTTCGGTTTCCGGACGCTCCGGATTCTCTTCGTTCGCGGCGCCCTCGGATGTGGGGCGTAGCCACCATGGACTCAAGTTGTATTCCCTTTCTCGAACCCGGGAAGGGCTCGTCGGATCTCGCCGTGATTCGTGGTACTGAGATGCGTGCGAAGCAGCCCGACTTGGCGGGCGGCGGCGGGCGGTTGGGCGAGGGCCACAGCGGCGAGGGGGCAAGCGGCCTGACTAACCACCAATCATTCTACCATTTCGCGAGCGGTTGCGGGTAACCCGGCCCGATGTGCCGTGCGGTAGTCGCTCGGCGAGCCACTACCCGGCATGCCGATACCGCCGGCCGGCCGGCCAGATAGGGGCGGGCGGGCGGCGGCGGTGCCCGGCGAAGGGCGGCGCCGGAGCGGGATCAAGCAGGCGGAGATGGCGGCTTGCGCTGCAGCAGCTGGCCAATCAGATCGACGAGCCGGGCCACGATGCGCCCCAGCTCGCGGTGGATATCGTCGGCAGCCGCGTAGCGGCCGGGGCCCTCTTCGACGAGCGCGGCAGCGACCGGCCTGAGGCGCCATTCGCGGAAGATCGCCGTGGCCTCCTCGACCACCTGTTCCGTGCAACCGAGCACCCGCAGCACGCTGTCCATGGAACGGCGGTCAGGACTCGTCTTGCCCATGCACCAGTCCGAGATCGTGTTGCTGTTCAACTTTGCCTTCGCAGCCAGATCGCGCTGGCTAAAGCCTTGCCGGTCGGCCAGGAACACGATCGCCTTCCCCCGGTCTGACTTCGCTGGATCGACGACGCGGATTCCCATGCCGTGAATCTAAGCGATTTTCTCTCCGTAAGTCCAATTACCTCAACTAGTTACCGTAAATGGACACACCGTATTTTTACCGTTGTCATACGCCTTTTTTCCGTTACTGAAGCCGTTGTACCGGATTTACACTGGCTAATAGGTAAAAAATATAGCTATTGATAGACCAGTCGATCAGGTCGAGCGATCCGCCCCCTACTCGGAATCGGCCATCTGGCGACACCGCGGCACGAGTGGCGGCAGGCTCTCGATCGGCGACGGCAGCCGGCGCTCCGGATCGTCCGGACGGGCACGGCAGCGGCGCTCCGGATCGTCCCCGGGTGGCGGCGGTTCCGCTATCATGCGCGCTTGCTCGCGGCGGTGGAGTCCGCCCTCGACCGCAGCTCCGGCAGGAGCGGCCAATGACTCCTACTCGATCTCACCCGAGGCGGCTCCCGGCGCCTTCGCGCGCCGGACGGCCAGGAGGAGAGGTATGGCTCGATTCCTGTGGATCTGTGCGGCGGGGGCGGCAGGCACCGGCGCTCGCTACCTGCTGTCCACCTGGCTCTCGCGATTCGCGGGACCGGCATTTCCCTGGGGCACCCTGGCGGTGAACCTGCTCGGCTCTTTCCTGCTCGGCGCGATCATGGAGATCGGCCTCACCACCGCGATCCTGTCGCCCGGCCTGCGGTTGACCCTCGCCACCGGCCTGATGGGCGGATTCACCACCTACTCGAGCTTCAACTACGAGACCTTGCAGTACCTGCAAAGCGATAGCTGGCTGCTGGCTGCGGCCAACGTCGGCGCGACCGTCGCCGGCTGCCTGGCGGCCGGGACCCTGGGCGTCTGGGCAGGCAAGCTCCTGGTGGGCAGATAGGGCGCCCGACGGCAGCGCCTCAGTCCAGGTCGAAGGGCCGCGGCGGCCGCCCCTCGTCGGGGTCTTCTTCGGCCCGGCGCAGGGCCTGCCGGAACTTCTCCTCCAGCAGGCGGTCGCGGTCCTTCATCGCCGCCACCTCGCGCTGGAACACCGTCTCGGCCCGCGCCTTGTCCTCGTCCAGCCCCTGCAGCAGCGAATCCAGGTCCTTGCCGCCGGCGGGGGGCTGCTTGGGCCGGCGGTGCGAGAGCACCTCGCCGGTGGCGGCGTCGACCACCAGCTCGGAGCCGCAATCGGGGCAGCGGACGCTCAGCGTCGGATCATGCTCGCTCATGCCGCTATTCTAGTTGGTGCCGCCCGTCGGGTGATCCTGGGAGGATGAGCCGAGGCGACGGCTTCCACGCGGCCCAGGCGTCCAGCCGGCCAGGGCGCCGGCGCAGGCCAGGGCGGCCGCCACCATTCCGGCCAGGAAACCGCGCGGACGATAGAGCAGATCGAGCCGCAGCTCCGCATGCGGAGCCTTGGGGGTAGACCGAGGGCGGTCGCTGGAGCCTGGGAGCCTCAGCGGCGCGGCGAGCAGGCGCCCCGGCAGCGGCTCCGGCACCTGGCGGCCATCGACGAGCAGGCGCCAGCCGCCGTCCTGGTAGAGGCTGCCCGCCAACACCGCGCCGCCACCGTCGATCCTGGCGCGGGCCGCGATCTCGTCATCCTCGAAGCTGGTGACGGCCAGCCGGCCGGGCTGGGGCTCGCCACCGGCGCCGGCGCCGGCGCTGGCGGCGAGATACAGCCGCGGCCAGGCGTCGGCCCGCCGGTAGAGCCAGCCGCTGGGGTCTGCGATCAGCAGCGTCCATGGCGGCGGCGGGCGCTCGCCGGGTGCCACCAGCAGATAGCCGACGCCCAGGCGGCGGTAGAGAGGGTCGCCGGGAGACCCCAGCTCCGGCATCTCGCCCCACCAGCCGGTGGTGATCGGCGCCAGCAGGGCAAGGTAGGCCGCCGGCGCCACCGGGTTGTAAATCCGGGCGTCGGTCAGGCCGTAGAGCGAGGCGAGGTTGGGGGGCAGCCCGCGGCCCAGCGCGGCGATGCGGTCGCCGCCGGGCCTTCCCGCCGGCAGCGCCAGCGGCGGCGGGCGCGGGAAGGCGAGGCGTGCCGGCATCGGCGGGTTGGCCGGCAGATGGGCGAGCAGGAGCTCCACCCCCACCACCGCCGCCAGCCCGGCGGCCATCGCGGCCCCCAGGAAGCCGCCATGGCCCCGGCGCGACAGGCGCCGGCCGCCAGGGAGGGCCAGCAGCAGGGTGGCGGCGATCAGGAAGCGAGCCTGCCAGCGCAACCAACCGAAGCGCAGCACCGCCAGCCGCTGCGGATCGCCCGGGCTGGGATGGTCGAGGTAGGCCCAGGCGATCAGCGCGCCAAGCGCCGCCGCCACCGCGATCAGCGGCGCGCGACCCAGCTCGCCGCGACGGTGGCGCTCCCAGGTGCAGGCGGCGAGATAGGCCAGGCAGAAGGCCACCAGCGCCAGGCAGCGGCGGCTGCCGGCAAGCGCCGGGGCGATGGCGGCGAGCAGCGCGTGCAGCCAGCCGGGATCGGCCAGCTGCAAGAGGCAGACGCCGAGCACCGCCAGCATCAGGCTCTCCTGCGGCAGCCGCCGCCGGCGCGGTGCGGCGACCGCCAGCGCGGCGCCGAGCGCCGCCGCGGTGCCGGCGAAGCCCGCGGCGTCCTCGTTGGTGTTGGAGAGGCCCCAGTAGGCGGCGAAGCGGCTGTTGCCGTAGGCGTTCGGCGCCACGATCGGCAACCAGCGCCGGGCGAGATCGCCGCCGGCCGCCGCCGCCGCCGCCGCCGGATGCGCGAGGCGCGAGGCGCGCAACGTCTGCGGCAGGTAATCGAGCGCCGGCAGCAGCGCCGGCGCCGCCAGCCCCGCGGCCACCGCGGTGGCGCCGGCCATCCGGCGCAGCACCGCCAGCCGCTGCCCGGCCGGGCGCCGCAGCACCAGGTCGACAGCGAAGGCGGCCGCCAGCAGGCAGGCGTACAGCTCGGTCTCCGGATGGCCGGCGAGCAGCAACGAGGCAAGCGCCAGCGCCAGCAACAGGGCATCCCGGCGCGGGGGTCCGGCGCCCGCCGGCTGGGTCGCGCTCCTCGCTTCCGCTGCCGGCCAATCCACCGCCGCCAGCCGCGCCAGCGCATAGAGGACGGCCGGCAACAGCGCCGCCGCGCTGGCGAGCGGCCATCCCACCCAGAGCAACAAGAAGCCGCTCAGCCCAAAGGCCAGCGCCCCGGCCAGCGCCGGCCCTTCCCCCAATCCCTGACGGCGCAACAGCAGGAAGGTGAACACCAGGGCGACGATCACCCGCAGCGCGGCCATCACCGCCGCCCCTCGCAGCGGCGAGAACGGCAGTGCCAGCAGCGCCACCGGCGCCAGCGCCTGGGCCTGCGGATCGGCAAGCAGCGGCATGCCGGCGCCCACGCGGGAATTCCACAGCGGCCAGCGACCGGCCGCCAGGGCGCTCCGGCCGGCGGCCAGCGACGGCACCACCAGCTCGATCAGGTCGCCCTGCAGCACGTTGCCGGACGGCTGGCTGGGCCGCAGCAACCGGAAGGGCACCTCGCCGCGCAGGTCGTCGAGCGGCAGCAGCACCCGGCCGCCGAAAAGGGAGCTGCCGAACAACACCCCGACCGCCAGCGCAAAGGCGGCCAGCACGCGCCACGGCACCGGCTCGTACCAGCGGCGCAGAGCGGTCACCAGCAGCAGCGCCAGCACCGCCGCGTAGCAGCCGGGCGCCAGGTCGAGGATGCTCCAAGGAGGCATTGTCAGGGGGCGGTGAGAGCTCCGGAGCGGCGCGCGCCGTTCATCGGTAAGGCGCGCCGCCCCGCCCGGCGCCGCGTCCAAGTGGCTTCATTGTCGCCAGTCTACAGGAGGCGGCGGGCCCGCCCGGCGAGCGCTTGACTCCTGCCGGGGGGTGATGCAGAGTCGCTCCGGATGCTCCGGGTGGCCCGCCAGATCTTCCGCTTCCGCGGCCTGCTGGCGACCCTGACCGCCCGAGAGCTCAAGGCCCGTTACCGCGGCTCGGTGCTGGGCTTCCTCTGGTCCCTGGCCAATCCCCTGCTGCTGCTGGCGATCTACACCTTCGTCTTCAGCGTCATCTTCAAGCCGCGGGTGCCCGGCATCGAGCCCTACGCGCTGTTCGTCGTCAGCGGCCTGTTTCCCTGGATCTGGCTCGCCACCTCGGCGCTGGAAGGATCGATGTCGCTGGTCGTCAACTCGGGCCTGATCCGCAAGGCCGTCTTCCCCGCCGAGCTGCTGCCGATGGTCGCGGTGCTGGCCAACGGCGTCCACCTGCTGCTCGCGATGCCCATCCTGGCCGCCGGCCTGGCGGCGGCACGCCTGCTCGGCTACGCGGTGAGCGGCGTCGCGGCCCTGCTGCTGCCGGTCATCCTGCTGCTGCAACTGCCGATGATCGCCGGCCTGGCGGTCGGCGCGGCCGCGTTGACGGTGTACTTCAAGGACGTCCGCGACCTGCTGGCCAACCTGCTGAACCTGCTCTTCTTCGTCACGCCGATCCTGTATTCGCTGCAATCGCTCGCCGGCCGCCCGTTCTTCTGGTGGCTGGTGCGTCTCAACCCCTTCACCCCGTTCACCGCCGGCTATCAGCAGATCCTCTTCTTCGGCCAGCCTCCCAGCAGCTCGCTCTGGCTGCAAATGGCGCTGGTGAGCCTCGCCGCCTGGGCTCTCGGCGCCGGCATCTTCGAGCGCCTGCGCGAGAACCTGGTCGAAACCGCATGACCGACCCTGCCGCGATCGCCGAGACCGGCCGGACGCCCGCCGCAGACCGCGGCGCGGCTCCCGGCACCCGGCCGCCGGTCATCCGCGTCGACCGGGTGTCGAAGCGCTTCCGCCGCAGCCTTCCCGGCGACCGCCTGCGCACTCTCAAGAGCGCCCTGGTCGGCGGCTCCCGGACTCGCGACCTGCCGCGCGAGGCAACCATCCCGGCGATCGAGGAAGTGACCTTCGAGGTGACCCGCGGCGAGTCCTTCGGCGTGATCGGCGGCAACGGCTCCGGCAAGTCGACGCTGCTCAAGCTGGTGGCCGGCATGCTGCACCCGACCACCGGCGAGCTGGCGGTGGACGGCCGCGTGGCGGCGCTGATCGAGCTCGGCGCCGGCTTCCATCCCGAGATCTCCGGCCGGGAGAACGTCTACATCAACGGCGCCGTTCTCGGCCTGTCGCGCCGCCAGATCGACCGCCGCTATCGCGAGATCGTGGAGTTCTCGGGACTGGGCGAGTTCATGGAGGAACCGGTCAAGAACTACTCCTCCGGCATGTACGTGCGGCTGGGGTTCGCCGTCGCCATCCACACCGAGCCCGACGTGCTGCTGGTGGACGAGGTGCTGGCGGTGGGCGACGAGGCCTTCGCCCACCGCTGCATCCGGCGCCTCGAAGAGTTCCTCGCGTCCGGCCGGACGCTGCTGCTGGTCAGCCACTCGCTCGACCTGGTGGCCGAGCTGTGCGACCGCGTGCTGTGGCTCGACCGCGGCTGCCAGCGCCTGATCGGGGAGCCGCGCCGGGTGGTCGACGCCTATCGCCAGGCGGTGGCCGAGCAGGAGGGCGCCGAGCACCTCGCGGCCAATCAGCAGCGCGAGCAGGAGACGGACGCGAGCGCCGGCGACGAGCCGCGCCGCTGGGGCTCGCGCCAAGCCGAGGTCACTGCGGTGCGTCTGCTCGGCGCCGATGGCAGCGAGCGTTACCACCTGCAAACCGGCGAGCCCGCCGTCTTCGAGATTCACGCCCGCGCCGCGCAGCCGCTGGCCGATTTCGTCTTCGGCATCGCGATCAACACGCCGCGTGGCTTCGAGTGCTGGGGCACCAACACCGACCTCGAAGGTTTCGTGCCCGAGCAGCTGAGCGGCGAGGCGGTGGTGCGGGTGACCTGCCCGGCCTTGCGCCTGGCTCCCGGCGAGTATGCGGTCGACGTCGCCGTCCATGCCCGCGACGGCGCGCCCTACGACTACCACCGGCGGGTGCTCGGCTTCACGGTCACCGCCGCGACCGGCGGCGCCGGCGTCTACTTTCCCGAGCACCGGTGGGAGTTCGCGGGCGGCGTGCGCTGGGGCGGCCCTGCCGACCCGCCGCGCCCATGAAGTAGCCGGGCAGCCGGCCGCCGGCGCCCACCGCGTGCCGTTGCGATACCATCAAGCCGGACCAGGCCCAGCGAGGAGGCAGCGCATGCCCGAGCCCGCCGACGGACTCAACGTCAAGATCAGCGACGACGAGCTGCGGGGACGCTACTCCAACCTGCTGCGCATCGCCCATACCCGCGAGGAGTTCATCCTCGACTTCATCAACCTGCTGCCCCCCCAGGGCATCGTCTCGGCCCGCATCCTCACCAGCCCCGGTCACCTCAAGCGCATCATTCGCGCTCTATCCGCCAACCTCGAGCGCTACGAGCAGACCTTTGGCCCCATCCAGGAGGCCGAGGAGCCGGTCGCGGAGGGCAGCGTTCATTAACGCACACCCCTGGCGCGCGGTCGGGGCCGTGCCCCTGCTCTGGTGCGCGGTGCTCGGCGCCTGTAGCGGCGAGCCGCCGCCGGCGCCGTCTCCTGCCGCCGAGCTCGCCGCCGGCCCCCTGCGCTGGCTGATGCTGCCCGAGGAGGCGCAGCAGGCTCGCCGGATCCGCACCCACCTCGAAGCCGCCGAGTTCCTCGATCAGTTCTGGCGCCGTCGCAACCCCGATCCCGGCGGCGACGGCAACGAATGCGCCCGCCTCTTTCATCAGCGCGCGGCGGCGGCGGACCGCCTGTATGGCGACGACGGCACGCCCGGCAGCCTCACCGACCGCGGCCGCGCCCTGATCCTGCTCGGCTCGCCGACGGTGTTGCGCTACGGCCAGCGCCAGATCCCTTCCTGGGAGCCGCCGCCGGGACGCGCCGGCGCGCCGGCCGGGGCGCCCAGCCGGCTGGTCGCCGTCGAAACCTGGATCTATCCGCTCGCCGAGCTCAGCCCGAGGCTGGCGGCGATGCTCGCCGCCGGGCCGGCGACCGCGGGCACCGACGCGACCCTGGTGTTCCTCGCGGAGCCGCGCCGCCACACGCGCCTGCTCGAAGGCGAGCGCGTGCTCGAGCTGGCCGCCAGGGCGCTGGTGCGCGAATAGCGAACCGGCAGTTCTACCCGATCCCGAGCAGCTCGACCTCGAAGACCAGGGTGGCGCCGGGCGGGATCACGCCGCCGGCTCCCTGGCGGCCGTAGCCCAGCTCCGAGGGGATGGTCAGCCTGCGCTTGCCGCCGACCTTCATGCCGGCGACGCCCTCGTCCCAGCCCTTGATCACCTGGCCGGCGCCGAGCTTGAAGCGGAAAGGCTGGTTGCGGTCGCGGCTGGAGTCGAACTTGGTGCCGTCCAGCAACCAACCGGTGTAATGCACCTGCACCGCGTCGCCGGCCTTGGCCTCGGGGCCGGCGCCGATCTTCTGGTCCACGTACTTGAGCCCGGTGGGGGTGACGATTTCCTTGGCGGTGTCTTTGCTGGGTTCCATGGCTTTGCCTTCCTTGTTTTCGACCGCGGTTGCCGACAACCCGCCCGACCCGGCCGGCCCTCCCAGGATCAGCAGCAGGAGCGCCGTAAGGACGCGCGCAATGAGCGATGGGTGCATGAGCCGATCTCCTTTGCGTGGACTGTGAAGCGCGATTCTACGCCAGCACCGGCTTACCGCCCTTGATCACCGCCGCCACCGGATTGATGCCGTAGTGGTAGGCCAGATGCAGCAGGTTCGGCAGGCCTAGCAGCACCAGGTCGGCGCGCTTGCCCGCCTCGATCGAGCCGATCTCGGCGCCGAGGCCGAGGCAGCAGGCGGCATTGAGGGTGGCGGCGGTGAGGCTCTCCTCGACCGAGAGGCCGAGCTCGAAGACCGCCAGCACCACCACCATCGGCATCGACTCGGTGTGCGAGGAGCCGGGGTTGCAGTCGGTGGCGAGGGCCACCGGCACTCCCGCCGCGATCAGCCGGCGAGCCGGCGCATAGCGGTGCTGCATCAGGAAGAAGCTGGTGCCGGGCAGCAGCACCGCGGTGACGCCGGCGGCGGCCAGCGCCGCGATGCCGGTATCCGAGACCGCGATCAGGTGATCCGCCGACAGCGCGCCGAGCTCGGCCGCCAGCTCGGCGCCTCCCGAGTCCACGAACTCGTCGGCATGGAGACGCGGCGCCAGCCCGTGCCGGACCCCGGCCGCCAGCACGCGCCGCGATTCGGCGGCGTCGAAGACGCCGTGCTCGCAGAAGACGTCGCAGAAGCGGGCGAGGCCGGCCTCGGCGGCGGCCGGGATGATCTCGCCGCAGACCAGGTCGAGAAAACGGCCACGGTCGTGACGGGACTCGGGCGGCACTTCGTGCGCCGCCAGCAGCGTGGGCACCAGGTCCACGGCATGGCTCGCGGCGGCCCGGCGGATGGCGCGCAGCTGCTTGAGCTCGCCGTCCAGGGAGAGCCCGTAGCCGCTCTTCGCCTCGGCGGTGGTGGTGCCCCAGGCGAGCATCAGGTCGAGGCGCCGGCCGACGGCGGCGGCCAGGTCGTCTTCGCTGGCCTCCCGGGTGGCGGCGACGGTCGACAGGATGCCGCCGCCGCCGGCAGCGATCTCCTGGTAGGTCTTGCCTGCCAGCCGGGCGGCGAACTCCTCCTCGCGGCTCCCGGCCCACGGCAGATGCGTGTGGGGATCCACGAAGCCCGGCACCAGGGTGCCGCCGCGGCCATCCAGGCGCTCGACGCCGGGCAGCTCGCCGAGCTGGCGCCGGCGCTCGTCCGCGGTGCCGGCGAAGGCGATCCGGCCGTCGCGGCAGAGCACCTCGGCATCGCGGAGCCGCAGCACTCGGCGCTGCTCGGGGCCGCGCCGCGGCGACGAGCCGAGCGGCGTGGCCAGCTCGCCCAGACCGTGGATCAGCAGCTCGGGCATGGCTGCCGCCCGCGTCGGGACGTCGCGCCCGCCCGGCCGCTGCCGGCGCTCAAGCTTCCCGCCGCTTGCGCGGCAGGGTGAGGACGGTGGCGGTGTTGCGCTCGTCCTCCATCTCCGCTTCGAGGATGCGCTGGAAGAGATCGAGGTTGTTCTTGAACTTGACCTGTAGCTCGCGACGCAGCGTGCGCAGCTCGTTGATCTTGGACTCGATGCGCGACGACTGGTCGATGGCCTGCTGGACGATGCGGTCGGCGGCCTGCTCGGCCTCCTTGACGGTCAGCTCGCCCTCGCGCTTGGCGTTGGCGGTGATCTCGTCCGACACCTTCTGCGCCCGCAGCAGCGTCTGTTGCAGCTGGTGCTCGCGGTTCTCGGTCTCCTCGAGCCGCTGGTGGTAGTAGCGGTTCTCCCGCTCGAGCTTCTCGACCTGCGCCAGCCGCGCCGCCAGCTCCTCGGCGACCAGCGCCAGGAAGCTCTCCACCTCGGCGGCGTCGCAGCCGCGCAGCCGCCGCGGGAAACGCATCTTCTGGATCTCGAGCGGCGTGAGCGCCATCGCCAACCTCCTCCGCCCGCCGGCAGAGCGCCGCCGCCGTCCGGGCCCGTCTAGAAAAGGATAGCTATCTTAGCATGGATAAAGATTTTCCCGATGGCCAGGGCGACCGCGGAGCCAACGCGGGGACCCGGGCGCCACCCGCTCAGGCCTGCCGGGGCCCGAACAGCGCCGTGCCGATGCGCACGTGGGTCGCCCCCTCCTCGATCGCCACCTCGAAGTCGTCGCTCATCCCCATCGACAGCCAGCCCGGCCAGCCCGCCCATTCGCGCCGCGCGCCGAGGTCGTCGCGCAGCTCGCGCAGGCGCCGGAACCACCGCCGCGACGCCTCGCGGTCGGTGGCGGCGGCAAACGGCGGGATGGCCATCAGGCCGCCGATGCGCAGGTTGCCGAGCGCCGCCAGCGGCGCGACCGCGGCCGCCAGCCCGGTGGGCGGGAAACCGTGCTTGCTCGGCTCGTCGCCGAGGTTCACCTCGATGAAAGCATCGAGCATCGCGCCCCGCTTCGCCGCCTCGCGGTCGAGGGCGGCGGCGATCGCCGGCCGGTCGAGCGAGTGGACGCAGGCGAAGAGCTCGAGCGCGAGGCGCGCCTTGTTGGTCTGCAACGGTCCGATCAGATGCCACCCGCCGGGCGGCAGGCGCTGCATCTCGGCCAGCTCCCGCCGCTTGGCCTGAGCCTCCTGCACCCGGTTCTCCCCCAGCACCGCCAACCCGGCGGCGACGAACGATGCCACCGTCGCCGCCGGTTGGGTCTTGCTCGCCCCGACCAGGGTCACCGTCGCGGGGTCGCGGCCGGAGCGGTCGCAAGCGGCGGCGATGCGGCGCCGGATGGCCGCCAGGCGCTCGCCGGGAGCGCCCGGGACGGCGGGCGCGGGCGGGCTCACGGCCGTCTCGCGCGGCGGGCGGGAGGAGCGCCGGCGATCAGGCCGGCACCTCCTGGAGGTAGAGGACGCGCTTGCAGCTGTCGCATTGCACCAGGCTCTCGCCGTTGCCGATCTCGACCACCACCTGGGGCCTGACGCGGTAGTTGCAGACGCCGCAGTGCCATTCGCGCGGGCCGCGGCGGGGCCCCTCGATGAGGCGCACCGGCGCCAGGGCGCCGGCCGGATTGCGCTCCAGGATGCGCTCGAACTGCGCCAGCACCTGGCGAGGCAGCTTGGCCCGCAGGCCCGCGATCTGGGCGCCCAGCGCGCCGACCTGATGGGCGATGGCCGGCTTCTCGCTTTCCCATCGCGCCAGCTCGACGGCATAGCGCTCGGCCAGCTCGCGAAAGCCGTCCCGCTTGTCCTGCAGCTCCTTCTGCTGCTGGTCGTGCTGCTCGAGCGAGGTGAACGCCTGCTCCTCGTAGCCCGCGATCGCCGCCTTGGTGGTGTCGATCTCCTGCAGCAGCGCGCCGTATTCCCGCTGGGTGCTGACGCGGTTGATCTGCTGCTGGTACTTCTTGAGCTTCTCCTGCGCGTCGGCCACCGCCATCTCGGCCGTGCGCCGCTCCCGCGCCGCCTCCTCGAGCGCCTGCTCGAGGCCGCTGATCTCGGCTTGGCGCGCGGCATGCTCGTCGTGCAATTCGCGCATCCAGTCAGGGATGCCGTGCAGCCGCTGTTCGGCCTCACGCAGTTGAAGGATGGCCTGCTGCAGCTCCACGACGGTTTCCAGGTTGGAGTTCATCGACAAAAACAGCTCCTCTCTCCGGCCCGCGGCACCGGCCGGAGCGCCAAGGCCTGTCGCGGCTCGGAGCTCCGATACGGCGTGCGGACCAGCCCGCATTCATCGACCTGCGACGCCCGCGGTCGCCGGCGCCTCGAGGGCGCTGGCAGGTCTCCGCGGCGGGCAGGAAATCGCCTTCATGGCTTCGCAGTGGGTCCACCTGGATTCGAACCAGGGACCTGCCGGTTATGAGCCGGACGCTCTAACCGCTGAGCTATGGACCCGGAAGTGCCCTGGCGCGGGCGCATGAGTATACCACCGGGAATTCCGCCGGCGACGAGTCTCACGGGCCTCCGGGGCCGGCCGCCGGCGGCGCCGGCGGCGGCAGCTGGTCGAGCCACTCTCGATCCTCCTCCTCCGGAGCCAGCTCCTCGGCGATGAAATCGCCCCAGCGGGCGGCCAGACGGCCGGCCAGCGCCGCCGCCCGCGGCGGGTCGACGAAGCGGCGGCTGCCGCCGCCGGCCTCCCAGCGCGCCAGCGCCAGGTCCGGCGGTCCAAGCCCGGTGAGCGGCGGCGTCACCGCGAAGCCGTCGAACAGCCGGCCGGAGATGACGCCGAGATCGTCCGGCCGGCGCGGCTCGCTCGGAGCGAACCGCGACCGCCAGAGCAGCTGGTCGTCCCCCGCGACCAGCGAGAAGAGGTTGGTGCCGTTGCCGAGGTAGAGCTCGGACAGGACGTCCGCCGGCGCGGCGCGGAACAGGCTGGGCGCCGGCGCCGGCGGCGCCGCGCCGCCGGCGGCCTCGACCAGGGTGGCCCACAGCCGCGCCAGCGCGACCCGCTGCCGCGCGGGCGGCGCCAGCGGGCGGCGACACCAGCTCGGCAGCTTCACGATCAGCGGCACCTCGATGCTCTCGCGCTCGAGGTCGGCGCCGTGCCCGAAGATGCCGCGCTCGCCGATCTCCTCGCCATAGGCCGAGGTCACCACCACCAGGGCGCGCTCCCACTGACCGCTGGCGCGGAGCGCGTCGAGCAGCCGCCCGATCTTCTCGTCGGCCCAAACCACGTTGAGCCGGTACATCGAGCCAAGACGCCGGCGCATGGCCGCCGGCGGCGGGAGGTCAGGATTGGAGGCCGTGACCAGGTCGGCCGCCTCGACGATCGCCGGCAGGTCGGAGGCGACCAGGGGCCGGCCGGTCCCCAGACGGCGGGGCAGCAGCCAATCGCGGCGCACGTAGGGCGCCTGCGGTTCCAGCAGGTGCACCCAGACCAGCTCCTTGCCGTCCTCGAGCCCGGCCAGGTACTCGGCGGCATCGCGGATCCGCCCCACCTCGTCGAAGCTGTCGAAGCCGCGGTCATAGCCGTTGGCGGCGGTGCACCAGCGGCCGCTGGTGAAGCCGGCGGTGTGGTAGCCGAGCGCCTTGAAGGCCTTCGGCAGGGTGATGAGGTCCTGAGCCAGGTGCGCGTTGTCGCCTTCCAGCACCGCGTGGTGCTGCCAGGGCGTCAGGCCGGTGAACAGCGTCGCCATGGCGGGCACGCCCCAGCTCGACGAGGCGATCGCCCGCCCCGCCCAGTCGGCCTCGCCGGTCAGCGCCGCCAGGTTGGGGGTCAGGCCGGGCTCGCCGCCGAGACCGCTGACCATGTCGGCGCGCAGCGCCTCGAGCGTGATCAGGACCACCGGGCCGCCGGGGACGGCCGGCCGCGCCGGGCCGCAGCCGGCGAGCGCGATGACCAGCGGCAGCAGGGCGGGCACCGCCGGCAGCAGGGCCGGCGCCCATCGCGCCCATCGTGGAGCGGTTATCGGCAGTCGTCCGGTCGCGGCCAGCGGCGGAGCCTCCGGCGGCGACGCGCGCGCCGCGGCCCGTCATCCGGCGGCATGAGGGTACAGCCGGCGGTAGCTGTCGGAGAGCACCAGGATGCGTTTCACGTAGACCTTCGACTCCTCGATCGACAGGCCCTCGACGAAGCGATCGAGATCGCTGGTCCGGGCCTCGCGCCACAGGCGCTTGATGCGATAGGGGCCGCCATTGTAGGCGGCCAGCGCCAGCTCGACGTTGCCGTCGAACATCGCCAGCACCTGGCGCAGGTAGGAGGCGCCGATCTGGACGTTCCAGGCCGGATCGATCAGCCGCTCGCGCGACCAGGTGAGGCCGAGGCCCCGCGCCAGCTCGCGGGCGGTGCCCGGCATCAGCTGCATCAGACCGCTGGCGCCTGCCCGGCTCAGGGCGTTGGCGTCGAAGGCGCTCTCCTGGCGGATGACGCCGAACACCAGCGCCGGCGCCAGGCCGTTGGCCACCGCCGAAGCGCGGATCGGCTGCTCGTAGTCGAGCGGGTAGTAGAGCTTGAGGGCCTCCTCGGGCACCGCCGCCTGGAACGGCCCGCCGAGCGCCGGAAAGGCCTCGCGGATCGCCAGCACGCTCTGGCGGCGGTCGCCGCGGCGCGCCAGGATCACCGCCTGCAGCGCCGACACCGAGCGCGGCGTGGAGCGATCGCGCACCAGGTCGAGCTCCGATTGCGCCAGAGCGTCGAGCCCGAGATCGGTCAGCAGCTGCGCCCGCACCAGCACCGCGTCGTAGGGCCACGGCTCGGCCGAGCGCGCCTCCGCGGCGGGCGCCGCCGCCTTGAAGCGCGCCAGGCGGGCCAGGGCGTTGCGGCGATAGAAATCGCTGGTATCGGCCGCCGCCACCTCGGAGTAGAGCTGCTGGGCGCGCTCGCGCTCTCCCAACTCCTCGCGGCAGCGGGCGGTCCAGTAGCGGGCGCGGCGCCCGGAGCTGTCGGCCGGGTAGAGGCTGTCGAGCTGGGTCCAGTAGCCGATCGCGCCGCGGTAGTCGCGGCGGCTGAAGTCCTGCCAACCGCGCGCCCAGAGCAGGTTGGCGCCGGTCAGGTCCTTGGGGTCGAGCGCGCGCAGCCGGTGCAAGGCCTCCACCGCCGGCGCGAAGAGATCCTCCTCGATCAGGTGCGCGTAGAGGGCGCGCAGGGCGCGGATCGACAGCTCGGGATCGGCGTCGATCTCGGCGACGCTGCGCAGGTGCAGGCGGGCCGCCAGCCGCAGCTTCCGGCGCTCCGCCTGGACGCGCGCCGAGCGTCCGTGCTGCGCCGCCGCCAGGTCGTCGGCAGCTTGCGCCAGCGCCCATTCGAGCGCCGCCATCGAGCGGGCCTTGAACAGCGGCTGCATCTCCCGCCGGGCGCGCTCGGGCGTTCCCTGGTCGCGGTCGCCGGCGGTGGTCTGCAGCGGGCGCAGCAGCGCCAGCGCGTCACCACCGCGATGGGCGCGGGTGAGCACCTCGGCCTTGAGCAGCACCCATTGCAGGTCGCGGTCGCCGGGCGGCATCTCGTCGAGCGTTGCCAGGGCGCTCGGCTCGAGTTGCAGCGCGAGCAGCGCCTGCGCCCGCTGCTTGAGCTGCGCGGCGCTGAGCGCGCTGGCCAGGGAAAGCGTGCCGTCGGCGCGCCGGAACACCTCCGCGACGCCGAGCTGCGCGGCCACCAGCGGCGAGGAGACCAGCAGCTCGCGGGCCGCCTCGGTGCGGATGGCGGCGTCGCCGCGGCGGGTGCCGATGTCCCAGGCCAGCGCGTCCAGACTGGTCCGGTCCTCGCCGCGCAGGCCTTCGCGCCGGGCCCGCCGCACCAGGGCGATGGCGCCGTCGGCGTCGGCCCGCTCCCAATCGAGCGCCGCCGCCCTGACCAGCGCCCGCGGGCGCAGCGGCGAGGCAGGGTAGTCGCCCAGCAGCTTGGCGAGCGCCGCCTTGGCGACCAGCACGTGGCCGCGGGCATGGGCGCTGTCGCCGAGCAGGAGGAGGCGCCAATCCTCGAGCATGCCATTGGGGCTGCGCGCGCTGAACAGGCGCTCCTCGGCGAGCGGCACCTGCCCGCAGGCCTGGGCGTAGAGGCCCGAGACGAGGCCTGCCAGCGTCTTGTCGGACCCACCGGCGCCGGCAGGGCCGCTCGCGGCACCCGCGCCGCCCGCAGCGCGCGAGTCGCCGGCGCTGCCGCCGCCCGCGGCCAGCGGCGCCAGCTCCGCCAGGGCGGCGGCGCAGTCGTGCCGGCGCATCGCCGCGGCGGCGGCACGGAACGTCTGGCCGGCGCCGGCCGAAATGGCAGGGATGTCGCCGGCCGAGCCGCCGTCGGGCAGGGCCTGCTGGGCGGAGCCCAGCAGCAGCGGGACACAGAGCAGGCAGGAGGCGACGACCAGGGTCAGGCGCGGACTGTCGTTCACTGGCAAGGTTCGGCTCAGATTCCCAACGCTTTCGAATCTCCCGCCGCCAGAATCCGGACCAGCTCCTGGTAGAAGTAGTCGGTCGATTTCACGATGCGGGGCTCGACCCGTTCCTCGTACATCTGGCGCGAGCGATCGATGTCCTCGCGCAGGCGCTCGTAGATGTCGCGATTGCGGCGCCCTGCCTCGACCTGCTCTTCGTTGTAGAGCTTGATCTCGCTGACCAGGAGGCGGGCCAGGCGCCGCGCCTCCTCGTGCAACGCTTCGTCGCTCGACGGCGGCTGCAACCGGGTGGTGGCAAACGCCCAACCCGGTCCCTGCACGCCGGTGGGCGGGCGCACTTCCGGCGTGCCGGAGCCGATCGGCCCGGTGCGCAGCGGCTCGAAGGCGCCGGCCCCCGGAGCCGCGGGAGAGAAGGGAATGGGTGGCGGGACGGCCACCGGCTGAGCGCCCAGGCTGGCGGTGCTCAGGGGCGTCGGCGGGGGCGCCGCGGCCGGCGCCATGGGCGGCACGGCGCGCAGGGTTCCCATCACGGGGCCGGGCGAGGCTTCGGCATCGCGCCGCACCGTTTGCGGCAAGAGCACGGTCTCGTTGTCGGTCGCACCCCCGGCGGGCGCGTCGGCGCCGGTGCCGGCAGCGGCAGCGACCGCGGCGACCGCGCCGAGCTCGGCGGCAGCGGCCGGAGTTGGGGCAGCGAAGGGAGCGGCAGGCGGCGGCGGCATGTCGGCGGTGGCAGCGCCGGCCGCGGCGGCGGGGTCACCGCCATTGGTGGCGGGCTCTTCGAGGTAGGGAGAGGCACCGTGGGAGACCGCGGAGGTCTCGACCGTGGCCCGCGCCGGCCGCAGCGGCCGCGGCGCCGGCAGCTCCGCCGTCTCCTGCGCCAGCGGCACCGAGGGCGAGTCATAGAGCGCGGCCGGGGTCACGGCCAGGGGCGGGACGGGACCAGCCGGAGGGGGCGCCTCGGTCGGGGCCGCCGGCGGCGGGGGGGCCAGCCGCGGTCGCTGAGTCTCGACGGTATCGTCCAGGCGCTGCCGAGGCTCGGCGGCCTCGCCGGCGGCAGCCGCTGGCCGGCTCTCGCCCGCGGTGTCCCGGGGCGGCTGAGCCGCCGCCGGCTGAGCCGGCTGAGCCGCCGGCTGGGATGGCTGGGCCGCCGCCGGCTGGGATGGTTGGGACGCGGCCTGAGCAGGCTGGACTTCGCCGCTCGCATCCGACGTCGGGGGCGGAGCCAGCTGCGGGCCTGCCGTCCCCGGTTCTCCGAGGGTTGACAGAGTCGAGGTGGCGTCGCGCTGCCGGAACGGCAGCGACTCGATCGCCAGCGCCGCGACGTAGACCAGGCTCTGCAAGGCTGGCAAGACACCGGCCGACTCCTGACCCGGCGGCGCCGGCTGCGCCGACACCGGCTGGTCGGCATAGAGCAGGGCGACGGTCCGATCGCGCAGCACCAGCGGGACCAGGAAGCCCTGCGCCGGCACCGGGCTCTCGATCCGGCCGCAGAGCACCGCGCAGTCCGCCGCCGAAAGCTGGGCCGCGGCGTCCGCCGGGGTCGCCTCGGCCGCGCCGGTCGCGACGCTTGCGCCATGGCCGCCGAACCGGCTCCACGGGCTGCCGGCAGGCGGCACCAGCGCCAGGTCGTGCAAGGCTTGGTCGGAGTCGGCAAATCCCTGGCCGCCCCAACCCCGCAGCTCGCCATCGCGCCACAACAGGATGGCGGCCCGGGCGGCAAAGCGTCCGGCGCCGGCGAGCAACGCCGCCAGCACCGCCGACTGGCTGCGCGCACGATCGAGCGCCACGAAGGCCTGCCGCAGCTCGTCGAAGGCGCCGGCGCGCGCCTCGCCGCGGACCTGCTCGGCAGCCGGCGCCAGGTCCTCGTGCGCCAGCACCGGTAGCGGCGGCGAGAAGGCGTCGATCCTCCGATCCAGCTCCTGGTGGCTCTCGCGCAGGCGATCCTGCAGCTCATGGCGAAGGGACGAAACGGCGCGGTCGAACGTGGCGCCGAACTCCCGGTTCAATTGCTCGACCTTTTCTACAAAGGACATCCTCGGTTCTCCGCCGCTGCACGCAGGGCCTTCAGGGTCCGCAGAGGTCTCGTCGTCAGCTGCCGTCCTTGCCGCGTTCTAAAGGAACTTCATTATTCGGTAGCAGTTCCGCCGTGTCAAGGCGCCGAAGGCGCAAAAGCCCTGTCAGATCAAGGCTTAGACCCCGCGCCACGGTCCGGCCCCGAGATGCCCGGGGAGCGGCCGGCGAAAGGCAGAAGCCCTGGCGGGGCCTCCGGCGCTGTGCTACCTTGGCCAGCCGCAGCAGTATGTGGCCACGCAGCGCTCACCCCCTCCGCCGGCAGGACCGGATCCTTCGTCACCACCTCGACGCTCGGCGGCGGCGCGCCGCCATGGCGTGGCCGGCGCTGCGGGCCGGGGGCGCGGCGCTGCGTGCCGCCGTCCTCGCCGCTCTCCTCGCCGCCGCGCTGGCGGCCGCCGGCTGCCGCGGCGCGGCCGAGCCCGGGCGGGGAGCGCGGCTCGGCAACGAGGCGGAATGGACCTGGCTGCAAGCGGCCAAGCGCCAGCTCGACGCCGAGCGCAGCCGGCTCGACGCTCTCGGCGGGCCTGCGCCGGCGCCCGCGGCAGCCGGCGCCCAAGGCGCACTCTCGCCCCGTGAGCAGCTCAGCCGCGAGGTCGACGCCGGGGCGCTGCAGCTCGGGCGCCGCCTGGTCGCCTACATCAACGCCGACCCGCCGGTCGAAGGTGCGGCCCTCTCGGCGCGGCAGCTCGCCGCCATCCGGATGGAGAGCGACGAGGAGATCGTGGTCGCGCACCAGTTCGTCGCCCGCTCCGGCGATTACCGGCGCGCCTGCGAGATCTACGAGGCGGCGCTGGCCGCGGATCCTCAGAACCCCCGCTTGCGCGAGGAGCTGGCCCGCGCCCGGGCGGCGCGTTATGTCACCGCCGAGCGCTTCGCTCTCGCGTCGCCCGGCATGACCGGCGACCAGGTCCGGGCCGCCCTCGGGCCGCCGAACGCCAACGACATCCGGGGCTACCCCGACAAGGGCGTGCTCGGCTGGTTCTATCCCAAGGATGCGAGCGGCGCCGCGGCGGCGGTCTGGTTCGAGAAACGCCAGGGTCAGCTGCTCGTCTACTACTGCGATTGGAACGCCGTCGGCGGCGGCGCCGCCGCCGCCGCGGCCACCACGGCCGCGCCCCCCGCCCCGCCAACCCGGCAAGAGCGGCCAATATCGCCGACACCGCCCGCATCGCCAACATCGCCAACACCGCCGGCGCGGCAGCCGGAAAAACCCGTCGCGGACAGCGACGAGACGGGCGAGTAGCGCGCCGCCGATCCGGCCGCCGCGGCGTCCGGGCACCGCGGACCGGCTGTGCTAACGTGCTTGCGGGAGGGTGCGAGCAGCCATGCTGAGGCGTATCCTCGACGTCGCACAGGACGAGTTGCTGGCCGAGGAGCGGCGGCTGCTGGCCGAGCTGAGCGAGCTGCTGGCGACCTGCGATGCCACGGCCGAGGACCTGCAAACGTTGCGGCACTCGGCGCTGCAGCTCGACGAGCTCTTCCTGCTGGTGGTGGCAGGCGAGTTCAACGCCGGCAAGAGCGCCTTCATCAACGCCCTGGTGGGCAGCACGCTCCTCGCCGAAGGGGTCACCCCTACCACCACCCGCATCCAGCTGCTGCGTTACGGCCCCGCCTCGCCGGCTGCCGCCGGCGGCCTGCAAGGCGACGCGGCCATCGACGTCGTGACCGCGCCGCTCGACCTGCTGCGGGAGATCCACATCGTCGACACCCCCGGCACCAACGCCATCCACCGTCAGCACGAGGCGATCAGCCGCGAGTTCGTGCCGCGCTCGGACCTGGTGCTGTTCGTGACCTCCGCCGACCGCCCGTTCACCGAGAGCGAGCGCGCCTTCCTGCAGGCCATCCGCGAGTGGGGCAAGAAGATCGTGGTGGTGATCAACAAGATCGACATCCTGGAAGGCGCCGCGGCGGTGGACGAGGTCCGCGCCTTCGTCGCCGAGCACGCCGCCGCGCTGCTCGGCGCCGCGCCCGAGGTCTTCCCGATCTCGGCGCGCCAGGCGCTGCGCGCCAAGGCCGGGGGCGACGCCGCGCTCGCCACCGCCAGCCGCTTCGCCGACCTCGAGCGCTACGTCGCCGACACCCTCGACGAGACCGAGCGCCTGCGCCTCAAGCTGCTCAACCCGCTGGGCATCGCCGGCCGCCTGGTGGCGCGCTATCGCGAAGCGGCGGCGACCGGCCTGACCCTGCTCGCCGGCGACGTCGCCGCCATCGACGACGTCGAGCGCCAGCTGGCGCTGTATCGCGAGGACATGGCGCGCGAGTTCCGGTTCCGCCTGGCCGACGTCGCCGGCGTGCTGCAGGAGTTCGAAGCCCGCGGCATGCGGTTCTTCGACGACACCCTGCGCTTGGGGCGGGTCTTCGACCTGCTCAACAAGCCGCGCGTCAAGGCGGCGTTCGTCGCGCAGGTGGTCGCCGACGCGCCCCAGGTGATCGCCCGCCGCGTCCAGGAGGTGATCGATTGGATGGTGAGCGCCGACCTGCGCCAGTGGCAGGCGGTGATGGAGCACGTGGGCCAGCGGCGCCAGCTGCACCCCGGGCGCATCGTCGGCCAGGTCGGCGGCGCCTTCGAGCTCGATCGCTCGCGGCTGCTCGACAGCGTCGGCCGGGCGGCGCAGGACGCGGTCGAGCGCTACGACCAGGAGGGCGAGTCCACCCGGCTGGCCGAGGCGGTGCAGGTAGCGGTCGCCTCGACCGCCCTGGTGGAGGTGGGAGCGATCGGCCTCGGCGCGCTCCTCGCTCATGTCCTGGCCGGCGCCGCCGCCGACGCCACCGGCGTGCTGGCGGCAGGCACCGTGGCGGTGCTCGGCCTGTTCATCATCCCCAGTCGGCGGCAGGCCGCCAAGCGCGACCTGCGCGCGCAGATCGCTGCCCTCCGCGAGCAACTGATCGCGGCGCTCACCGGCCAGTTCGACCGCGAGCTCGAGCGCAGCCTGCGCCGCATCGACGAGGCGATCGCTCCCTACACGCGGTTCATCCGCGCCGAGCGCGGGAGGCTCGAGGCCGCGGGCGAGGGCCTCGGCCGCCTTTCGGGCCGCCTCGAAGCCCTCGCCCGCCGCGTCGAAACGCTGGCCAAGAAGCCGCTTCCCGCTTGACTCGACTCAGCGCTTGAGCGATGATTGCGGCCCGGTGTCCCTGTTTGGGCCGCCGGCAGCAAATCTGGCACAGAAGAGAGGTGAGTGCGAAATGCCTGTGGTTCACGTGCGCGAGGAGGAGAGCTTCGAGAACGCCCTCCGCCGGTTCAAGCGCAAGGTCGAGAAGTCGGGGATATTGACCGAGCTCAGGAAGCGGCAGCACTTCGAGAAGCCCTCGGTCAAGCGCAAGCGCAAGGCAGTCCAGGCGCGCAAGAAGATCCTGCGCAAGCTGGCCGAAGAGCGCCGTCAGGGTCTGGCGTAGCCAAAAAAAGGGGGACCGGTCGGTCCCCCTTTTCGTATCTATCGGATCGCCCCCCGCATCCCCCTGCGGCACTCCGGGGGAAGGGGGCGCCCAGGCCCCTCTGGTTGGAGACTCGTCTCAGTCGCCTGCCGCACCCTCCTGGACCCGAGGCATGCCTGCCTCGTCCAGCGCCTGCCACAACCGTCCGAGGCCTCACGGCATCGCTGCCAGCGCGCGCGGGTCGAGCTTGCCGCCCGCGCCGCCGCCCGCTTCCTGCTTCTTGTCCCATGCCTTGCGGTCCAGCACCACGATCGGCGGCTGCTTCGCCGCCGCCAGACCGCGGTTGACCTGGGCCAGCGGACCCTTCTCGACGGCGTCGACGCGGGCGGCGATGTCGTCGAGCCGCGCCTTGACCACCTTCACCTGGTCGAGCTGCGAGCGGGTCGGCCGGCCCTCGAAACCGTTGACCGACCCGTAGAGGCTGCCCATCTTCTCGCGCAGCTCCTCCTCGCCGGAGAGCCAGCCGCCCTCGTGGGTCGCCACCAGCTGCTGGTGCAGGGCGTCGAGCTGATCCGCCAGGCGCGTGAGCTCGCGACGCAGCGGCGCGCCGGCCGCCAGGCCAGCGGCGCGTTGCCGCGCCTGATCACGCACGTCCACCAGGGCGTCGGCGGTGTAGGTGAGGTCCCCCAGCATGGCGTACAGGGTCATCACGGTCCGGTGCTGCAGCGCCCGATCCTCGTCGGTGTCCTTCGAGCGCGGGTCCGGCGTGAGGCTGACCTGGGTGGTGAAGGTCCGGTCGCCGTCGATCAGCTTCACCGAGTAGGTGCCCGGCAGCACCCGCGGTCCGATGAACAGGGCCGGCTGATCGATGATCAGCGAATTCGCCGGCGGCAAGTTGGGACCGCTCAGCCGCATCGGCCAGGCGACGCGGTTGATGCCGCGACGCTTGCCGCCCGGCAGGGTCGATAGCAGCTTGCCGTCGGCATCGTAGACCTCGACCCTGAGCTCGCCCAGGATGTGCCGCTTCTTGAGGTAGTAGCAGATCGAGGCCGCCTCCTCGGGGTTGGTGCCGACGAACTCTTCGTCCCCGGGGAACGCTTGCAGGAAGACCGGCAACACCATCGATGCCGGCTTCGAGGGCAGCAACGCCAGGTCGGCGGCGAGGACCTCCGGGGTCAGCTTGCGCAGCGGCGTGATGTCGTCGAGGATGTAGATGCCCCGCCCGTGGGTGGCGATGATCAGGTCCGATTCGCGGGGATGGATCTGCACGTCCCACACCGCAACCGGCGGCAGGTTGCCGGTGAAACGCGCCCAGTGCCCGCCGCCGTCGATCGAGATGAACAGGCCGGCCTCGGTCCCCAGGAACAGCAGGTCGGGGTTGTCGAGGTCCTGGCGCACCACGTGCGCGAAGCCGGCGACGCCGGGCCCGGCCAGCGATTGCCAGGTCTTACCGAAGTCCACCGTCTTGTAGACGTAGGTCTTCATGTCGCCGTTGGCATGGTTGTCGAAAGTCGCGAAGGCGGTCGCGGCGTCGCGGCGGCTGGCCTCGATCTTCGACACCCAGGTGCCCGGCGGCAGGCCCGGGATGGCACGCCCGACGTTGGCCCAGGAACCGCCGCCGTCGCGGGTCAGCTGCAGGTTGCCGTCGTCGGTCCCGACCCAGATCACGTTGGCGTCTTTGGGCGACTCGGCGATGGCGAAGATCGTGGTGTAGGTCTCGGCGCTCGAGTTGTCGATGCTCAGGCCTCCCGAGGTGCCCTGCTGCTGCTTGTGCGGGTCGTTGGTGGTCAGATCGGGCGAGATGCGCTCCCACGAGTCGCCGCGGTCGCGCGAGCGGAACAGGAACTGGCTGCCGATGTACACCGTGCCCGGCCGCGTCGGGCTGACCACGATCGGGGTGTCCCAGTTGTAGCGCAGCTCGGGATCGCCGGTGCCGGGCAGCGGCTGGATGTCCTTGCTGGTCCGCGTCGCCAGCGACATGCGGGACGCGTGTCCGCCCTGGAACTCGACGTAGACGACGTCGGGATCGGCGGGGTCGCTCACCGCGTAGAAGCCGTCGCCGCCGCCGATGTTGTGCCACTCGTCGTTGGTGATGCCGCCGCCGGCCCCACGCGAGGGCCCCGTCCACGAGCCGTTGTCCTGCAGCCCGCCATAGACGTCGTAGGGCTGCGCCATGTCGAAGCTCACCTCGTAGAACTGCGACACCGGCAGGGCCTTGAGGTAGCGCCAGGTATGCGCCTGATCCAACGACAGGTAGACGCCGCCGTCGGTGCCCAGCAGCATCTGGTGCGGGTTCTTGGGGTTGATCCACAGGGCGTGGTGATCGCTGTGCGGGCCGCCCGGGCCGCCGCCGGCGAACGGCGAGTTGAACGACTTGCCGCCGTCGGTGCTCACGGTCAGGAACAGCCCGGGCTTGTAGACGGTGTTGAAATCGGCCGGATCGACGACGATCCGCGCGAAGTAGAACGGCCGCACCTGGACGTTGAACGAGGAGTTGACCTCGGTCCAGGTCTCGCCGGTGTCGTCGGAGCGGTAGAGCGCGGTGTTGCGGCTCTCGACCAGGGCGTAGACCACCGCCGAGCGCGACGGCGCGATCGCCACCGCGATGCGTCCCTTCTGCCCGGCCGGCAGGCCGCGGGTCAGCGGCCGCCAGGTCTCGCCGCCGTCGGTGCTCTTGTACAGGTCGCTGCCCGGGCCGCCGGAGCGAAAGGCCCAGGGATAGCGGCGGAACTGCCACATGCCGGCGTAGAGGATGCGCGGCTCCTGAGGATCCATCGCCAGGTCCGAGCAGCCGGTGCCAGGGTTGACGTAAAGCTTCCGTTTCCAGGTCTTGCCGCCGTCGGTGGTCTTGTAGACGCCGCGCTCCTCGCTGTCGTCCCACAGGTGACCGGTGACGCAGGCATAGACGACGTTGCCGTCATGGGGATCGACCCGGATGCGGGCGATCCGCTCCGAGTTTTCGAGGCCCATGTGCTCCCAGTGGTCGCCGTCGTCGGTCGAGCGGTAGATGCCGTCGCCCACCCCGACGCTGTTGCGGGTCCAGGATTCGCCGGTGCCCACCCAGACGGTCTTGGCGTTGCCGGGATCGACGGTGATGGCGCCGATCGACTGGACGTGATCGTCGAAGACGGGATGGAAGGTGGTGCCGCCGTCCCGCGACCGCCAGACGCCGCCGCCGGCGGCGCCGACGTAGACGGTCAGCGGCTCGTCCGCCACGGCCTCGATCGCCGCGATGCGGCCGCCGGTCGCCGCCGGGCCGATGGCTCGCGCCGCGAGGCCGCCGAACGAGTAGGAGTCGATCTCCACCGCGCCCACCGCGCCCACCGCGCCGACACCGGTAGCGGGCGTGGTGGGACCGGCGGCCGTTGCCGGTTTCGCGGCCGGCGCGGCAGCGGCGCCGGTGGGCGGCGCCGCATGCGCCGGCACGGCGGCCGCCGTGCCGGCGAGAACGGCAAGGACGGCGAGGACGGCAACGGCTCCGAGCAGGCCGCGCGCGCCGCGGCCGCCGCGGACAGCGCCGCCCCTGCGGGCACCATGCCGGCGGCGGGCGCCGCAGGTCGCGGGTTGCTTGATCTCATTCAGGAACGCATCCATCTCGAACCCTCCTTCTTGCGAACCGCGGCAAGCGCCACGGCGGGGCGGCGCCGCCCGCCGGCCAGCGCCGGCGCGCGACCACCCGTCCACGATCGGAAACCTCGACGACATGTGCAGCAGTGGCGGCATCGCGGCCGGCCCGGCGCGTGCCATCCCGGCCGGCCCGGCGCGTGGCATCGGGGCCGGGGCCGCGCCAGGGTCAGGGCTTGGGCGGCGCGGCGTCCTTGGCCGCCTCCTGCTTCTTCTCGACCTTCGGCATGTCGAAGCGGCCGGCCGCGATGGCAGGGTTCACCTCGACCTTGTCGAGGGTGATCAGCTGCGGCGCGGGCGCACCCTTGATCTTGGTCTCGATGGTGTACGCCAGGGTCAGCCCCTCGACCTGCTTGTAGTTGCCGAAGGTGGTCTCCATGTCGGTCGCCTTGCCGCGGACGCTGCGCGTGGTCTCGTCCTTGAGCTCGAGGAAGCTGTCGGCGTCGAGGTAGATGGTGGTGACGTCCCCGTCCTTCTCGGTCAGCTTGAGCTTCTGCACCGGCGTCCCTTCGAGGTCGCCCTTGCCCAGGTACTCGACCTTGTTGCCCTTGTCCTTGTAATTGAACAGCGGCCCCTCCAGCAGGTCGGCGTTCTCCTTGGCCTCCTTGAGGTCGTCGCCGCTCAGCGCCTCGGGATCGGTCTTGCCCATGAACGGCATGATCTGCCAGCCGTTGGTGCCGTCATAGGCCTGGATGCCGGTCATGCCCTGCAGGGTGAACTCCATCCGCAGCTTGTGCTCGGGCGGCACCAGCTCCATGACCACCGGGGCTTCCATCCCCTGGCCCATGGTCATCTTGGCGGTGAAGCGGATCGTCTTCACCGCCTTGATCCGCTCCCGGCCGCCCTTGGCCTGGATGGCCTTCTCGACCAGCTCGTCGGCGGTCTGGGCGGCGAGCGCCGCCGCGGCCAGGCCGCCGAGCAGCACGAATGCGAGGGTCTTGCGAGAGATCATGACAGTCCTCCTGGTTTGGTAATCGTCGAGATTCCAGGCCTGCGGGTAGGCAGTCTTGGCCAGCGTCTCACCACCCATACGCCGGCATCCTGGAGAAAGTTGCGTCAGTATGACAGAGGGCGCCCTGGTAAGCTGTGCCTGACGAGTGCCGAGGAGGAAGGGATGGCCGCCAGCCTCGAGCTGCGCAACGTGGAGAAACGCTATGGCGACTTCGTGGCCGTCGCCCGGCTGTCGCTGGCGGTGCCGGCGGGCGTGATCTTCGGTCTGCTCGGGCCCAACGGCGCGGGCAAGACCACCACCCTGCGCATGATCATGGACATCCTCGCCCCCGATGCGGGCGAGGTGCTGCTGTTCGGGCGACCTCGCCGGCCCGCCGACCTGCGCCGCATCGGCTACCTGCCGGAGGAGCGCGGCCTCTACCGCAAGATGACGGTGATCGACCAGCTGCTCTTCCTGGCGGAGATCCACGGCATGAAGCGCCGGCAGGCGCTGCCCGCCGTCGAGGAGTGGCTGGCGCGGGTCGAGCTCGCCGATTGGGGCCAGAAGAAGGTCGAAGAGCTGTCGAAGGGCATGCAGCAGAAAGTGCAGCTCATCGGCACCGTGCTCCATCAGCCCGAGATCCTGATCCTCGACGAGCCGTTCTCGGGGCTCGACCCGATCAACCAGGGGCTGTTCAAGGACCTGCTGCTCGAGTATCGCCGGCTGGGTAGGACCATCCTCTTCTCGACCCACGGCATGGCGCAGGCCGAGAAGCTGTGCGACCACATCGGCCTGATCTCCCGCGGCCGCCTGGTGCTGGATGGCGAGCTCAAGGAGATCAAGCGCCAGGCGAGCGGCAACGCCTACCGGCTGGTGGCGCCGATCGCGCCCGCCGACCTCGAGCGGGTGAAGGCCCTGCCCGGCATCGAGGCCGTGCTGCCGCGGGATGACGGAGCGCGGTTGCTGCTGGCAGTCGGCGCCTCGGGCCCCCAGCTGCTGCGCCGGCTGGTCGAGTTCCTCGAGGTGAGCGAGTTCCGCAGCGAGGAGCCCGACCTCGAGGACATCTTCATCAAGGCGGTGGGCGATGCGGCTTGACTACGCCGTGATCATCGGCAAGCGCGAGTACCTGGCGCGCATCCGCACCAAGGGTTTCTGGATCGCCACCGTCGCCGTCCCGGCGTTCATCGGCGCGCTGGTGCTGGGGCCGTCGCTGCTGATGTCGAAGACCAGCACCGAGCAGCGGCTGGCGATCGTGGACGCGACCGGCACCGGCCTCGGCCGCGAGCTGAAAGCCGCGCTCGAGGCCGGCGAACCCGCTGCCGCCACGCCCGGCGCCCAGCCGGGCGCCATGAACACCGGCGGCGAGCACGGCGCCAATGTGACCGGCGCCCAGCCGGACACCAAGACGGCCCCCGGCGAGCCCGGCGCCAGGACCGGCGGCGCGGCCGGCGGGGGCCGGCGGGGCGGCGCGGGCCACGTTCACTTCAGCGTTCGCCTGCTGGTGCAGGAACCGGGCAGGACCGCCGCCGGGCACCGGGAGCTCGACGCCATGGCGCAGCGGCGCGAGATCGGCGCCTGGATCCGGCTCGATCGCGACGGCCTCGCCGCCAACCGCTTCGAGTATCACGCCGAGAGCCTGTCGAACGTCATCACCCAGGAGGCGCTCGAGCGCCGGGTCTCCGAGGTGGTGGGCCGCTGGCGGCTGCGCCAGGCCGGCCTCGACGCGGCGAAGATCGACGCGCTGGTCCACCCGCTCGCGGTGCAGACGGTGCGCATCTCCGCCACCGGCAGCCGGGCGGAAGGCGGCGCCGCCGGCTTCTTCCTGGCCTTCGTGCTGTTCTTCATGCTCTACATGGGCATCCTGATCTACGGCAATCAGGTGATGCAGGGAGTGCTCGAGGAGAAGGGCTCCCGCATCATCGAGGTGCTCTCGGCGGCGGTCAAGCCGACCGAGCTGATGCTCGGCAAGCTCGGCGGCATCTGCCTGGTGGCGCTGACGCAGATGGCGATCTGGGCGGCGGCCCTGGCGGTGCTGACCGCTCCCGGGCTGCTGGCGGCGATGGTGGCGATGCCGCCGGAGCTGGCGCTGCCGGTGCTGCATCCGGCGCTGTGGCTGAACTTCTTCCTGCTCTTCCTCTGCGGCTTCTTCCTCTTCGCGACCTTCTACGCCATGCTCGGCGCCGCCTTCAACAGCCTGCAGGAGGCGCAGCAGCTGGCCGGCCTGCCGGCGATCTTCGTCGTCGCGCCGGCGGTCTTCATGGTGCAGATCATCAACGATCCGGACTCCGCCCTGTCGGTCGGGCTGTCGCTGGTGCCGCCGCTCACACCGCTGGTGATGATGCTGCGCATCGCCACCCGCATGCCGCCGCTCTGGCAGCTGCTGGCGGCCTACGGACTGTGTGCGGCGGCCATCGCCGTCATGATCTGGGTCTGCGCCCGCGTCTACCGGGTCGGCATCCTGATGTATGGCAAGAAGCCGACCCTGCAGGAGATCTGGCGCTGGGTGCGCCATGCCTGAGATCGAGATCCGGCGATGAACCCCAGAGACCCCGTCTACGGCCGGCGCGTCGCCCTGGGAGGGCTGGGCGGCCCCTGGGGCGCGCCGCCGCCCGATCTGCTGATCATCCTCGTCACGCTCTTCGTCACTTTCACCTTGCAGTTCTTCGACGCCACCCGGATCGTGCCGGAGCTGCTCCGCCTGACGCCGCTCGCCTGGCGCCTGGGCTTCGTCTGGCAGCTGCTCACCTACCCGTTCGTCGGCTATGGCAGCCCCAACCTCTGGTTCCTCCTCGAGCTGCTGATCCTCTTCATGTTCGGCCGCGACGTCTACGGCGGCCTGGGGCGGAAGCATTTCTGGCGGCTGCTGCTGATCACCTCGGCGCTGGCCGGCGCCGTCGCCCTGCTGGTGCAGGGGCTGCAGGAGGGCCGTGCGAACCTGCTGCCGCTGCCTGCCTACTTCCCGCTGCTCCAGGGCCAGCGGGTGCTGCTCGCCATCCTGGTCGCCGCCTTCGCCACCGCCAACCGCCGCGCCACCATCATGCTGTTCTTCGTGCTGCCGATCGAGGCGCGCTATTTCTTGGGGCTCGAGATCCTGTTCGCGTTCGTCGCCTTCCTGGCCACCCACGACCTGGGGGGCTTGCTCGGAATCTGCGCCGCCGTGGGGTTGAGCTACCTCTACGTCCGCGACGGCGGCTTCGGCCGCGGCCTGCGCCAGACCCGCCTGCGCGTCGAGCGCTGGTGGTTGCAGCGCAAGCTCGACCGCGCCAAGCGTCGGCGCGGCCTGCGCGTGATCAAGGGACAGGGAGACGGCGCCCGCGGGCCGTGGCTGAACTGAGATGAGCGCCCGACGAGCCGTGGTGCTGATGCGTGGCGCGCGAGCGATCCGGCAACGCTTGCCGGTCGGCATCGCCCGCAACGCGAGCGCCGCCCTGCTCGGTCTCGCTCTGCTTGCCGGCGGCGTGGCGAGCCTGCTTGCCGGTGGCCTGCCCATGCCGCCGGCCACGCCCGCGGCCCGCGGCTGCATCCTGATCTCGATCGACACGCTGCGCGCCGATCACCTCGGCTGCTACGGCTACCGCTTCCCCACCACTCCCCAGCTGGATCGCTTTCGCCGCGACGCGGTGCTCTTCGCCACGGCCATCGCCCAGGCGCCCTCGACGCTGGCGTCCCACGCCTCGATGCTGACCTCGCTGCTGCTGCCGCAGCACGGCGCGTCGTACAAGCGCGGCACCGCGCTGGCTTCCGGCGTGGAGACGCTGGCCCAGGTCCTGCTCGCTCATGGCTTCCGCACGCTCTCGTTCAACGAGGGCGGCCAGATCGGTCCGGAATTCGGGCTCGGACGCGGCTTCGAGCGCTACCGATCCGCCAAGGTCGGCCCCGGCACCGCGAGGCTGGCAAACCAGGTGGCGCCCGCGATCCTCTGGCTGCAGCGGCACCCCGGCGCACCGTTTTTCCTGTTCCTCCACACCTACCAGGTGCATCATCCCTACACCCCGGACCGGCAGCACCTGGCGATGATCGAAGGCGCGAGCTATCACGGACGGCTGCCGGCCGATCAAACGCCGCTGGAGGTGCTCGCCGGGATCAACGAAGGCTTCCTGCGTCTGGACGCCGCCGACCTGCGGCACGTGGTGGCCACCTACGACGCCCAGATCCGCGCCATGGACGACGATTTCGGCGGCCTGGTCGCGTTTCTCCGGCAACATGGCCTGTACGACTCGACCGCGATCGTCTTCACCTCCGATCACGGCGAGGAGTTCGGCGAGCACGGCCAGGTGGGATGGCACTCGCACACTCTCTACGACGAGCTGCTGCGCGTGCCGCTGCTGATCAAGTATCCGGGCGGTGCGCACGGCGGCGAGACCGTGCCGGAGCAGGTGCGCGGCATCGACGTCGCACCGACCGTGCTGGCGGTGCTGGGCGTGCCGTCGCCCGGCGGCTTCGCGGGTCTCGACCTGACGCCCCTGGCGCTGCGCCGGCCCGAGCCGGAACGGCTGGCGGTGAGCAACCTCGACGGCGGGGGCGTGGCGGCCATCCGCAGCCGGCGCTGGAAGCTGATTCGCAGCCACCTCTTCGATCTCGCCCGCGATCCCGGCGAGACGCGGGACGTATCGGCTGGCCATGCGGACGTCGCCGCCTATCTCGAGCAGCGGCGGGAGGCACAGCTGGCGGCCGCACCGAACCGCCTCGGGCCGGCCGCCGCTTTCGGCGACGAAGCGACCGCGGCGCTGGCGGCGCTGGGCTACGTCGCCGCCGGCGTCCCTGCTCGCGGCCCCAAGAGGTGATAGCCTCGGGCCTAGCGTCTCCGGGCCTGCCGCGGGAGTGGCGGCGCCGTCCCGCCCAGGCCCTCGCAGAGAGCTCGACACAGGGAGGAATCAGCTCATGGTCAAGGTGGGGCTGCTGGTCCGTTTGGAAGCGAAACCCGGGAAAGAGCAGGACGTCGCCAACTTCCTTCGCGGCGGCCTGGCGATCGTCGAAGACGAGCCGGGGACCATCACCTGGTATGCGACTCAGCTTGGACCCTCGACCTTCGGCATCTTCGACACCTTCGCCGACGACGCGGGCCGCCAGGCCCATCTCGGCGGGCGCGTCGCCGCGGCGCTGATGGCGAGTGCGGCGGAGCTCCTCGCGCAGCCTCCGTCCATCGAGAAGATCGACATCCTCGCGGTCAAGCTGCCCGGATAGAACGAAGCCTCAAGAGGGATGGGTTGGCCCTACGAGCCGTCCCGGCAAGTGCGGGGCCTTGCACCAACCATTGTGGAGTCGGCTCTGACCGCGGCATTGTCTGCTACACCTGCTGCACATGCTGCGTATTCAACGACGGTACGATTGATTGCGTTTGCACCCAGATCTGCGGGGTTTAAGGCAGGGCTATGAACATGCGCATGCGATACGCGGCCCTCCTCCTCTGCGCGTCTCTGGCGCTCCCGTCCGGAGCCAGATCAGAGCCCCAAGCAGCCGGCGCCACGGGCTACGAGAAGCTTCGCCTAACCCGGGTCGAGGCGACCGCTACCGCCGCCAACGCGACTCAGTTTCTCGCTGCCGACAGCAAGGGGCATCCCTTCCTCCTGCGGGGGGATACCCTGGAGGTCTTTAGCCTGGGCGCGGGCGCCGTCTTCGATCACCGTTTGGGCAAGCTGGCCTGCGCCCTCGCCACCGATTCCGCCTACGCCGCGGCCATGGACCCTAGTGGGTCGAAATGGGTCGTGGGCTCACCGGACGAACTCGGGCTTTGCGACTTCGTCAAGGAGCAACGCCCGCCAGGGTCGAATTGGGTGATCTCGTCGCGATGGCTCAGATCAAGGCCCAAACCGACTTCCTGATCTGTACCGGGCCGAAAGACGCGATCTGGCTCGCCTCCTGGAACAGCTACCGGCTGCAAAAACTCTCCGCCTCCGAGAAGCCGGAGCGAGAGATCGTCGTCGGCAGTGGCGAAGTGGAGTGGCAGAAGCTCGAGAAGAAGGGATCCCCGCCGAGGACGGTTCCCCGTGGGGTCGTGCGGGCGCTTCTCTGTGGGCCGCGAGAGAGCGTTCTCTATCTCGTCGTCTCGACCGTCGACGGGCTCGCTCTCGATCGCTTCGATCCCTCGCAGAACGTCCTCGAGCGGGTGTTGCTTGATGGGCTGACGGTTTCGTCCGGTCCGATGACGGCCGCGCTCGGTGCCGACGAGCTCTGGCTCGGCGGCCGGATTGCGGCGGATGGACTTTGGCGGATCTCCCTCCAGGACCTGGCGGCAGCTCGTTGGAAGCCGGTCAAGGACGTCAAGGCTGACGGCAAGCCCGCGCTCTGAAGAGCGCCGGCCCTGGCCGGCTACGACGCGCGGGAGTTTGGCGGCCACAGCCTGCGCTCAGGCTTCGTCACCACCGCCGGCCGCCAGGGCGTCAGCCTCGGCGACGCGATGGCTCTCTCCGGCTACCACCAGGCCGGCGCTGCGCTCTCCAACCCGGCGGCGCGGCTCGCTGACTGAACGGCCCGAGGCCACGCCAGCCGGTTGGTGGTTACGCCCCTTCTCTGGTGCGCGCGACGAAGTGCGCCAGCGGCCGCTGGCTGCACGCTCGAGCCGCCAGCTGGCCGACGACGAGCCCCCGAAGCGTCAGTGCCGCTCCAGGTCGCGGAGGTGGCGGGGACGGTGGCGGCACGATGATGATGCCGC
>DATGHG010000185.1:0-15186 GCA_035308185.1 Thermoanaerobaculia bacterium | reverse complement strand
CCCACCGACGGCGCCGCCTGGTAGGCGGGAATGGCCACCGCGATGCGCTCGCGGCCGCCGCTGCGCGGCGTGGAATGGTCGTCGTGCATCGCGGTCGTGGCCTGCTCAGTGCCGTCCCGGTCGTGGCCTGCTCAGTGCCGTCCCGATCGTATCGGCAACGGCACGCCGTCACCAGTGGCCCGCGCCCGCGGGACCTCGCCACCCGCGGCGCGGGGTGCCACGGGCGGCCGGCGCGGCGGGCTCAAGGTCCGCCCAGCACCAGCCAGGCGGCGGCGCCGCCGGCGGCCAGGCTCGACGCCAGCAGCGCCCGCGGCGGCGGCAGCGGACTGCCGTCGTGCGGCGTCACGCCGAGCTCGGGGTCGAGCTCGCGGAAGCCGGCGGTCGGCGCGCCGGCGACGCCCTCGACGCCGGCAGCGGCCAGCACCGCGGCGGCGAGGAAGCCGCCGCCGAACTCGCCGGTCACCCCCTTCGGCGCCAGCACCGGCGGCAGCGCCGCGCCCCCCCACGCCGCCCGCAGCAACCGCGCCTCCAGCCGGTCACCGGCGCGCGATCCGGAGGCGCCGGAGGCGATGCGGTCGATCGCGTCCGGCGCGGCGCCGCAGCGGACGAGCAGCCGCCGCAGGGCGCGCCCCAGCGCCGCCGCGCCGTCGCCCCAACCGGTCGGCGGCGCCGAGGGATCGAACGCGCTCCCCCAGCCGCGGAGCCGCGCCAGCGGCTGCCGGCCGCGCGCGGCTGCCGCGGCGGCGGTCTCGAGCAGCAGCACCGTGGCGCCGTCGGCGACCACCACCCCGGAGCGGCGCCGATCGAAGGGGCGGCCGACCTCGCCGGCGACGTCCTCGTCCTCCGGCCGCGCGGCCGGCCGCGCCAGCGCGCCGAAGCGGTCGAGCAGAGCATGCAGCAGCGGCGCGATCTCGTCCACCGCCCCCACCAGCGCGCGCTCGGCGCGGCCCTCCGCCACCTCGGCGGCGCCGCGCGCCACCGCCAGCAGGGGGCCGGCCTCGCGCTGGCAGAGCGTGAGGTTGGCGCCGCGGGCGCCGCAGGCGATGGCGATCTGCGCCGCCGGAGCGTTGGCGACGCTCTCGGTGAAGAGGTAGGGAGAGGCCGCTTCCGGACCGTCGAGCAGGATCTGCCGCACCAGCGCTTCGGAGAACGAGGTCGGACCCCAGGCCGTCGCCACCACCACCGCCGTGCCGGCCCCGGCCAGCCGCGACGGCTCGATCCCGGCCTCGGCGAGCGACATGCGGGCGGCGGCCACCGCCAGCCGCGACGGCGGGCTCATCCGCCGGGCCTCCGCCGGCGGCACCCACGGCGCCAGCGCGGCGACCGGCGTCAGCAGCGCTCGGCGCGCGCCGCCGCGCCGGTGATAGCCGCCGCCGCGCTCGACCTCGGTGGTCGCCGGCGGCGCTCCCGCGGCCAGCGCCAGTTCCAGGCCGGCGCGGCCGCAACCATGGGCGCCGGCGGTGCCGAGCGCGGTGATGACCACCTCGCGGCGGCCCGGCGGCATCGCGGTCAGGCGCCCGTCCAGCGCCGGAAGATCAGCGCGGCGTTGGAGCCGCCGAACGCCAGGCTGGTGGAGAGCGCCGTGCGCGCCGCCGGCAGCGCCAGCGGCCGGCCGGTCACCAGCGCGGCCGGGCAGGCCTGGTCGAGCGGCTCGGCGGAGGCAGGCACCGGATGCAGCTCGCCGCGGGCCAGCGACAGCACCGTGACCAGGGCCTCGATGGCGCCCGAGCAGCCCAGCAGGTGCCCGACGCCGGCCTTGGTGGCGGTCACCGGCAGCCGCTCCGCCCGCTCGCCGAAGATCCGCCGCAACGCCTGCCACTCCGCGGCGTCGTTGAGCGTCGTGCCGGTGGCATGGGCGTTGACGAAGTCGATGGCCTCCGGCCCCAGCCCGGCGTCGGCGAGCGCGGCGGCGATCGCCGCGGCCGCCCCGCGTCCTGCGGGCTCCGGAGCGGTCATGTGGAAGGCATCGCAGGCGCCGCCGGTGCCCACCAGCTCGGCCAGCGGCGCCGCGCCGCGCGCCAGCACCCGGGCGAGCGGTTCGAGCACCAGCACCGCCGCGCCTTCGCCCACCGACATGCCGGCGCGCCCGGCGCGGAACGGCCGGCAGGGGACCTCGTCGACCGAGCGCAGCGAGTTGAAGCCGGCGTAGGTCAGCTGGCAGAGCGAGTCGGCGCCGCCGGCCAGGGCCACCTCGACCTCGCCGTCGCGCACCGCCGCGCGCGCGGCGGCGATGGCCAGGGCGCCGGAGGCGCAGGCCGAGGAGACGGTCAGCACCGGTCCGGTGATGCCGCAGCGGCGCGCCACCGCATCTCCCGGCCCGTTCACCTGCTGCGAGGCGAGAGCATGCAGCGTGGCGCGGCGGCCGCCGAACAGGTCGGCGAGGAAACCCTCGCTCTCCCACATGCCGCCGGTGCTGCTGCCGAAAAACACCCCCGCCGCGCCCTCGGGCAGGGTGGCGAGCGAGCCACCCAAGCCCGCCGCCGCCAGCGCCTCGGCGGCGGCGGCCAGCGCAAAGCCGTCCGCCAGGCTCAGCTGGCGGCTGGACCGGCGGCCGGGCGCCGAGCCGCCCGCCCCTCGCGGCCTGTCCGACGGTCTGTCCGATGCCGGTGCCGCCGCCGGCGGCGGCACCTCGGCGGCCAGGTGGGTGCGATGCCGGCGATGGTCGAAGCGGGAGAAAGGGCGGACGGCGGTGGCGCCGGCGAGCAGCCCCTGCCAGAGCGCCTCGACGCCCCAGCCGAAACCGCTCACCGCACCGGCGCCGCTCACCGCCACGCGGCAGTCGCGCTCGGCCCGCTCGGAGGGGGCCGCCGCGCTCGCTTCCGCCAGCGCCATGCCCGGGTTCAGATCCGGCCGGCGATGAACCGCGACAGGCTGGCCACCGAGGAGAACACGTCGCGTCCGATCTCGTTGCTCTTGATCTTGATGCCGAAGTCCTTCTCGACCGCGACCACCAGCTCCAGGGCGTCCACCGAGTCGAGGCCCAGGCCGTCCCCGAACAGCGGCGCCTGCTCGTCGATCATCTCGGGCCGCAAGCCGTCGAGATGCAGGTTCTCGACGATCAGCCGCTTCACCCGGCCGGCGACTGCCGCGAGGGTGGCGGGGTGGGTGGCCGGGTCGCCGTCGGGGCCGTCGCCGTCGGGGCTGCCGGGGCTGCCGGAGTCGGCGGCGCCATCCCTGCCGAGCGCGGCGTCCGCAAGGTCTGCCGCAAGGTCGGCGGCAAGGTCGGCGCCATGGGCGCTCGGTGCGGCGTCCGGCACCGGCTCGGTCTCCTGCGACGCGGCGATGGCGGGCAGGGGCCTGACCCTTGGCTGTGGTTCGGCTTCGAGGCTGCTCATGGAGATCGATTCCTGGGTGCACGGGCCGGCGCGCCTGCGTTTCCCGCGTTGCCCCCGCGGTGCTCCGCACACTTGCACGCTCCGTGCCGGCCGGCTCCCGGCTGCCCAGATAGCTGTCCGTCATGCTACCGTGACCATTCGGCGCTGGCAATCCCGCGATCTTACGCCACGCGGCCGCCGAGGGCGGGCGCCGCGGGCCGGCGCCGCGATGCTAGGATCGGCCCTCGACCCGGAGACGACGAACATCTTGATTCAGGCATCGACCCGCATGGCCCCGCGGGGGGACGAGGACGGACGTGCCCCTTCCCGGCGCCGTCCACGAGACCCGCTGCTGCAGGCCTTCGCGAGGTTGGTCAGGCGCCAACCGCTGGCGCCCCTGGTGCTGTCCGGCTCCCGGCGGGCGAGCGTCGCCGACGTGGACTCCCTCGCGCTGGCGGCCCGCCGCCGCCTCGAGGCCGGCGTGCCCGCGGCATTGCTGCCGCCGGGCGCCCTGGTGGCGGTCTCGGCGCACAATGGCCCCGGCCTGCTGGCGGCGCTGGTGGCGTTGCGGCGGAGCGACGTCGCCGCCGTGCTGCTCGACGGGCAGGCGCCGCCGGCCGAGGCGCTGCGGGTGGCGCAGGCGCTGGGGGCGTCGGCGCTGCTGCGTTGCCTGACCTCCTGGCCGGCGGCGCTGGACGATTGGGAAGCCACCTGCCTGCCCGGGGCCGGGACGGACCGCAGCCTCTGCCTGCCGGGCATCGCGGTGGTCAAGCTGACCTCGGGCTCGACCGGAGCGCCCCGCGGCATCGCCACCCCGGCGGCGGCGCTGCTGGCCGACGACGCGGCGCTGGTGCGCAGCATGGGCCTGCGCGCCGACGACCGGCTGGTGGCGGCGATCCCGATGTCGCATTCCTACGGCCTGTCGAGCCTGGCGGTGCCGGCGCTGGTGCGCGGCACGCCGCTGGTGATGCCGGAGGACAGCGGCATGTTCGGGCCGTTCGCCGCCGCCGAGCGCCTGGGCGCCACCGTGATGCCGACCGTGCCGCCCTATCTCGACGCCCTGCTGCGGCTGTCGCAGGTTCCCGGCAGGCCGCGCGCCCTGCGGCTGGTGATCGCCGCCGGCGCGCCGCTGGCGGCCGCCACCGCCGCCGGCTTCCGCGAGGTCTTCGGCCTGCCGGTGCACGTCTTCTACGGCGCCAGCGAATGCGGCGGCATCTGCTACGACCGCGAGGGCGGCGCGGCGGAGCGCGGCACCGTCGGCTCGCCGGTCGAAGGCGTCACCGTCCAGCTGCTGTGCGGCGGCGCGACCGCCGGCGGCGGCATCCCTGCGGATGCCGCGCATGACCTGCATGACCTGAACACCGCGCACGACCCGCACGACGTGAACACCGCGCACGACCCGAACACCGCCCACGCCGCGAACGTCGCGCACACCACGGGCGGCGCCGGCGGCGGTCGCGCCACCGGCGCCGGCACGGTCGTGGTCCGTTCGCCGGCCGTGGCCACCGGCTACGTGCCCGACCCCGATCTACGCCTGGCCGACGGCCGCTTCGTGGCCGGCGACCTCGCCACCTGGCGGCAGGGCGAGCTGGTGCTGCTGGGGCGCCAGGACGGCGTGGTCAACATCAAGGGCAAGAAGGTGCACCCGCGGGAGGTCGAAAGCGTCCTGGCGGAGATCGACGGCGTCGAAGAGGTGGTGGTGCTGGGCATGCCGGTTCCCGACCGCGGGGGCGAGGTGCTGCGGGCGGTGATCGCCTGCCGGTCCGGGCGGTTGACCCGCGAAGCGGTGCTCGCCTGGTGCCGCGAGCGCCTGGCCGCCCACAAGATCCCACGCAGCCTGATCCTGTTGCCCGAGCTGCCGCGAACGGCGCGCGGCAAGCTCGATCGCGCGGCGCTGCTGACCCTGCGCGGCGACGCCGGCTGCGGCGAGGCGGACGGCGGCGGTCCGCCAGCCGCGCGCGACGCCCGGGCCGGCCGCCGCGGCCGCTAGCGGGACCGGGGACCGGACATGGCCATCGCCGAGCCTCGCCAAGCGCCGTCGCCGGACCCCGCGGCCGCGGCGCCGGTGCCGCGGCCCTGGCGGCCCTCCCCGGTGATCACCGCCTCGGCGGGCCTGCACCTGGCCGCCGCGGTGGCGCTGGCGGCGGCGCCCCATCACTGGCCCCTGGCCGCCGCCGCCCTGGTCGGCAATCACACGGTGCTGTTCGGCGCCGGCCTCTGGCCGCGGTCGCGGCTGCTCGGTCCCAACCTCACCCGCCTCTCCGCCGCCGCCGCACGCCGCGGCGAGGTGGCCCTGACCTTCGACGACGGCCCGGACCCCCGGGTGACCCCGGCGGTCTTCGACTGCCTCGAACGCTACGGCGTGCATGCCTCTTTCTTCTGCATCGGCCGCCGCGCCGAGGCGCACCCGGAGCTGGTGGCCGAGGCGGTGCGGCGCGGCCATCGGGTGGAGAACCACTCCCACACCCACCCGCACGCCTTCACCTGCTATCCCCCCGCGGCGCTGCACCGCGAGGTGCGGCGCGCCCAGGAAGCCCTCTGGCGGGCCGGCGGCTCCCCTCCCCGCTTCTTCCGCCCGCCGGCCGGTTTCCGCAACCCACTGCTGGAGCGCGAGCTGGCGGCGGCGGGCCTCCACCTCGCCTCCTGGACCCGGCGCGGCTTCGACACCGTGTCGCGCGACGCCCGGCGGGTGGTGTGCCGGCTGCTGCGCGGCGCCGCCGGCGGCGACGTCCTGCTGCTGCACGACGGCTCGGCGGCGCGCGACCGCCGCGGCGCGCCGGTGGTGCTGGCGGCGCTTCCCCGGCTGCTCGACGAGCTGGCGGCGCGCGGCCTGCGGGCGATGCCCCTGCCGCTGCCGGCCACGGCTGGCGACAACGCGGAGGCGGCGAGCTGAGCCTGGCGGCGGAGGCCGCGCCCCCGCGGCGCGGCGTGAGCTGGCATCAGCGGCTGCGCGAGCTGCTCTACCAGCTGCGCGTCGAAGGCGGCTCGCCCGAGCGCCAGGCTGCCGCCGTGGCGCTCGGCATGTTCATCGGCTGCACGCCGCTCTACGGCCTGCACCTGCCGCTCTGCGTGCTGTTCGCCCGCATGCTCGGGGTCAACCGCATCAAGACCTACCTCGCCGCCCACATCAGCACGCCGGTGCTGATGCCCTTCCTGCTGTTCTTCGAGGTGCAGACGGGGAAGCTGGTGCGGGGCAAGCCGCTGCTCTCCATCCGGCCCTCGCAGGTTCCCTCGCGCTGGCGCTGGGATGCCGCGCACCTCGCCTTCTGGCACTGGAAATCGTGGCTCGACCTGCTGGTGGGCAGCGCCGTCCTGGGCCTCGTCCTGGCGGCGCTCTGCGGGTTGCTGACGCTGCTGCTGCTGCGCCGCGGCCGGCGGCCGCCGGCGGTCGAGGCGCTGATCGAGGCGACCGCCCACCGCTATCTCGGCGCCGGCCTGATCCAGTGCGAGATCGTGCGCGGCAAGCTGCGCCACGATCCGGTCTATTTCGCCCTGCTGCGCGATGGCGCGCTGCCGTCCCGCGGCCGCCTGCTCGACCTCGGCTGCGGCCGGGGCATCGCGTTGGCGCTGCTGGCGTCGGCCGGCGACCGCGGCGATCACGGCGACACGGCCGCCGGCTGGCCGACGCCGCCGGACCTGCAGCTGCTCGGCATCGAGGCGGACCCGCATCCCGCGCGGGTGGCCAGGGCGGGCCTGCTGGGGCGGGCGGCGATCGAGACCGCCGACCTGCTCGGCGCGGCGCTGCCGCAGGTGGACGCCATCCTGCTGATCGACGTCCTGCACTACCTGCCGCCCGCCGACCAGCAGCGCCTGCTGGCGAAGGTCGCCGACGCCCTGCCCCACGGCGGCCGCCTGCTGGTGCGGGAGGCCGACGCCGGCGCCGGCTGGCGCTTCCAGTCCATCCGCCTCTGCGAGCGGCTGACGGCGCTCTGGCGCCGCGATTGGCGCCAGTGGCGGCAGGGGTACCACTACCGGCCCCAGGCTGAATGGATCGACCTCCTCGCCGGCCGCGGCCTGACCGCGAAGGCGGGCCCGATGGGCATGGGCACCCCCTATGCCAACGTGCTCATCCAGGCGGTACGGGAGTAAGGAGCGCCTTGACCAGCGCCGCCGCCGCGACCAGCAGCAGGAACCACGCCGCCAGCTTGCGGAACCAGGGCTCGGCGGCCCGCGCCAGCGCCCTGGAGAGCGGGTACAGCGCCGCGATCGTGACCGCCGCCGCCACCACCACCGGCCAGCCGGTGAAGCCGCCGTAGTCGCCGGTGATCGCCAGCGCGCCGGCGGTGCACAGGTAGAGCAGCAGGAAGTAGCCGGCGAGCATGCCCTTGACCGATCGCGCGGAGGCCTCGGTGGCGAGGTAGTACAGGGCCACCGGTGGACCGCTGAAGCTCGCCCAGACGTTGAGCGTGCCGCTCAGCACGCCTGCCGCCAGCAGCTTCGCGCGGCTGCGCCTGATGGTGAACTCCGGCCGCACGCAGAGCAGCACCGCCGCCGCCAGCATCGGCACCAGGCAGAGCTCGAACAGCAGGGCCTGGGAGACGCGGTGCAACAGCCCGATCCCGGCGACGATGCCGATCAGCGACGCCGCCTGCAACTGCAACGACTCGCGCAGCCGCAGGTCCTGCCGGAGCTCGAACGCCAGCGCGGCGCCGAGCAGGATCTCGAGCAGGATGGCGGCCAGCACCACCTCCCGCGTCGCCAGGAACAGGCTCGCCAGCGGCACGAAGGTGAGCGAGAAGCCGAAGCCCATGACGTGGCGGACGGCCAGCGAGACCGCGGTGGCGACGGCGACCAGCGCCAGCGTCGTGACCATGCGAGGCGTCCAACCGCCCGTGCCGGGAAACCGCGCCTCAGCCCGGCAGACCGATGGTGACCCGCAGCTCCGCGGGCCGCAGGTGGCTGCGGGCCGCCGCCTCGCAGGTGCGGCGATCGAGAGCGCGGAGGTCGGCGGTGCGACGCTGGGAGTCGTCGAGCGGCAGCCCGTACTGCTCGGCTTCGAGCAGCAGGTCGGCCCAGCGGCGGGCGGTCTCGCGGCGGAAGGGCTCGCGGCCCAGGAGATAGGAGCGGGCGTCCTCGAGCTCGCGCTCGTCGATGCCGTGATCGACCAGGCGGGCGATCTCCTCGGCCACGCCGAGCTCGGCCTGGGCGGCGGTGTCGGGTGAGGTGGCGACGTAAGCAACCAGGCGGCCGGGATCCTCGCCGGCGCCGGCAAGGGTCTGGGCGTAGGCGGTGTAGGCCAGCCCCTCGCGCTCGCGAATGCGTTCCGGGATGCGGCCGGTGAGGCCCGCCCCCGAGCCCAGGATCACCGCCAGCAGCTCCAGCGCGGCGTAGTCCGGGTGGCGCCGCGGCACGGTCAGGTGCCCGATGTAGAGGTGAGCCTGGTCCGCCGATTCGACCGTCACCTGGTGGCGCCGGTCCGGCAGGCCCACCGGGGCCGGGGGCGGCGGGAAGGGCCGGCGGCGCGCCGGCAGGTCGGCGAACAGGCTCTGCAGGCGCCGCTCGACGGCCTCCTCGTCGATGACGCCGGCGACGGCGGCGATGACGCCGCCATCCAGGGCGCGGCGGTGGAAGTCGGCGCAATCGGCGGCGGTGATGGCCAGCAGGCTGGCGACGTTGCCGTGCACCGGCCGGCAGCGCGGGTGCGGCGTGTACAGGTGCTCCAGGAAACCCCAGGCGGCCTTGACGTCCGGCTGATCGGCCAGCCCCTCGAGCTCCGCCGCCGCCTGCTTGCCCAGCCAGGCGCAGCGCTCCTCGGGGAACGACGGCTCGCGCAGCAGCTCGGCGGCCCAATCCAGCGCGAGCTCCCAGTCCGGCGCCAGGGCATCGACGTTGACACCATGCCCCTCGAAGGCGCCGAAGCTCGACAGGTCCATGCCACGGTCCTCGGCATCGGCGGCGATGCGCCGCCAGTCCCGGCGGCGCGTCCCCTCCTCGAGCATGCGGCCGGTCAGCAGGCCCTGGCCCGGGATGGCCTCCGCCCGCGTGCCGGCATCCAGCCAGAGGCGCACGGCGACCACCGGCGCGCCTTCCACCCGGCGCACCCGCGCCGCCAGACCCGGCCGGACCGCCGCCGCGAGGCGCTTCATGCGCGTGGCAGCGACCACCCGAGCACGCTGCCCCGCTCGGGCCGGAGGTAGCGCTCCGCCGCTTCGTGCAAGGCCTCGGGACCGGTCGCCAGCAGCCGCCGCATCTGCGTGTCCAGGTGCTCGGCGTCGAACAGCGCCAGCGCCACGGCGAGCGACAGCGCCTGCTGCTCGACCCGCTCGTGCTGCAGCACCCAGTCGGCGAGCGCCACCCGGCGCGCCCGCTCCACCTCCTCGGTCGACGGCGGCGCGGCCACCAGCGCCGCCAGCTGGCCCAGCAGCTCGCCCTCCACCCGCGCCGGCTCGACGCCGGGCACCACCTCGGCCGCGATCGTCAGGTGGCTGGCGTCGAGGCTCTCGGTCAGGGAGGTCTCGACCGAGCTGCAGAGCTGGCCGTCGTCCACCAGCGCCCGGTGGAGCCGGCTGGTGCGGCCGCTGCCGAGCAGCGCGGCGAGCAGCCGCATCACGGCGTGGTCGGGATGATCGCCCGCCGGCGCCGGCAGCGCCAGCAGCAGCCGCGCCACCTCGCCCTTGCGGCGGCGCAAGCGCGCCATGCCGTCCGGCCAGCGCACCGGCGCCGCCTCGCCGGCGCGCGGTTCCGCGCCCGGCTGCAGGCCGCCCAGGAAGCGCTCGACGGCGGCGAGGACGGCATCCTCGACGGCCTCGCCGGCCACCACCAGCACCGCGTTGTCGGGCCGGTAGAACCGGCGCTGGAAGCCGGCCAGCTCCTCGCGGCCGGTGGCCCGCAGCTCGCCGCGGGTGCCGAGCACCGGCCGGCCGTAGGGATGGCCGCGGAACAGGCGCGCCTGGACGGCGATCTCCAGCGCGTCCCAGGGCTCGCTCTCGTACATGGCGATCTCTTCGAGGATCACCTGCCGCTCGCTGGCCACCTGCCTGGGGTCGAGCGCCAGGGTGGTGAGGCGGTCGGCCTCGACGGCCAGCGCCTCGGTCCAGCGGTCGGCGGCGAAGCTGAAGTAGTAGCTGGTGGCTTCGTGGCTGGTGAAGGCGTTGTTGGAGCCGCCCAGCGCCTGGGTGCGGCGGTCGATCTCGCCGGGCCCGAAGCGGGCGGCGCCCTTGAACATCATGTGCTCGAGGAAATGGGCGGCGCCGCCGTGGCCCGGCGGATCGTCGCGGGTGCCGGCGCGGAAGCAGAGCGCCGTGGTCACCACCGGCGCCTGGTGGTTCTCGAGCACGCAGACGGTGAGGCCGTTGGCCAGCCGGGCGAGCTGCCGGCGCCCGGGGAGGCAGGAACCGCCGGGGAACGCGGCGGCAGCCGCCGCCGCCAGCGGCTCCGGCCGCGGCGCGGCCGCGCCCGCGGGGGTCGACCGGCTCGAACGGGCCAAGTTCAGGGATTCCCCGTCGCGGGCGAGAGGGGGATGTCGATCTTCTGGCGCGCCTTGTCCGCGCCCGGGTTGACCTCCACCGCCAGATCGCGGCGGGCGTAGCCGGGAGCGATCAGCGTCACCCGGTGGGTGCCGTTCGACAGGGTGAGCCACTCGTCGGAGTGTCCGAAGCGGCCGGCGAACTTCTGCACCGGCCCGACGCTGACGCCGTCCACCAGGACCACGGCATTGACCTCCGGCGAGATGCGCAGGGCGATGGCCTCCCGCACCCGGACGGCTTGCAGGTCCGCGGTATCGATCTGTGCCGCGGGCAGCGGCTGCAGGTTCACCACCACCGCCGTGGTGCCGCCGGTGTCGCCCGCCTCGATGGCGATGCGGTAGTCCCGCATGCCGGCCTTCTTGATCTTCACCTGGTGCGAGCCGGTGCCCGGCAGGGTGAAGGAGCGGCCGCCGCGCTGGCCGCTCCAGTCCTCCGCTCGCCCGATGACGGCGCCGTCGAGCAGCACGAAGGCGTCCGGCGGGTTCACCCGGAACGCCAGCTCGAGGCCGCTGCGGATCACCCGGTCGGCGGCCGGCGCGCTGGCGGCGGCCGCTGCCGCGCCTTCCCGCTCCGGTGCGGCAGCCTGACCGCCGCCGGCGTCGCCGAGCGCGGACGCTGCAGGTTGACGCGCCCCCCTGCCCGCGGTGGCGCCGCCGCGAGCGGCGCCGGCGGTGCCCGTGCCGCTCCGGCCGCTCGCGGTCGTGTCTGCCGCGCCCTCCTCGGCCGCTGCCGTGCGTGGCTGGGAAGGCCGCGAGATCGCGATGCTCGACCTGCCGCCGGCACCCGCGCCGGCCGTACCGCCCGCTCCGGCTGGCGATGAGGCGGCAGCGCCGGCCGATGGCGACGGGCTCGACGCGCCGCCGGCACCGCCTGCGCTGCCGGCACTGCCCGTGCCACCGCCGGCGACGGTTGCCGGCGCCTGTCGGTTGCGCGACGGCGACGATGAGCCCAGCGCGGCGCTGCCGGCCTGTCCGGCGGACGTCGCCGGCGGGGCCGCCTGCCGCGCCGGCGGGACGGGGACGCCGGGGGCCGGCGAGACCAGGGTGCTTGGCGCGGCGGCCGTCCGGGTGGTCGGCGCCGGCTGCGCGAGGTTGGAGGGAAGGGCAGCGCGGGAAGGATTGACAGGGCTGGCGGGGAACACCGGTGCTGGCGGCACCGATGCCGGCGAGGCCGTGGTTGCCTGCGGCGGGCTCGCCGTCGGCGACGCGGTCGAGGAGGACGACAACGACGTCAGCAGGCCGCGCATCCCCTGCCCGCCGCGCTGCAGATAGCGCTGCCAGACCCAGAAGGCGCTCACCCCGACCACCGCGAGGCAGAGCAGCAGGAGAACCACCAGCACCAGCCACACCCGCGCACCGGAGGAGCGTCGCGCGACCGCCGCGCCGGCGGCGGGCGGCAGCGGTGCCGGCCGGGCCGCCGCGGTGCCCGGAGGGGTGGGCCGCGCCGCCGCGGTGCCCGGAGGGGCCGGCCCCGCCGGTGCGCTGCCCGGAGGGCCGGCCGGGGCCGGCGGGATCGGCAGTGCCGCCGGGGGCGCGCCGCCGGCAGCCATCGGCGCAAACGCCACCGGCACGGGCGACGGTCCAACCGCGGCGCCCTGGCCGCCCGGACCGCCTGGGCCGCCTTGGGCGCCCGGAGCCCCGGCGACGCGCGGGAGACCCGCGGCGGCCGCCGGAGAAGCCCGCAGGCCTTGGGCGCCGCCAGATCCGATCGGCCCTCCCGGGCCGCCCGGAGAGGCGAGGGAAGCGGCTCCGCCGCCAGCGCCAGCCTGGGCCGCTGCCCAGCCGGCGACGGCGATCCCCTCCACGGGAGTGATCCCGCCACCGCCCGCGCCGCCGCTGCCACTGGCACCGCTGCCGCCGCCCGCGCCGCCGCCGGGCGCCAGGGAGCGCGACGGCATCACCCGGGTGACGTCGAGCAGCTCGGGGGCGGGCGCCGCGGGCGCGGCGAGCGTCGCCTCGGGGAGCTCGCGCTCGATCGCGGCCAGCTCCTCGGCCACCAGGCCGGCCGTGGCGAGGCGGTCGTCGCGGTCCTTGGCCAGCATGTGGTGGAGCAGCTGGTCGAGGCGCAGCGGCACCGCCCGCAGCTCGCCGATCGCCGGGTCCTTGTGCAGGATCTGGTAGACCAGGGTGGTGATCGTCTCGCCATCGAACGGCCGCCGCCCCGACAGCAGCTCGTAGAGCACCACCCCGAGCGAGAAGACGTCGCTGCGGCCGTCGAGCTCGTCGCCGCGGATCTGCTCGGGCGAGAGGTACTGCGGGCTGCCCATCACCGAGCCGACCATGGTGAGCTCGGTGTTCTGGCCCGCGACCTTGGCGATGCCGAAGTCGGCGACCTTCACGTGGCCGGCGGCGTCGAGGAGGATGTTGCTGGGCTTGATGTCGCGGTGGACGATGCCCTGCCGATGCGCGTAATCGAGGGCCTCGGCAACCTGGCGCACGATGCGCAGCACCTCGCGCAGGGTCGGCGGCTCGCCCGAGTCCAGCCGGCTCGCCAGGTCGCTGCCCTCGACGAACTCGAAAGCCAGGTAGAGGAGGCCGTCCTCCTCGCCGGCGTCGAACAGGGTAACCACGTTGGGATGCAGCAGCCGGCCGGCGGCCCTGGCCTCGCGCAGCAGCCGCCGGCTGCGGTCCTCGATGTCCTGCGGCCGGCCACCGGTGAGGCGCACCGTCTTGATCGCCAGGCGGCGCTCGATGTGCGGGTCCTCCGCGAGGTAGACCTCGCCCATCGCCCCGGCGCCAAGGAAACGGACGATCCGGTAGCGGCCGACGCGCTGGCCGCTGTCGAGAGTGCTCACCCGGCGTGGTCTCCCGGCTCTCCTGCTGCTTCCCGGTCGAGGGCAGCGAGCAGCTCCTGTGCCTCGTCGAGCCGCCCGGTCGGCACCTGGATCCGCACCTCGCCAAGGCCGCCGAGATTGACCGGCAGCTCCTCGACGTGCAGCGATTCGACCTGAGCGGGAATGCCGTTGCTGTCCAGGTACCCGGCCACGAAGATCGCCTCTTCGTTGCTTTCCACGACTTTGGCGACCGCCCAGTCCTGGTCGCTCGATGTTTCGTCAGCCATGCGCAATCTCCTCGCCGGTGGGCGTTGTCATGATAACGCAGCGGCCGCGACGGTGCGGGCGGAGGTGCCCACCCGCCTCTTCAGCCGCCGGGACCCGGGGGTGCCGCCAGGTCCTCGATCGTGTAGGGGGATACCTGGCGGCGCGGGTACCGGTGCCGGCTGGTCTCGGCGAAGCGGTTCAGCCCGGCCTGCCAGGCATAGGGCGACACCACCAGCGAGCGGGCGTCGATCTCGATCCGGTTGCAGGTGTTCAGGTGGCGCTCGCCGCCGCGGCCGCGGCTCGAGGTCGTGGTCCCGGAATGGACGACGATCACCGGCGGCCGCCCTTGCGGATAGAACTCCTCGGAGGTGCCGAGATAGGCCTGGTGCTGGTGGCCGGAAAGGACCAGGTCGACGCCGCCGGCCGCGAACACCGCCATTGCCCGATGCGCATGGGCCGCCACGCGTTGGCGGTGGAGGGTGGGTGGCGGGATCAGGTCGTGATGCGGCACCACCACCTTGCAGAGCTCCGGTGGCGCCGCGGCCAGCATCGCCGCCACTTCGCGCAGGCGTCGCGCGGTGAAGCGGCCGCCCTTGATGGTCCATTGGAACGCCGTGTTGATGCCGATCACCAGCATCTCCCGATCACGGTAGACCGGCTCGAGATCCGGGCTGAAATGGGAGCGGTAGGCGCCGAAGGGCTGGCCGACCCGCTCCCAGACGCGGTACATCGGCACGTCGTGGTTGCCGGGAACGACCAGGCTCGGTACCGGGATGCGATCGACGAAGCGGCGGGCCTGCTGGAACTGCTCCGGTTTGGCGCGCTGGGTGAGGTCGCCCGAGATCACCACCAGGTCGGGGCGCTGCTCCTCGATCAGGGCCAGCAGGCCCGCCGCGACGCGGGGGAGATGCGGCGGCCCGAAATGGACGTCGGAACAGTGGAGAAGGACGCGCACGGCGGGACGGGTGCCGGCCCGTGGCGATGGGAGGACCCTGTGGCCAGCTCTCGCGGGAGCTCAGCCGCGGGGTGCCCGCCGCCTCAGGTCTCGAGCTCTTGGCCCAGCAGGCAGCCGACGTTCTTCGCCACCTCGGCGGCGGCGAAGCTCGAGACGGCTTCGATGATCTCGGGACCGTAGGCGCGTCCCACCAGGAAGCCGCCCAGGGCCGCCACCGCGAGGGCCGGCGCCGGATAGGAACGGACCAAGTGCTCCCAGTCCAGCCCCTCGGGCAGCACGCTGTCGAGCAGGTCGTGAACGATCCCTTCGGCCTTCCAAGATCTACCTTCTGGCATCGCCTGCTCTCCTCGCTTTACCTGGTATCACCGCGGATATGGAGCGCTCGCAGTATATCGGCGGCGCCCGCGCCGC
>DATGHG010000184.1:0-5205 GCA_035308185.1 Thermoanaerobaculia bacterium | reverse complement strand
CTGGTGGAGCCCGGGTCGGGCGATGGGCTGTGGGTCGCTAACGGGCGCCGCTGACGGCGGTGTCGACCGCCGTCTGCGACGCCCATCCGAGCCGCATCTGTCAGGGGTGGCAGACCTCGCCGGTGGTGGTGCAGAATGCCGTGTCGCAGTAAGGGCCGCAGGTGCGGGCCTGGGTGATGGGCGGAAGGGTGGCGCCTCCCAGCGTCCGGGTCTGGAGATCGAGCGCACGCAGGCTCTCGCGGTGCAGGGCCAGCTTCGAGGTCGGCTTCTTCATCTGAGTCTCCTTGTGCCGTGTCAACGGGCTTATGGAAAAGGGGCCGCTCCAGCGGCAGGCATTGATCGAGGTCGTGCTGGCGGCGCGGCGGCGCCCCTGCAAGTAGAAGTGCGCCGAGGCACCGAGAGCGACACCAGTCTCGGCGGCCCGTTGGCGATCCGTCGGAGGTCGTCGGCGTCGCCCTGGCGTCCCTTGCCGCGGCAGAGCGCGCGGCTCCGGCGACTTCCTCCTGACGAAGGCGGCGAGCGGCCGCTTCTAGGAGACGCATGAGGGATTTGACGAAGCAGGAGCGAACCGCTATCGAAGCCGTCGCCAGACGGTTCTCGGCAACCTGGGAAAAGGGAGATGATCCCCCCGACGCCTATCTCATGATCGCTGGGAAACGGGTTGCTGTCGACGTCGCAACTCTCGAGCGGTACGGCACCGGCCAAGGTAGCGCCGCCAAGCCTCGTTTGAGGTTCGACAAGGTTGCGACCAGGCTCGTTGAACGTCTGCAAGCCACCCTTGGCGAGACCGTGCCGGATGGCATGACGGTGGTGCTGACCATCACCGCTCCGATCCGCTTGCCAGCGAAAACCGCTGCCGCGCTGGAAGACAAGATACGAACCCTTCTCGGACGGGGCTCGCCGGGTCGAGATGAGAAAGACACGATTCACGGGAATCGTGTCCAGATTCGAATCTTGAGAGACGAATCTGAGAAAGCGCCCAAAATGATTGGGTTAGTGCACAATTCCGACTCAGACCCACAGCTACTCCTGCGCATGACAGGTGAATTGCTCGAGTTGATCAGCGTCGAGGCTGGCAGGCGGGCGCCGAGGCCTACGGCTGATCGATGGCTCGTGGTGATAGGCGCCGGAGGATTTTCATGCTTAGAGGCATATCGCTACATCTATTCGCAGCTACGCATGGCGACCGACCATAAGAAGATTCTCATGGCGTTTGGCGATGGGCGTGTCGGGATGTTGACGGAGTGAGACCAGTGCTGCGCGCGCCGCGGCGGTATGGGACTGTTCGGCTCGACCTGAAGATCCTGGCCGAAGCTCGAGCGGGGTATCATGGCCGAAACCTCGGGAGATGCCAGGGTCCCGCGGCCTGGAGAGGAGCGAGATGTCCAACGGCGACGCACAGGGAATCGACGTCAGCCATTACCAGGGGACGGTGAGCTGGCTGGAGGTCCGCCAGGCCGGCATCGAGTTCGCCTTCGCCAAGGCGACCGATGGCCTCACCTGGACGGACCCCCAGTTTGCCGTCAACTGGCAACAGATGAAGGCGGCCGGCGTGCTGCGCGGCGCCTACCACTTCTTCGAGCCGACGGATGACGCCGCCGGGCAGGCCCAGTTCTTCCTGCAGACGGTCCAGCTCGCGGCCGGCGACCTGCCGCCGGCTCTCGACGTCGAGACGGCAGCCAGCAGCGCCACGGCGCTGTGGGAGGGGGTCGAGACCTGGCTCCAGACCGTCGCGGCCGCCACCGGGGTGCAGCCCTTCCTCTACCTCGATCCCACCTTCGCCGACGAGAACCAGGTGCCGGCCAGCCTCGCCGCCTACCCGCTCTGGATCGCCGACTACGGTGTCGCCCAGCCCACCCTGCCGGCGGGGTGGAGTGCGTGGACGATCTGGCAGAACAGCGAAAGCGGCGTCGTGCAGGGGATCGAGACGGCGGTGGACCTCGACGTGCTCGACGGTCCGATCGCGAACCTCGCGGCGCTGGCGCTCCCCTGAGGATTAGCGGCCGGCGACGGCCGCGATCACCGCGGCGACCAGCGCGGCATCGCCGGGGCTGGCGGCCTCGGCCGCCGGCTCGACGCCGGTCCGGTGCAGCTCGGCGGTCGTTACCGGGCCGATCGACGCGGCGTGCAGCTCGCCGCGGCGGCGCGGCCAATCGGTGCCGAAGAGCCCGGCGAAATGGCGGACGATGCTCGGGCTGGAGAAGCTCACCCAACCGATCGGAACCGCTCCGAACAGCTCGGCGGCGTGGCGCGGCGCCTCCCGGGGCCGGCGCTTCTCATAGGCGGTCACCGCGACCGCCGCGACGCCGGCAGCCAGCAGTCCCTCGCGCAAGGTCGGGAGGGCGTCGGCCGCTTGCGGCAGCAGCACCCGCTGGCCACAATCGAGGTGGGGGAGGAGGGCGGCGAGCAGGCCGCCGGCGCTCTGCTCGCCTGCCGCCGCGATCAGCGACGGTTCGACGCCCAGCCCCCGTAGCGCGGCTCCGGTCGCCGCGCCGACCGCGGCGACCCGCAGGCGCGGGGGCAGGCTGGCGGCGGGGCTGCCCGCGCCGGCGGCGGCTGGGCCGGCGAACGAAGTCGCTACGGCGGGCCGCACGCCGGCGCTGCCCGCGGGGGCGACGGCAGGCTTCTCGCTGCCGACGGGCGGGGCCGAGTTGCCGGCGGCCGCAGGTTGGATGGCGCCAGGCCGGTCACTGCCAGTGGCAGGTTGCGCGCTGGCCGGCAGGAGTCGCGTCGGTCCCAGCAGCGCGTGCACGGCGTTGGCCGAAGTGAAGACCACCCAGTCGTAGAGCCGCAGCTCAGCGGCGGCGCGGGCCAAGGGCGCCGGGTCGGCGGGCAGCGCCACTTCGAGCAGCGGCAGAGTCTCGACCGCGGCGCCGGCGGCCGCAAACGCCGCCACCAGACCGCCCGCCTGGCGTTCGGCGCGGGTCACCACCACCCGCAGGCCGGCCAGCGGCGGGACGGCACTCATCCCCGGTGCTCCGCGTGTACCCTGGCCAGCACCTCGTCGGCGCCGTCCGCCCGCAGCGCCGCGATGCAGGCGGCGGCCACTGCCTCCGGCTCCGGTCCGGCCGCCTCGCCGCGCGCCGCATGGCGGCCGTCAGGGGTGGCAAGGAGCGCGGTGAGGCGAAGGACCGTGCCGGTACCTGCCGCAGGCGCCGCCGGCTCCCAGCGCGCCCAGGCTGCCAGCGGCAGGGTGCAGTCGCCGCCGAAGGCGGCCACCACCCGGCGCTCGGCGACCGCGGTCGCGGCGGTCTCGGCGTCATTCAGAGCGCGGACGAGGACCTCGGCGCGCCCGCCCAGCAGGGCTTCGAGCGCCAGCGTCCCCTGCCCTGGGGCGGGCAGCAGCACCTCGGGCGCCAGCGGATGTGCGGGCGGGCCGCCGGCCGCCAGCAGCCCCAGCCGCGCCAGACCGGCGCCCGCCAGCACCACCGCGCCGGCGCCGCTCTCCCGCCAGCGGCGCAGGCGGGTGTCGACGTTGCCGCGCAGCCCCTCGACCCGCAGGTCGGGCCGCCGCAGCAGGATCTGCGCGCGCCGGCGCAGCGAGCCGGTGAGCACCACCGCGCCCGGGGGCAGCCCGTCCAGATCGGCGGCGACCTCGCTGACCAGCACGTCGCGCGGATCGGCGCGACGCGGGTGGGCGGCGATGACGAGCCCGGCCGGCAGCGCCACCGGCAGGTCCTTGAGGCTGTGCACGGCGAGGTCGAGCGAGCCGTCGAGCAGTCCGCGCTCGAGCTCTTCGGTGAACAGGCCCTTGCCGCCGAATGCCGCCAGGTCGCCGGTCAGCCGGTCGCCCCGGGTCACGATCGGCACCAGCTCCACCCGCAGCCCGGGATGGATCTCTTCGAGAGCTCGCGCCGTCTGCCCGGACTGCGCCAGGGCCAGGGCGCTGCCGCGGGTACCGAGGCGGAGCGGGGCGCCGCCAGGCAAGCTGCCGCCGGTGCCGCTCATGAAGCCCCGCCAGACGGAGGGAGGAGACTACCCAGTTCGCTACTCCGGCCGCCGCACGTCGCCCGGCTCATCCATGCCGGCGGCGCCACCGGTGCCCTCGTCACGGCCTGGGCGCTCCGCGCCGCCGGCCGCATCGGCGAGGTCGTCGAGCCGGAACAGCTCTCGGACCAGGTCCAGGCGCGGCAGGTGCTCCGCGCCGTCGCGGCCGCGCAGCCGGGTGCTGGGGTGGTGGAGGATCTTGCGCACCAGCGACCGGGTCAGCCGGTCGAGGTGCTCGTGGGTCTCGGCGGGGAAGTGGGGCAGGGACAGGGCCAGCTCCTGGCGACGGATCCTCTCGGCCTGCTTCTGCAGCAGCGCGATCAGCGGCTCGGCCTGCATGCCGCGGTACCAACCGTGGAAGTGGGCCAGCTCCTGGTCGAGGATCTCTTCCACCCGCGGCAGCTCCTCTTTGCGCCGCTTGAGATTGCGCTGGATGAGGTGGTCGAGCGAGTCGAGCGAATGCAGGAAGACGTTCTCGATCCGGCCCGCCGCCGGCTCGACGTTGCGCGGCACCCCGAGATCGACCACCAGCAGCGGGCGGCTGGGCCGGGTAGCCATCGCCTCGGCGAGCTGGCGGCGGGTGATCACCGGCTCGTCCGACCCGGTCGAAGCGATCACCAGGTCGGCGTCGCGCAATGCCGCCAGACGGGCCTCGAACGGCATCGCCACCGCCTGCGGGAACTCCTCCTGGAACTGGCGCGCCCGCTCCGGTGTGCGGTTGGCGACGCTGATCGCGCGGGCGCCGCGCTCGGCGAGGTTGCGCGCCACCGCCCGGGCGATCTCGCCGGCCCCGATCAGCAGCACGCGACAGGCGTCGAGGTCGCGGAAGATGTTGCGCGCCAGCTCGATCACCGCGTAGCCGAGCGAGACGGCACCCGCCGAGATGGCCGATTCGTGGCGCGCCCGCCGCCCGGCCACGAGCGCGCTGCGCAGCAGCTGGCGCAGCACCGGCCCCGCCGCGCCGACCGCCTCCGCCAGGGCCGCCGCCTGCTTGACCTGGCCGAGGATCTCGGGCTCGCCCAGCACCATCGACTCGAGGCCGCAGGCCACCGCCAGCAGATGGCGGGCGGCGCCGTGGTTGCGCTTGACGTAGAGCAGACCGGGGCGCTCGAGCTCAGGCGCCCGGGCCAGGAACACCAGCTCGAGGGCGGCGCGGTAGGCCTGCTCTTCATCGCGCGGTTGCAGCACCACCTCGGTGCGGTTGCAGGTCGACACCAC
>DATGHG010000183.1:0-16092 GCA_035308185.1 Thermoanaerobaculia bacterium | reverse complement strand
CCGTCGGCGATCGCGCCGGCGGGCCAGGCGATGACGCTGGCGGGCCCGCAACCCTTCGTCACCCCGCGGGCCCTGGCGCTCGATGAGATCCCCGGCGTGGTGGGGCAGTACGCCGCGGCGGCTCGCCGCGCCCGTGACGCGGGCTTCGACGGCGTCGAGGTCCATGGCGCCAACGGCTACCTCATCGACCAGTTCCTGCGCTCCGGCACCAACACCCGCACCGACCTCTACGGCGGCTCGCTGGCGAATCGCGCGCGTTTCCTGCTCGAGGTCACCGCCGCGGTGCGCGACGCCTGGGGCGGCGGCCGGGTCGGCGTGCGCTTGTCGCCGCTCAGCCCCTTCAACGACATGCGAGACGACGACCCGGTGGCGACCTTCACCTACGCGGCGACGGCGCTTGGCGAGCTCGGCCTCGCCTATCTGCACCTGGTCGAGATGCGGCCGCTCGCGGACGGTCAGCCGTATCTCACGCCGGCGCTTCGCCGCGCCTTCCGCGGGCCGGTGGTGATCAACGGCGGCCTCGACCGCGAGCTGGCCGAGGCAGCGCTGGTCCGAGGTGACGGGGATGCGGCCGCGTTCGCCACGAAGTTCCTCGCCAATCCCGACCTGCCGGCGCGCCTCGCTGCCGGCGCGCCGCTGAACGAGCCGGATCGCACCACTTTCTACGGCGGCGGCGCCAAAGGTTACGTCGATTACCCCGCCCTCGACGCCGTGCCGGCCGCCGGCACGGCCTGACGCGGGTGCATGCTAGACTCCACCGCCGCCGGGCAGCCTGGCCCTGCCGGCCCGGGCCGCCGCGCGCCGACCTCTTGCCATGGTTCTGCAGCTCATCCGGAAACCCCATTCCCGCCTGCACATCGGCAGCGGCCGGGAGCGGCTCGAAGGCTGGATCAACGTCGACTCCCAGGCTCTCCCGGGCGTCGACGTGGTGGCCGACGTCACCAAGGGGTTGCAGTTCTCCAACGTCGAGGCGATCTTCGCCGAGCATTTCATCGAGCACCTGCCGCTCGCTCTGGCGGTCGAGTTCCTGAACGAGGCCTGGCGGGTGCTGGCGCGCGGCGCCTGGATGCGCCTGTCCACTCCCAACCTCGACTGGGTGTGGGCCACCCACTACCGGCTCGAGGCGGACCCCGAGACCAAGCGCGCGGCGGCGCTGCAGATCAATCGCGCGTTCCACGGCTGGCGCCACCAGTTCCTGTGGAACCGCGAGATGCTCGGCGCGGCGCTCGAGGCTTGCGGTTTCGCCGGCGTGCGCTGGTGCAGGTACGGCGAGAGCGAGCTGTCGCTGTTTCGCGGCATCGAGCGCCACGAGACCTATGGCGACACGCCCCAGCTGCCGCACGTCATCATCGTCGAGGCGCAGAAGGGAAAGCCGCGGTTGGAGCGCTTGGCGGAGTTCCAGGAGCTGATCCGGCGCGAGTTCCTGATCCATCTGTCGGACTAGCCGCGGACCCACAACGCTTGAGGCGACGCGAGTTTACGGCTACTCTTGAGGCAGTCATCCCCAACGCCGCCAGCTGCCAGCCGGAGGAGTGGGCATGTTCAGCATCGAAGAGATCGTGGCGCGTGAGATCCTCGATTCGCGTGGCAACCCGACGGTCGAGGTCGAGTGCATGCTGCAGGGCGGCGGCGCCGGTAGGACGGCGGTGCCGTCGGGCGCTTCCACCGGCAGCCGCGAGGCGCTCGAGCTGCGCGACGGCGGCAAGCGCTATGGCGGCAAGGGAGTGCGCCAGGCGGTGGCCGGCATCCACGACGAGATCGCCCCGCGGCTGCAGGGCATGGACGCGCGCGATCAGGCGCGCATCGATCGAGCGCTGATCGAGCTCGACGGCACCGCCGACAAGAGCCGCCTCGGCGCCAACGCGGTGCTGGGCGTGTCGCTTGCCGTCGCCAAGGCGGCGGCGGACGCCGCCGGCCTGCCGCTCTACGCCTATCTCGGCGGGCCGGGCGCGACGGTGTTGCCGGTGCCGCTGCTCAACGTGCTCAACGGCGGCGCCCACGCCGACAACTCCGTCGACGTCCAGGAGTTCATGCTGGTGCCGCTAGGCTTCGAGAGCTTCGCCGAGGCGCTGTGCGCCGGCGTCGAGGTCTACCACACCCTCAAAGGAGTGCTGAGGGAGCGCGGGCTGGTCACCGCCGTCGGCGACGAGGGCGGCTTCGCGCCCGACCTCAAGAGCAACCGCGAGGCCCTGGACCTGCTGGTGCGAGCCATCGAGAAGGCGGGCTACGAGCCGGGGCGCCAGGTGGCGCTGGCGGTGGACGTGGCGGCCAGCGAGCTGACCGGCGGCGAACAGCGCCGTCATGGCGGCAGGCCGCCCGGCCGGGTGCGCTACGACCTCGCCGGCGAGGGGCGGCACGATCTCGGCAGCTCGGACCTGATCGGCACCTACCGCGAGTGGCTGGACGCCTACCCGCTGGTCTCGCTCGAGGACGGCCTTGCCGAGCACGATCGAGAGGGTTGGCAGGAGCTGACCGCCGAGCTCGGCGGCCGGGTCCAGCTGGTGGGCGACGACCTGTTCGTCACCAATCCCGCGATCCTGGCGCAGGGCATTGCCGGCGGGCTCGCCAATGCCCTGCTGGTCAAGGTCAACCAGATCGGCACCCTCACCGAGACCCTGGAGGCGGTGGAGCTGGCCAAGACGCATGCCTACGCCAACGTCATGTCGCACCGCTCGGGAGAGACCGCCGACACCACCATCGCGGACCTCGCGGTGGCGACGCGCTGCGGCCAGATCAAGGCCGGCGCTCCCTGCCGCAGCGACCGGGTGACCAAGTACAACCGCCTGCTCCGCATCGAGGAGGAGCTGGAGGGCGTCGCTTCCTACCCAGGGGCCGCCGCCTTCCCGCGCCGGCCGGCTTGAGCGCCGCGAGCGGACCGGCCGGCGCGGCCGGCCCAAGCGATGTGGCCGGCGCGAGCGGCACCAGGCGTCAACGAGGCCCCGCGCGCCCCGACTCCTCCCGCCCGGTGCTGCTGGCGGCGGTCCTGCTCTTCGTCATCCTGCTCGGCGCCGCCGGCCTGAAGAGCTACCGCGACCTCGGCGCGGCGCGCGTGCGTGAGCGGCAGCTCGAGTCGCGGATCGAGGAGACCCGCAACGGCGTCGACCGGCTGCGCGTCCGCATCGCGCGGCTGCGCAGCGATCCGGCGATGCTGGAGCGGCTGGCGCGCGAGGACCTCGGCCTGGTGCGGCGAGAGGACGTGGTGATCGAGTTGCCGCGCGGTGACCGGAGCGACCACGGCGAGCGCGGTGATCGCGGCGAGGGTGGCGATCGCGGCGGCCGCGGTGATCGAGGCGACAGCGGCGTGCCGGCAGCGGCGCCGCCGCCGGCGCGTCCGGGATCGTCGCCGCCGGCGCGTCCGTGATCGCCGCTGCCGCGCCGCGAGGGGGCGGAACCGGCCGGCGGGCCGACCGTCTGGCCCTGGCCGCCGCCGCGGCGCTGCTGCTGGTGCTGGCGCTGTACGGTTCCCGCGTTCATTGGGTGGAGGAGGCCGGGACCGCAGAGCGCGACGGCTACGTGGGTCAGGCGGAGCTGCTGCGCTCCGGTTCGCTGCCGCACGACCCCTACCGCCCGCTGCTCTATCCGCTGCTGGCCGCGGCGCTGGCGCCTGTCGCCGGCGGCGCTTTCGCGGCTGCCCGGCTGCTGTCGAACCTGGCCGCCGCCGCCCTCGCCTGGCTGGCCTGGGCCCACGGCCGGCGGCTCGCCGGCGCCGCGGCCGGCGGCTGGGCCATGGCGCTGGCCGCCGTCAACCCCAACCTGTGGATCATCGGCCAGCACGTCACCACCGACATGCTGTTCGCGGCGCTGGCGGCCGCCTGCCTGCTGGCTGGTCTGTGTTACATGCAGGCGCCGGCGACGGCGCCGGCGGTGGTCGCAGGTCTGGCGCTCGGTCTCGCCGCGTTCACCCGCGCCAACGCGCTTTTCCTGGTGCCGGCGCTGCTCGCCGCCTGGTGGCTGGCGCCGCGGGCGGTGGACAGAGGGCGCGCTGCTCCGGCGCTCGCCGCGACCAGCTCGCCGGAAGGCACCGCGGCGGCGGCCCTCGGTCCTACCGATAGCTCCCTGGGAGGCGCCGCCTCATCCGTTGTCGCTCCGGCCGTCGCCTCGGCCGCAGGCTTGTCGGCCCGCGCGCCGGGCGAGTCCGGCGGCCCGCGCCCGGCCTCCGGAGGACGCCGGCGGGGGCGCCACCTCGCCTATGCCGCTGCCGCCGCCGTGCTCGTGCTCCTGCCGCACTGGGCGCTGCGACAGGCCGAGTTCGGCAATCCCTTCTACGACGAGAACTGGAAGAACCTCGCCTGGAAGTTGTATGGCTACCCTGACTGGTCGTATCTCGATCGCGTGCCGTTCCGTTCGCTGGCCGCGGTGGTGGCCCACGACCCGGCGGCGGTGTTGCGCGGCTGGCTCGCCGAGCTCGAGCGTTTCGCCGCCGCGGGCGCCGCCCAGCTCCTCGGGACCTGGGCGCATGTCCTGCTGGCCGTCGCCGGCACACTGTGGGCGGTGGCGCAGCCCGCCACCCGGCGGCCCGCGGCTTGGCTGCTGTTCGCGCTCGGCAGCTTCCTGGCGGCGACGGCGTTCGCCTTCTTCACCTGGGGGCGTTTGCTGCTGCTGCTGCTGCCGGGTGCCTATGCCCTGGCCTTTGCGCCCTGGAGCGAGGCGACCGGAGCGCTCCCGTCGTTGGCGCCGGCCTGGCTGCGGATTCGCTGGCCGCGCCTCACCGCGGCAGGCCGCCGTGGGCGCCTCCTCCTGACCACGATCGGCGCCGCCGCGGTGCTGCTGCTGGCGGTCAAGACCTTCGCCTTCCGGCTACCGGCCTTCGCCGCCCGTCACCCCTACGTTGAAGTGGCGCTGCTGCGGCGCCTGGACGGCTCGTTGCCGGCCGGTGCGGCCCTCGGCGGCAGCTCGCCTTTCCTCGGGCGTTACCTGCGCCATCGCTACGTCGCGCTGCCGGATGCCTTCGGGCCGGAGACCACCCAGGCCGGGCTCTATTTCGCGAAGCTGCGGCCGTTGCTGAGCCAGGCCGGCGTCGCCTACCTGGTGATCGGGCCGATCGATCTGCGGTCCCGGCCGAGCAGCCTGCTGGGGCCAAGTGCCCCGGTTGCCTGGCTGATGCCGGCCGGTGGCAAGAGCGGCGTGGTCGTCTGGCGGGTGGTGGCGAACTGATCCTGCCGTGAGATCGGAAGGCACTTACCAGAGGCAACCCGAGGCAGGAAATAGGTGGCAGCAAGGTACCGAAGGGCCCCTGCCGGTCGGGCCTGAGGACCGCGACTCAACCGGGCGAGGCAAGCAGGCTCGATCTCGGCACCGTACCCACTGCGAGCCCGTTGGTCGCGGTCCTCAGGTCCGGCCGGCCCCGGCCCGGCCGAAGGGCACAGAGCACCGCCATCGGAATCCGGCAAAGACGACCGCGGCGCCCGGCCGGCAACGTCACCGGCAGGGCGCGGGAGGTATGGGCGCGGAAGTAGCTCAGGAAATCTTGACGACGTTCTTCGCCTGCAGGCCTTTGGGCCCCTCGACGACCTCGAAGGAGACGCGGTCCCCCTCGTTCAACGTGCGGAAACCTTCGGCGATGATCGAGGCGTGGTGAACGAACACGTCCGCGCCCCGTTCCCGCACGATGAAGCCGTACCCCTTCGCGTCGTTGAACCACTTCACGGTGCCTTGCTCGGGCATACTCTCGCTCCTTGAAACAGGTTGTTGTTCGGTGGCCGCGCTGAATGCGGCATTTATCTCCCAGTCCCCCACCGACAGCCAGGGGGAGACAGAGCCAGTGAATCAGCCAATCCTCCTCTTTGCCTGCCCGACTCCATGATTCAAGATGTTGCGTGCTGGAGAGATTTATAGAAGGAGTGGAAAGGTGAAGAGGTGGCGATGGTGTCGATCGGCGCGGTTCAGCGGTTCACGCTGTGCTATGTCAGGTATTTCGTGCGCACTAATCGGCTGGTGCTGCGGAGGAATTACAGAGGAAGAATCTCTATGTCCAATCCTTAAGGCGCAGAATGTAGGGTGAGTATCGCACCTCGCGCGTGGGAATGCAAGGCCCCGGATCCTTGGCAACAGCCGCGGCCCAGCGCCCGCCCAGCCACCGCGGGGTCACCTGCCCACCTCGATCCCCGCGGTGAAGGCGCGCGGAGCGACAGGCGCCAGAAAGCGGGGGTTGTCGTAGGCGGGACCGAGGACGGCGCCGGGCTCGCCGAAGGCGCCGAAGCTGGCGAGATTGCGGTCGAGGAGATTGGTGATCCTCGCGACCAGGGCAAGGCGCTTGGTGAGCGTCACGCGACCCGTGACGGCGAGCAGCTCCTGGCCGGGGAGCGGCGGGGCGAGGTTGGCCTCGTCGCCGCGCAGGAACTCGGGTGCCAGATAAAGGAGCTCGAGGCCGGCGCGCCAGCGCTGCGAGCCCACGTCGATCCCGGCCTTGACGTCGTAGCGCGGGATGAGCGGCAGACGGGCGCCGCGCACGACGGCGATCGAGCCGTTGGTGGCGAAAGGGTTGTCGGGGCTGGCCGCCATGAAAGGCGTCTCGAACCTGGCGTCCGTCAGATTGCATGCGAGGAACCAGCCGAAGCGCCCGCCCGGCGCGCCGCGGAGGTCGAGGTCGACGCCCTGGCGGCGGGTGCGGCCCACGTTGGCGAAAAAGCCCTGCCCCAGCAGCCTGCCGCTGTTGATGAAAAGGATGTCGTCGAGGCTGTCGGCGCGGTAAAGGGCAACGTTCCACCGCAGGCCGCCGGACCGCGTGCCGTTGCCGCCGCCGAGCTGGCCGCGGGCGCCCAGCTCGGCGGTGCGGGTCACGACCTGCGCGAGCGGCGGGTCGGAGACGAAGGCGCTGGGCAGCCGGCAGCCCGAGCTCGGGTCCGAGCAGGTCAGCTCGACCGGGTTTGGCGCCCGTGACGATTCCGAGAACCGGGCGTAGGCCGAGGTGGCGCGCCCGGCGGCCCAGGCCAGCCCAACGGAGGGATTGAAGTGGTGGTAGCTGTGGCGTCCCGAGAGGTCGCCACCGAGCTGGTCGTCGAGATGGATGGCCGCGACGTCGAAGCGGCCGGCGAGATGGATGGTCAGGGGGTCGACGGGCACCAGGGTGTCGGCCACGAAGAGCCCCATGCGATCCAGGCGGCTGTCGACTCGGACCAGCGAGTCGAGGGCGATCAGGCCGTCGCCGATGGTGTCGCGATCGCCGGTGAGGCGGCCCAGCTCCGAATGGGCCGAGAACAGCGCATCCGCGAGATCGGCGGAGACGCCGGCAAGCAGCTCGTTGGCGTGGCCGCGAAAGTCGCCCGCGAAGGCGGCCTGGAACGATCCCCCGAAGGCCGTCTGGTCGACGTGGGTGTCGTTGCGCACGCCGTCGAGCGGCGGCGTCCCGACCGGCACCTGGCGGCCGAACTGGTCGCGCACCACCTGCTCCGCGGCCCCTTCGCCGTTGCACAGCAAACCGGCATCGGCCGCCGCGTCGCAGGGCGCGTAGGAGGTGGCGTCGCCGTTCACCGTCGAGGTGAGGATCCGGCGCTCATAGACGTTGCCTTCGAGCAGCGTCGTGGAGTCGGGGCTGAGGTGAAAGCGGGCCGATGCGAGCAGGGCCTCACGAGCGGTCGAGTCGGGGAAGGTGAAGACGGCGCGGGGATCGGTCGCCAGCAGCTGCACCGGGGTGGCGCCGTTGCCCGCGAGGCTGCTCTCGGAGCCGGTGACGCTCAGGTCCACGCTGCCGCGGGCGCCGGCCCAGCCGAGATTGGTGAACAGCTGCCGGACGTCGGTCGGCGAGTGCTCGCGCCAGCCGTCCTCACGGTAGAGGTCGCCGGCCAGGAGCGCGTTCGCCCCGCCCCAGCTTCGCCCCGCCGCGGCGTCGAGCGCGCGGCTGCCGAAGCTGCCGCCGCGCAGGCTCGCCTGGATGCCGGGGTCGGTGAGGCCGGTCTTGGTGTCGAGCGTGATCACGCCCCCCTCCGCGTTGAGCCCGAACACGGGGCTCGCGCCGGTGACGAGGTCGAGGCGCGAGATCGCCGCGAGCGGGATCAGGTCCCAGTCGACGGTGTCGCCGAAGGGCTCGTTGAGACGCACGCCGCCCTGATAGAGGGCGATGCCCTGCGGCGTGCCGAGCACCGGGGAGGCGCTGAAGCCGCGGATCTGGAGGTCGCGCTCGAACGGGTTCCCCTGGGTGTCGTTGGCCGTCACGCTGGTCAGGCGGCTGGCCATGAAGTCGGAGATGTCGAGCGGCTGTGCCGCCGCGATCTCGGCGCTGGTGGCCGACTCGACGGCGCCGGCGGCGCGCCGACCAGCCTGGCCGGGGCCGCCCAGCGGCGACTCGCCGACGACCTTGATCTCGCCGCTGAAGCGGGGCGAGGCCGGCGCCGGCGGCTCCTGTGGTGTCCCCCCTCCGGGTGTGGCCGGCGGCGCGGCCGGCGGTGCGGCCGGCGGCGCCGGGGTGGCGGCCGGTGGCTCGGCCGTTGGCGGTGTCTGAGCGCCGGGACTGGCAGGACCGGTGGGACCGGTGGGACCGGTGGAACCGGCCGGAGCCGTGGGGGCGCTGGGAGTTGCGGCGGCGTCGGGTGCCGGGGCGGTGGCCGGCTGCGCCGCGACCGCCGCCGCGACGCCGGCCGCCGTCGCGGCAACGGCGAGCAGCAGGCGGCGAAGGCGGCGAAGGCGGAGGCGGCGGCAGCGGCGAAGGTTCGAAACGAGCGCTGACATGCAAGGGCTAGAGCGGCGCCGGCAGGGCGTAACGCAGGCCGAGCCGCAGGAGGCGCGGTGCGCCGAGCGTGAGCAGCGGCGTGCGCGCCACCTCGGCGCGCTGGCCGAGCAGGTTCTCGCCCGCGACGAAGACGGCGAGGCCTCGCGCCAGCGGCCGGGTGGCCGTGGCATCGATGTCCGTCGAGCTGTGCAGCAGCAGCTGGTTCAAGTCGTCGTCGAACTGCGAGCTGACGTAGCGCGCCTGCAGGCCGAGGCTGGCCGCTCCGGCCAGGTCATAGTCGAGCCCGAGGCTGACGCTCAGCCGCGGCACCTCGGGCAGGCGCTTGCCCACCAGGGTCGGGTCCGCGAAGCTCACCACCGTGGCGTCGATCAGCGCTCCGCCCGCCGCCAGCGTCAGGCCGGGAGCGAGGCGGGCGGTGAACTCGGTCTCGATGCCGCGCGAGCGGGTGCGGCCCAGGTTCTCGCGCTCGCGGGTGATCAGGCTGGGAGTCGCCGACACGGTGACGTTGGCGATCGGCCGGTCGATCTCCATCCAGTAGAGGACCGCGCGTGCGGTCAGCCGCCCGGCCAGGCCGCTCCACAGGGCGCCGCCGTCGGCGCCGCTCAGCCGCTCGGCGTCGAGGGCGGGGTTCGCCTCGGTCACCGTGTTGCCGACCCGGAAGCTGCGGTAGAGCTCGTTCTGGGTCGGGGCGCGAAAGGCGCGATAGACCGAGGCGGTGAGCCGCAGGTCGTCGGCGGCGCGCAGCACCGCCCCCAGGCGGGGGCTCCACGCCGTCCGTTCGCGATCCGGCAGCGCCGACGCCGTCGTCGCGCTCCGCTGCTCGGCGCTGTTGCGCCAGAGATCGCCGCGCATGCCAAGCGACAGATCCAGCCGCGAGGAGACGCTCGCCAGGTCTTCGAGGAAGACGCCGCCGGTGCGCTGGCGCGCCGCCACCGCGCTCTGGGAGGTGCCGCCCGCGGCCAGGAACGCGGTCTCGTCGTTGGTCGCGTCCACCTGTGCCAGGTCGGCGCCGCCGACCAGGGCCTGGGCCCGGGTGAGGGCCCCCGTCCCCTGCACAGCGAGATCGAACGAGCGCACCGGCACCGTCTGGCTGCGCGTCAGGGTCTCGCTCTCGCGGTCCGGCGCGACCGCGGAAAAGGTCTGGAAGAAGCCCTGGCTGGAGCCGTCGAGGCGCAGCCCGAGCGAGCCGTTCCAGGGCTGCCAGTCGCCGCCCGCGGCCCACTGGCGGATCTCGGTGTCGTTGATCTGCAGCGGTGTGCCGTTGTCGCGCGACTCGCCGTAGTAGCCGCCGCGCACGAACAGGCGCCCCGCGTCTTGCGGGGCGCGCTCGACCGTCGCCTGCGCACTCTCGTAGTCCGAGTTGACGGGGGTGTCGACCGGACCCCGCAGATCCGGAGCGATCGCCACGTAGCCGCCGGTGCCGAACGATTCCGCCGCCGCGGTGGCCTGCCAGTCCCCTCGCCTGCCGGCGGCGAAGGCCGAGGCGTCGCCGCTCCGCTCGCTGCCGTAGGACGCGTCGGCGAGCACCTGCGAGGTGGCGCCGCCGCGAGTCACCAGCTGAATGACGCCGGCCATCGCGCCGCTGCCGTAGAGGTCGGACTCGGCGCCGCGGACGACCTCGATCCGTTCGACCGCGGCCCGCGGCACCCGGCCCCAGTAGACCCAGCTGCCGAACGGGTCGTTGAGCCGCACGCCATCTTCGAGCACCACCGTCCGCGAGGCGCCGCTTGCCGCCAGGCCGCGCAGCGAGACGCCCTGCGTCGTGGGATTGGCGAAGCGGCCGCTGGTGCGGCGGAAGAGGCTGAAGCCGGGAACCTGGCGCAGGATGTCGTCGAGGGCAGGCGCGGCGCTGGCGGCGATCGCCCGCTGGTCCAGGACGACGACGCTGGCGGGGGTGTCGCCGAGGCGGCGCTCGGTCCGCGCCGCGGTGACCGTGATCGTCTCCGCCACGTCCGTCGGCGCCGGCGCGGGAGGCGCCGGGGGCGCGGACCCCGAGGCGGCGGCCGGAACGCCGGTGGCCGGAACGGCAGTGGCGGGAGGCTGAGCCGCCGCCCGCGCCGGCGCCAGCGGACCGAGCGACAGGAACCCGGCGAGCAGAGCGCGGCAAACCGCTCGCTGCGCCCAACGCCGCCCGCCGATCAGCATCTTGTCGTCCCTCGAAAAGCGCCGACAGCGTAGCGAATCGGCGCCGACCCGGCAAGGCGCGGCCGGTAGGGCGCGGCGCGGCTCGTCAGACCACTTCGAGGCGGGGCGGCCCGGCGAGCACCTCGCCGATCTCGGCGGCACGGTGGCCCGAGGCGGCGAGGGCCGCCAGCAGGGGCGGCACCGAGGCGGCCGGCAGGGTGAGCAGCAGCCCGCCGGAGGTCTGGGGGTCGAAGAGCAGCTCGCGCTGGACAGAGCTCAGGCCCGCCTGGTCGGAGAAGGCGCTGGTGGCGCTGGCCTCGTTGGCGGCGGTGCAGCCGGTGCTGACACCGCTCGTCGCCAACCGGTAGAAGCCGTCGTGGACCGGCAGGCGCCCGAACTCCACGCGCAGGCCGACGCCCGAGGCGCGGGCCATGCCGAGGGCATGCCCGGCCAGGCCGAAGCCGGTGACGTCGGTGGCCGCTCCGGCGCCGTGCGCCAGCGCCAGGCGCGAAGCCTCGGCGTTGAGCCGCTCCATCTCGCGCAGGGCGGGCTCGAGACCGGCCTCGTCGAGCTTGTCGTCCTTGAAGGCGTTGATCAGCACGCCGGTGCCGAGCGGCTTGGTGAGCACCAGGCGGTCGCCGGCGCGAGCGCCGGCGTTGGTGAGCAGCCGGTCGGGCGCGGCCTCGCCGATCACCGCCAGACCGTACTTGAGCTCCGGATCGCGCACCGTGTGGCCGCCGAGCAGCGCCGCTCCGGCCTCGCCCAGCGCCGCCGCGGCGCCGGCGAGGATCCCGGCATAGGTGCCGTCGGGCACCCCGGCTTCCGGGAAGCAGCAGAGGTTGAGGGCGAACAGCGGCCGGCCGCCCATGGCGTAGACGTCGGAGAGCGCGTTGGCGGCGGCGACGCGCCCGAAACGGCGGGGGTCGTCGCAGACCGGGGTGATGAAGTCGGCGGTCGCGACCAGGGCGCGACCGTCGAGCAGGAACACTCCGGCATCGTCGGCCGTTTCAGGGCCGACCAGCACCCGCTCGTCGCGTCCGGTCACGCGCGCCAGCGGGCCTATCAGCTGCGCCAGGTCCCCCGGACCTATCTTGGCGGCTCAGCCGCCGGTCGTGGCGCAGGCGGTCAGGCGGAACTTCCGCCGCAGCCATGCCATGGCGGCGGATTGTACCCTGTCGTCGCCGGCCCGGGCGGGGGCGGTGCCGAGGGCCGAGATGTAGACTACGCACCGTTCGCAGCGGTCGACAGGCAGGCGGTGACTGCTGACCATCCGGACGATTCGCCGTCCGAAGGAGGGTTTCCGATGTACAGCAGGCTTTCGACCTCGCTGGTGGCGGAGGCCATCGGCACCTTTGCGCTGATCTTCATCGGTGCCGGCAGCGTGGCGATCTCCGGCAACCTGGTGGGCATCGCCCTCGCCCACGGGCTGGTCATCGTCGGTTTCGCCTACGCCTACGGCCACATCTCCGGGGCCCACGTCAATCCGGCGGTGACGCTGGCCGTCTGGGCTGCCGGCAAGATCGACGCCGTGCGCGCCGCGGCCTATGTCGTCGTGCAGCTGGCTGGCGGCATCCTGGGCGCGCTGGCGTTGCGCTGGGTGCTCGGCGGCACCGGCACCGGCCTGGGAACCACCCATCTCGCTCAGGGGCTCGACCTCCACGGCACGCCGGTGACGGTGACCCCGGTGGTGGGGCTGTTCGTCGAGGCCGTCCTCACCTTCTTCCTGGCCAATGCGGTGATGAACGCCGGCATCAGCGGCAAGGCGACGATCCCGGGCGGTTTGGCGATCGGGCTCACCCTGACCTTCTGCATCCTGATGGGCGGGCCGCTGACCGGCGCCAGTCTGAACCCGGCGCGGACCCTGGGGCCGGCGGTGGCCGCCGGCAGCTTCGAGGACATCTGGGTCTACTTCGTGGGCCCGGCGGCGGGTGGTTTGGCCGCGGGTTTGCTCTACAAGGGAGTGCTCGCGGATAGGGAGTAGCCGCCGCCCCGCCCCCCGCGGCGCCGGAAGGGTCGAGGGGTATCGCACCTTGGCTCCTAACTGCTTACTCTCTTCGTAGCCGAAGGTGCACTTCGGCCGCCTTCCGAATCTCTTGCGAATCGGAGAAGGAGGAGAAATGAAGCTGCGATCCACCATGGTGGTCCTGACCGTGCTGCTCCTGCCGGCAACCGTCGCCGGTGCCGCAACGGCGCCCGCCGCGCCGGCCCCTGCGGTTGTCTCGACCGCGGCCGCGCCGGGCGCGCCGGCGGCCTGCCAGGCTAGCCGCTCCAGCTTCGGCCTGGCAGATTTGGCGCCAGCCACTCCCACGCCCCTGACCGGAGCGGCCTGCGGGGCGTGCAGCCTGAGCCCCTGTCAGGGTGCGACGTTCGGCGAGCTTTGCGGTTTCAGCGGCGGTCAGTACGGCTACTGCCAGAGCCCGTACGGCAACCGTTGTACCACCGGTCACTTCGAGTGTCAGTGTTGGTACGGGCCGCTGCCGTAGCCTCCTGAGCGCGCCGCCGCCCTCACCCAAGCGAGCCCAACCGCGGTGACGGGCGGCGGCATCCTACTCATCCAGCGCTCCAAGGGAACCGGAGCATGGAGATCGCGGACAGCACGGTTCGTGATCGTGTCCGTGAGGTCACGTTCGATCTGATAGGCCGCGGGGAGCCTCTGGAATGACTCAGCATGCCTCGCTGTCACCTGGCCGCTGGTCGGCCTTCAGCTTCGACCAGCAAATCCTGATGATCGCCAACGAGATGAATCGAGCCTCCCGGCTCTTCCGTCAGGAGGAGACGACAGGCCTCGCCCTCGCCTATGAGCGGGTGCTCCGTCTGGTGGATCTGACCGTCGAGGTGCAGCAGCGCGCAACCTGGCGGCGCGAGCTCCTGCGGTGGCGAGACATCATTGCGGATGTCTACATCCAGCCCGAGCGAGACCTCGCAGTGCACACGGCCGCGTTCCGAGCGCTCCTCTTGTTTTCCCCGGAGGCAGCACGTCAGATCCCCTTCGTGCTGCCAGATCGTTCACCGGCATAGCGCAGTAAATGAGGGGCTTACGGTCTGCCGAGTGCCCTCGTGCCAGGTCGGAGTAGGCGCTGGTATCGAGGAGAATCTTCACCTCCAAAGGTCCTAGTCCACCATCTCGAAGTCGGCGATCGCATCGTCGAGCTCCCTGGCCTGTTCATCGGTCCACGAGCCAATGAACCAGTCGAGGGTGTCCCCGATCGCATCCGGAGCCTGATCCAGCTCCTCCAGGCCCGCCCCCTTCCGCAACAAGCGCACGGCAGCCTGATTCCGCGAGATCCTCTCCTTTCGGGCCAGCTCTTCGATCTCGCGAGCCATCGCATCGTCGTAGCGAATCGTAAGTTGATGCGGCATGCCCTTTCCTCCTCCGGCTTCAGGGTAGGTGGGTCTCACAAGTGAGTCAAATATAGAGGCATCCTGAGTCAGCATAGTGATTCTCCGCCGTTGTGGGGCGCCTGGCAGCTCGCGCTCACGCGCATTGCAAAAGGAATCGCACGTCGCGGCGAGCCGAGGGGCTGGGTGGCCTCCGCCGGAGCAGCCTCCCCCGGGGCACGGCCTCACATGGTCGAGACGCACTTGTTGGCGGCATTGGACCAGGTCTTGCCGCACGGGTTGGTGGCGGTCGAGGTCCCGCCGCAGAGCGCGTCACCTTCCTGCCCCGTGGTGGGCGAATACCATCCGGTGCCGAGGGGGTCGGTCGCGGACTCCCGGACGTTATGGCAGACGAAGCTCTCCTGATCCGCCGTGGTGGTCGCGCCCGACAGCTGGCACCCGGCGCAGCTCGGATACGGCTGGATGGAATATACGACCGTGTCGGACCCGCTGGTGAAGAAGGTGTGATAGGTGCAGTAGGCGAGGTTCGGCCCGCCGCAGGAGGTCTCGCCGTCGAAGGAGGAGTACGAGGTGCTCGGGATCACGACCGCATACAGGGTATCGACGTCGAAGGCGTTGCTCGCCAGGTACTTGCTCACCTCCGCCTGCACCTTGGCGTCGGTCACATTGGTCGGCGGGCTTGAAGTGTCGAACCAGTCGGGTGTGCCGCCGCCCAGGTTGGTGAGCTCGATGAACTGCTGGTCGCCGCCGACGACCTGGTAGTACTGCGTGATGACGTCGTAGTGGCCGCTCGTGCCGAGCTGGTTGCGGAACGCCTGCAACGCCTGGGCGTAGACGGAGTCCGCACCGCCGGCCACGAACGTTGGTCCCCAGAAGATGAAGACCGTCCTGGCGGTGACGAGCACGGGTCCGCCGTGATAGGTGAGACCGGCGGCCGCCAGGGCCGGGCCGGGCTGGGCGGCGTTAGCCAGTGCGGCAACCGCCAGGACGAGCGCTGCGGAGAGCTTCTGCATGGAGCGGTCCCCTTTTTGTCATTACAGCATTTTGTGTTCTTATACGCCGCGCCGCAGGTCCAGTCAATGCGTCTCGGGGGTACAGGTTCAATCCCTCAGAGGACCCGCCAGTTACGGCCGAGGTTGACGTAGCGCTGACCCTGCCCTGGGGTGGTGTCCTAACTCAGCGCGAAAAGCGAGGAGGGCGGCGCCCGCACCATCTGGCAGCTCGTCCAGGGCGGCACCGCCCTTGCCTGCGCGATCCCGCACGCCCGACGAGCGGGTCACCTTGGAGCGGCGGGTCTCGCGGCTCCTCAAGGCCGCGTAGGCAGGTTCCTGTCGATCAATGTTTCAACCCCCAAGCCAGGCGCTTGTGGGGCTTTGTTGTGAGTTGGCGCGCCAGCCAGGAAGTGGGATGCAAGGGCGACACGCCTCCATGCGGCTCCCTTCTCGCTGCCTCCGGGCGCCATACCCGGAACTTTGTTGCTATTCTGCCACGCCGTAGTTACGCCTGGCCACACGTTGGTATCCGAAAGGGATCATCGCGCTGTCACGCTCCTTCGTAATCGCAGCACTTATATAGATAGTGAGGGAGTTCGCCGCAGCCCCGGCGCCGTGTCGCGCCTCAGGATAAAGAACGGCCATATGCGATCCGGGAGGGATCTATGGAGTTGCTGCGTTCGCAAAGGGAGTCCCTGTCCAAAACTCGCCTTCCGGGCGGCGGCCGTTTCCCTGCTCGGCCTTCTCGCCCTGGGGGCGTGCCGGCGCGCAACACGAAGGAAACCCCTATAGCGACAGCGAGATACCTTTGCGGTTGGCTTGCCCTGGTCGTGGTCGCAGGACTCTCGACCAGCCCACTCCTCGCGGACAGCTTCTTCACCGTTCCACCCTGCCGGGTACTCGACACCCGCACGACCATGAGCCCGGTCCAGGTGGATACCCCCACCCTCTTTACCGTCGGCGGACTCTGCG
>DATGHG010000182.1:0-5126 GCA_035308185.1 Thermoanaerobaculia bacterium | reverse complement strand
GCGCCATCGAGGACGAGCTGCTCAAGCGCGAGGTGGCCTACGCGCTGGTCGGCGGCGTCCGTTTCTACGACCGCGCGGAGATCAAGGACGTGGTGGCCTACCTGCGCGTGCTGCGCAATCCGCGCGACAACTTTTCGCTGGCGCGGATCTTCAACCAGCCGCCGCGCGGCATCGGCAAGTCCACGCTCGAGCTGTTGCGCGAGCAGGCGCTGCACCTCGGCCAGCCGCTTTGGGACGTGATCCACCTCGATCAGCTGGGGACGTTGCCGGCGCGCAGCGCGGCCGCCGTGCGCCGCTTCCGCGACCTCATCGTCGGCCTGCAGCAGGCGGCCGACGAGCTGCCGCTGCCGGCGTTGCTCGACCGCCTGCTCGCCGCCACCGGCTACGCCGACCTCTACCGCCAGGACGACCCCGAGGACCAAGCCCGGCTCGAGAACATCCGCGAGTTGCTGTCGGCGGCGCAGCAGTTCACCGAGGCCAACAGCTACAACCGCGGCGACTCCGACCTGCTCACCGCCTTCCTCGACCATGTCTCGCTGGTCAGCGACCTCGACACCTGGCAGGCCGAGCGCGGCATCTCGCTGATGACCCTGCACAGCGCCAAGGGGCTCGAGTTCCGGGCGGTGGTGGTGACGGGCCTCGAGAACGGCCTGCTCCCCCACTTCAACTCCCAGGGCGCCCCCGAGGACGTCGAGGAGGAGCGGCGCCTGCTCTACGTCGGCATGACCCGCGCCCGCGAGCGGCTGTACCTGACCTGCTGCCGCCGCCGGCGCATCGCCGGCCGTTACCAGGATCAGGCGCAGTCGCCATTCCTGGCCGAGCTCCCGGACGAGCTGCTGGCGGTGAGCCAGAGCCCGGCGCTGTTCGACGGCCCCCGCTACGACGCGCGCGCGCAGGGGGTGTACTCGTTCTTCGGCGGCGGTGGCGGCCGCCAGGCCTCATCCCGGGACCAGGCCGGCCAGCGCCGGCTGGTCCTCGATGGCGACGGCGGGAACGCCGCGAACACCGCGGACACCGCGGCCGAGCCCTCAGTGCTCCGGCGTCCGTTGCGCCGCGGCAGCCGGGTGCGTCATCCGACGCTCGGCCACGGCGTGGTGCTCGAGCTGGAGGGCCAGGGCGAGGACGCCAAGATCACGGTCTTTTTCGACAAGACCGGCAAACGCAAGCTGGTCGCCCGCTTCGCCAACCTCGAGATGCTCTGAGGCCGGCTTGACATCGGCCGAACCGCTGTCTACGCTCGCTCGTCAGGTGCTCCCCAGCGAGATCTCCGCCCGGTCATGAACAAGGTGGTGGCCAATGCGGACGAGGCGATCCGCGACCTGTTCGACGGTGCGACCGTCATGATCGGCGGGTTCGGACTGTGCGGTATCCCGGAGAACCTGATCCGCGCCTTGGTGCGCAAGGGCGCGCGCAACCTCACCACCATCAGCAACAACGTCGGCATCGACGGCGCCGGCTGCGGCCTGCTGCTGGAGGCGGGGCAGATCCGCCATCACATCGGCACCTACGTCGGCGAGAACAAGCTGCTGGAAGAGAAGGTGCTCAACGGCACGATCAAGCTCGACCTGGTGCCCCAGGGCACCTTCTCGGAGCGGATCCGCGCCGGCGGCGCTGGCATACCGGCGTTCTTCACCCCGACCGGAGTGGGGACCATGGTCGCCGAGGGCAAGGAAACCCGCGAGTTCGATGGCCGCACCTACCTGATGGAGCGCGGCCTCAAGGCCGACTTCGCCCTGGTCAAGGCATGGCGGGGCGACCGCATGGGCAACCTGATGTACCGCAAGACGGCGCGGAACTTCAATCCGATGATGGCGACCGCGGCCAAGGTGACGATCGCGGAGGTCGAGGAGCTGGTCGAGGTCGGGGAGTTGGACGGGGACCAGGTGCACACGCCGAGCGTCTACGTGCAGAGGATCTTCCAGGGCGAGCTGTACGAGAAGCGGATCGAACGGGTGACGGTGCGCCGGCAGGACGGCCGCTGACGGCCATGCCGGCGAGGGGTGGCGCACGATGGCGATGACCAGGCCCGGGCCGGACGCCGACAAGCGCGAGCGGATCGTGAAGCGGATCGCGCGCGAGCTGCGCGACGGGTTCTACGTCAACCTGGGCATCGGCATGCCGACGCTGGTCGCCAATCACGTGCCGCCGGGAATGGAGGTCATCCTGCAATCCGAGAACGGCATGCTGGGCATCGGGCCGTATCCGGTCGCGGGGCAGGAGGATTCCGACCTGATCAACGCCAGCAAGGAAACGGTGAGCGAGATTGCCGGGACCTCGTATTTTTCGAGCGCCGAGTCGTTCGCCATGATTCGCGGCGGGCACATCGATCTGACGGTGCTCGGCGCCATGGAGGTGGATGAGGCGGGCAGCATCGCCAACTGGATGATCCCCGGCAAGATGGTGAAAGGCATGGGCGGCGCGATGGACCTGGTGGCGGCGGCGGCGCGGGTGATCGCCGCGATGGAGCACACCGCCCGCGACGGCGCGCCGAAGATCCTGAGCAGATGCACGCTGCCGCTGACCGGCGTCGGCGTCGTCGACACCATCGTGACCGAGATGGCCTACATCCGGGTGACGCCGGACGGGTTGGTGCTCGAGGAGGTGGCGCCGGGGCTGACGGCGGCGGACGTGCAGCGCGCGACCGCCGCGCGGCTGGCGGTGAGCCCGGGGCTGAAGGTGATGGAGGGCTAGTGGGCTGGGTGCCCCCTGGGGGTACCCCCGTGCGCGCTACCGCCGCGGGCGCCGGTGCTCGTAGTCCTCGCGCAGCAGGGCGAAGAGGTAGTTGTCGATGCGGCGGCCGCGCAGCTTGAAGTAGCCGCGCAGGTGCCCTTCGCGCTGGAAGCCGTTCTTCTCCAGCACTCGCTGCGAGGCGGTGTTCTCGACCGCGCAACGGGCCTCGACGCGCTCGAGGTTGGTGTTGGTGAACAGGTCCTCGAGCAGCAGCCCCAGGGCATCGGTCATCAGGCCGCGCGCCTGGAAGGCGGTCGACAGGGCGTAGCCGACCTCCGCCAGGCCGTGCTCCCAATTGCTCACCACCAGCGTGATCCAGCCGGCGGCCTCGCCGTCCACCTGGATGATCCACTGGAACTTGTCGCCCTGCCCGCGGTAGAGCTCCGAGATCCGCTGGCTCGCCACGTCGGCGCGCAGCTGCGAGGCCGGCAGGTCGTTGAGCGGCTGATAACGCCTGACGCTGGTCTCCGCTCGCCATTGCCGCAACGATTCGGCGTCGCGCGGCGAGGCCGGCCGCAGGCTCACGGTCGGAGAAGTTGCGCGCTCGACGAACATCGGGTCGATTGTAGACCCATTGAATGCCCTCCGGGGCACCGGGTCGCCGGGGCGCGGCGGTCGCGGGGCCGGGGGCGGATCCGTCAGCTCTGCCAGCTGGCGCCGGCGCGGGCCAGCCGCAGGCCGTCCATCGCCGGCACCACCGACAGCAGCGCCATGTAGCCGTAGCCCTGCACGAACAGCAGCAGGAAGGGCACCGACATCCACATGCCGGTCATGGCGGCGAAGATGGTGCACAGGGTGAAGTAGGCGGCGAGCACCGCTTCGACCGCGAACGAGGAGCTGATGCCGGCGCGGTAGCGCTTGCGGCGCCAGTCCTGGCCGCTGCTCTCGATGCGGTACTTGGGCGTCCGGTGGAAGACGCCGCCGCGCTGCACCAGGCCGGAGAGCACGGCATGGGAGTTCACCACCGACAGGCCGATGCCCATGCCCATCAGGGCGGGCAGATACCGGATCTGGCGCCGCCAGCCGGTGCCGCCGGCGACCTGGCTCATCAGGTAGAAGACCAGCACCGAGGCGGTGGCGGAGAGGAAGAACGGCAGGTCGACGAACAGCAGCATGCGCATCGAGGTGCCGCGCCGCAGCAGCATGGCCGGGAAGATCAGCAGCGACAGCAGCAACATCAGGGGATAGCTGATGTTGTTGGTGAGGTGCACGAACGCCTCGAACTTGACCCGCCACGGCAGCGGCGCCCGCAGCACGCGGCCGATGAGCTTGCGGCCGGTCTGGATGGCGCCCTTTGCCCAGCGGTACTGCTGGGTCTTGAAACCGTTGACGTCCACCGGCAGCTCGGAGGGCACCGCCAGCTCGGGCAGGTAGAGGAACCGCCAGCCGATCAGCTGGGCGCGATAGGAGAGGTCGAGGTCCTCGGTCAGCGTGTCGTGCTCCCAGCCGCCGCCGCCGACGATGGCCTCGCGCCGCCAGACGCCGGCGGTGCCGTTGAAGTTGAAGAAGCAGTTGCTGCGGTTGCGCGCGATGTGCTCGATCATGAAATGGCCGTCGAGGAAGATCGACTGCACCCGGGTGAGCAGCGAGTAGCCGCGGTTGATGTGCAGCCACCGCCCCTGCACCAGCCCGATGCCGGGATCGGCGAAGTGGGGCACCGACAGGCGCAGGAATTCGGGCTGCGGCACGAAATCGGCGTCGAACACCGCCAGCAGCTCGCCGCGCGCCTGCTCGAGGCCGGCGGCCAGGGCGCCGGCCTTGAAACCGGTGCGGTCGGTGCGGTGCAGCAGCTTGATGTCGATCCCCTGCCGGCGGTGCTCCTGGATCAGGCGCTCGACGATCGCGGTGGTCTCGTCGGTCGAGTCGTCGAGCACCTGGATCTCGAGCCGGTCGCGCGGGTAGTCGAGACGGCAAACCGCTTCCACCAGCCGCGTCGCGACATACATCTCGTTATAAAGTGGCAGCTGTACGGTGACCACCGGCCAGAGCTCGGGATCGGGTGGCCGCGGCGGCGTCCGCCGGCGGGTTTTCAGGTACAGCACCACCATCCACAGGCGATGCACGCCGAAGAAGGCGAGCACTCCCAGAATGAGGTAATAGAGTGCCAGCACCGCCGGCCCCAGGGCCGAGCTCATCGCCGGAGCCTCCGGGCGGTACTCTCAGGGGTCTGGGGGGTCTCAGGGGTCTCAGGGGTCTCAGGGGTCTGGGGGGTCTCAGCGGTCGCAGTGGCCGCGGCTGGCGCACCTGGCACGCCTGGAAGAACCAGGGAGGCTGGCCTGCCTGGACCCGGTCCGGCTGGCTGGAATGGGCGGTGGCGGCCTTGCCCCTGCTGGCCGTCAACGTCACGCTGTTGGTCGCCTCTGACCTGGCTCATCATCTCGTCCTCGCGCTCGCCC
>DATGHG010000181.1:0-9184 GCA_035308185.1 Thermoanaerobaculia bacterium | reverse complement strand
CTCGGCCAACGCCCTGTTCCTGCCGCTGCTTGCCGCCGGCGGCATCCCCACCGCCCTGCACGTCGACGGCATCGAGCGCCGCCGCCGCAAATGGGGGCCCTTCGGCCGCGCCGTCTATGCGCTGTCCGAACGTCTGGCCTGCATCCTGCCGGACGCCCTGATCACCGACGCCGAGGTGATCCGCCGCCACTACCTCGAACGCTATGGCGCCGACTCGACGGCCATCGCCTATGGCGTCGATCCGCGCCCGCCCGCGCCGGCGCCGGCGGCGAGCCCGGAGGCCGGGGCGGGCGGCGACGCCCCGGCCAGGCTGGGGGCCCTGGCCAGGCTGGGGCTGCAACCCCGCCGCTACTTCCTCTACGTCAGCCGCTTCGAGCCCGAGAACAACCCGCACCAGGTGGCGGCGGCCTACCGCGCGGTGCGCGGCGACCTGCCGCTGGTGATGGTGGGCGGGGCCCCATATGCCGGCGACTTCATCGCCGGCTTCACCCGCGGCGCCGATCCGCGCATCCGGTTCCCCGGGCCGATCTACGGCGAGGACTACCGCGAGCTGCTGGCGAACGCCCTTGCCTACGTCCACGCCACCGAGGTCGGCGGCACCCACCCGGCGCTGGTGGAGGCGATGGGATACGGCAACTGCCTGGTGGTCAACGACACCCCCGAGAACCGCGAGACCGCCGGCCCGGCCGCCGCCTACTTCCGGGCCGCCGATCCCGAGACCCTCGCCACCCGCCTCGAGCAGGTGCGGCGGCGCCCCCTGCGCGCCTGGCGGTCCGGCCTGGCGGCGGCCCGGCGCGCCGCCCGCCGGTACTCCTGGGAACGGGTGGCCGACCAGTACGCGGAGCTGCTGACGGCCCTGGCCGACCGCCGCTGAGCGGAGCCGGTGCCACCCAGGCGCCGGCCCGCGGCCGGCACGGCGCGTGCAGCACCGCCAAGCGCAGGAATCCCGAACGCCGGGTGTTTCAGGAACTGGTAGGTGTCGCCAGACGTTTTCCAGGTACGCCGTGCTGCCGCCACTGGCGCCGGCGGGAATAGACGGTGCGAGGCGGCGCCACGTTAGAATGAACAGCCTCTTCGATCGAGGGCGATGCCCAAGCTGAGCTCGAATCCATGCTGAAAGAACGAGCCCGAATCCTTGCGGCCTCAATCTTTCTCGTCGATCTGGCGCTCGTCGCGGCCGCCTTCCTGCTGGCGTTTTCGCTGCGCAGCTGGATCCTGCCGCGGCTGGTGCCACAGGCCTTCCCGGCCCGCCTCTATCCGCTGACCGCCTACCTGCCGCTGCTGCCCCTGGCGCTGGCGATCTGGGGCACGCTGCTGCTGCTGTCGGGACGTTACCGGTCCCAGCGCACCGTGCCGCTGCTCGACGAGTCCTGGGCGATCCTGCGAGTCTGCGCCAGCGGCACGATCGTCTTCACCCTGGCGCTGTACATCCTGCGCATCGACGTCCGGCTGCTCGGCAACGACCAGATCAGCCGCGCCTGGGTGCTGCTGTTCGGCGTCTTCGCGTCGCTCCTGCTGCTGGGCGAGAAGCTCTGCCTGCGCATCAGCTCGCGCTACGTGCGTTCGCACGGCTTCAACTACCGCACCGTGCTGATCGTCGGCACCAACCCCGCGGCGCTGAAGATCGCCGATTCGATCCACGGCCACCGCTTCTGGGGTTACCGCATCCTGGGCTTCATCGTCAACGGCCACGAGCCGCCGCAACCCTGGCCCGGCCGCTATACGATCCTCGGCGAGCTCAAGCACCTGCCTCACATCATCGAGCACAACGTGATCGACGACGTCATCTTCGCGGTGAGCCGCCGCGACCTCGACCGCCTGGAAGACCTGTTCCTGAGCCTGCAGGAGCAGGGCATCCGCACCCGCTTCGCGGTCAACCTCTTCCCCCACACCCAGGCGCGAGTCGAGCTCGAGGAGCTCGACGGCATCCCGCTGCTGTCCTTCGCCACCGGGCCGACCAGCCAGCTGCCGCTGATGGCCAAGCGGGTCATGGACGTCGCCCTGTCGTCGCTGCTGCTGCTGCTGGGCCTGCCGGTGGTGGCGGGGATCGCGACGCTGATCAAGGTCACCTCGCAGGGCAATGTGCTGTTCCGTCAGACCCGCTGCGGCCTGAACGGGCGGGTCTTCACCCTCTACAAGTTCCGCACCATGGTGGAGGACGCCGAGGACCGGCGCCGGGAGCTCGAGCACCTCAACGAGATGAACGGCCCGGTGTTCAAGCTCAGGAGCGATCCGCGGGTGACCTGGCTGGGCCGCTTCCTGCGCCGCTTCAGCCTCGACGAGCTGCCGCAGTTCTGGAACGTCCTGCGCGGCGACATGAGCCTGGTCGGCCCGCGCCCGCCGATCCCCGAGGAGGTCGCCCGCTACCAGCGCTGGCAGCGCCGCCGCCTGTCGATGAAGCCGGGCCTGACCTGCCTCTGGCAGGTCAGCGGGCGCAACCAGCTCGACTTCGACCGCTGGATGCAGCTCGACCTCGAGTACATCGACTCCTGGTCGCCGATGCTGGACTTCAAGATCCTGCTCAAGACGATCCCGGCCGTGCTCTCCGGCCGCGGCGCCTCGTAGTGGGCGCCGGCGCCGATCATTCGTAGCGCAGGGCCGCCATCGGCTCGGTGTCGGCGGCGCGCCGCGCCGGCAGGAAGCCGGCGACCAGCGCCACCACCGCCATCACCAGGGTCGCGACCGCGATCGTCGCCGGGTCGCTGGCCGCGATCCCGAACAGCTGGCTGGCCGCCAGCCGGGTGACCGCCAGGGCCGCGATCAGCCCGCCCGCGAGCCCGGCAGCCACCAGCCGCGCCGTCTCGGCGAGCACCAGCCGCAGCACGCCGCCGCGCATCGCGCCGAGGGCCATGCGCAGACCGATCTCGCTGGTGCGCCGCGCGACGCTGTAGGACATCACCCCATAGAGGCCGATCGCGGCGAGCAGCAGCGCCAGCAGGCCGAAGAAACCGATCAACCGGGCAATGGCGCGCTGGCGGGCCAGCGACCGGTCCACCATGTCGCCCATGGTCGCGACTCCGAGCACCGCCAGGTCCGGGTTGACCTGCGCCACCACCCGGCGCAGCTCGGCGGCCACCGTCGATACCGAGGCACCCGGGGCCGCCCGCACCAGCAGGGAGCGCATCACCTCGTCGCGGTTCTGGGCGGCGGGAAAGAACGCCATCGGCGGCGTGGCGTCCCCGAGCCGGTTGTACTTGGCATCGCGGACCACGCCGACCACCTCGTACTGGCGATCGTGCTTGCGGCCGAAACCGAAGCGCTGCCCCAGCGCCGGGCGGTGCGCCAGGAAGCGGCGGGCAAAGGTCTGGTTGACCACCGCCACCTCGGGCGCGCCCTGGCGGTCGCGAGCCAGGAAGTCGCGGCCGCTCGCGACGGCCATGCCGGCGGTCGCGAAATAGCCTGGCGTCACGATGCCGGCGTGCGTCTCCATGGACTCCGCGCCGCGCGGCGTGAAGCCGGGAAGGAAGACCGTGCTGGTCCGGACGTCGCCGCTGAGCAGGTCGCACAGCGAGAGGCTTGCCGAACGCACTCCCGGTGCCGCCACCAGCCGTTCCAGCAGGCGGTCGTCGAGCGCGGCGAGGCGGTTCTCGTCATAGCCGAGCAGGCGGGCGTTGAGCGAGACCTGCACCAACCGGTCGCGGTCGAAGCCGGGATCGACCGCCATCAGGTTCTGCAGGCTGCGCACGAACAACCCGGCGCCGATCAGCAGCAGCAGCGAAAGGCCGATCTGAGCCGCCACCAGCAGCCTGCCGAACGGCAGCCGGCGGCGCCCGCGGCCGCCCCCCGCCAGCGCCCTGGCCCCCTGCTGCAGGCTCGCCGCGAGCTCCACCCGGGTCGCCTGGAGAGCCGGCGCGAGGCCGAACACCAGGCCGGTCGCGAGGGCGGCGGCGCCAGCGAACAGCAGCTTGCGGCCGTCGAGCGCCACGTCGAGCCGCAGCGAGCCGTCGGCGCTGCCGACCAGCGCCACCAGGAAGCGGCTCCCCGAGTAAGCGAAAGCCAGCCCGAGGGCGCCGCCGAGGCCGGCCAGCAGCAGGCTCTCGGTCAGCAGCTGGCGCACCAGGCGGGCCCGCCCGGCGCCGATGCCCAGCCGCACCGCCATCTCCCGGCGGCGCCGGTCGGCACGCGCGAGCAGCAGATTGGCGACATTGGCGCAGGCGATCAACAGGACCAGGCCGGCGACCGCCATCAGGGTCACCAGGGGCCGACCGAGGCGCTCGCGCGATTCGGCAAGGCCGCGCCCGCCGGGCAGCAGCACGATCTTCTGGGCGAGCACGTCGGCGCGCTCCTGGGCGTCCTCGCGGGTTGCCGCCTGCGCTTCCTTGTCGGGCTGGAACAGCACGTTGAGCACCGAGCTCGCCTGCTGGACGCCGACGCCCGGGCGCCGGCGCGCCATCAGCCTCAGCCAGTGGAGGTTGATCTGCTGCCAGGCAGGCAAATTGAGATCCGCGGGGCCGTCCACCCAGGTGTTGCCCCGGTACTTGACCAGGTCGCGCAGGGTCAGCGGCAGGAAGATGTCGGGCGACGCGTCGGCATAGACCCCGAAAAAGTCGCGTGCGGCGACGCCCACGATGGTCACCGCCGCGCCGTTCACCCGCAGCACCCTGCCGGCGATGCGTGGATCGCGGCCGAAGGCGCGCTGCCAGTAACCGTGGCTGATGACCGCCACCGGGTGGCCGCCGGGGACCGCGTCCTCGGCTTCGTCGAAGGTGCGCCCAGCGGCGGTGCCGGCGCCGAGCACCGAGAAGAAATTGCCGGACACCAGCTGGGTGCGCGCGAAGTCGCGGTCGTCGCCGGCCGCGCCGAGGCCATCCTCGGCGCGGACCAGGGTCTGGAAATCGGCGGTGAAGGCGACGACGCCGGCGGTCACCGCCGCGGACTGCTCGAGACGGCGGAAGGCGGGGTACGAGAACAGCTGCGGCAGATCCTGGCCGGCGGCGCTCGGCGCCAGCACCGCCAGACGATCGGCCTCGGGAACCGGCAGCGGCTTGAGCAGCAGCGCGTCGACGACGCTGAAGATCGCGCAGTTGGTGCCGATGCCGAAGGCGAGCGACAGCAGCGCGACGGCGGTGAAACCGGGGCTCTTGCGCATCATCCGCGCCGCGTACCGCAGGTCCTGCGCGAGCGTTTCGAGCGCCGGCACGCCGCGGCGCGCCCGGTATTCCTCCTTGAGCGGCTCCACCGAGCCGCCGGCGGCGAAGCTCAACCGGGCGGCGCGGCGCGCCGCTTCCGGGCTCATGCCGCGGGCCTGGTTGTCGCGCGCCTGCATGTCGAGATGAAAACGCAGCTCCTCGTCCAGTCGCCGGTCGAGCTGCCGCCGGCGGAAAAGGCTCAAGAACCTGACGCTCCACGCGCGCAGCCTCGCCATCCAACTCACCTCCCGCGGGCGGCCCATTCGTCGCTCATGTTGACAACCTACAGGAACCTCCTGTAGCCAGTCAACAGGTACGTGGAAGGCGGCCGGAAGGTTCTCGGATACGTGGAAGCGGCCGGAAGGTGCTCGGGTACGTGGAAGCGCCGGAAGGTGCTTTTCCGTTCCCGGGTGCCGGCTACGGGCGCCGGGGCCGTCGCGGCAGCTCGCCGGCCGCCAGCGCCAGGGTGGTTTCCACCACCGCCGCCAGCGGCCCCTCGTCCGCCAGGCCACGACCCGCCAGGTGGAAAGCGGTGCCGTGGTCCACCGAGGTGCGCAGGAAAGGCAGCCCCAGGGTCCAGTTGGTCGCCAGGCCGAAGGCGGCGGTCTTGACCGCGATCAGGCCCTGGTCGTGGTAAAGGGCCAGCACCCAATCGAACTCGCCGCGGCGGGCGCGAGCGAAGAGCGAGTCGGCGCTCTCGGGCCCATGGACGTCGCGGCCGGCGCGGCGGGCGCGCTCCACCGCCGGCGCCAGCACCGCTCCCTCCTCGCCGCCGAGCAGCCCACCCTCGCCGGCGTGCGGGTTGAGGCCGGCCAGGGCGATGCGGCCGCCGGCGTGGCGGTCCAGGCAGGCGAGCGCCTCGTCCAGCGCCCGCGGTTCGAGCGCCGCCGCCAGGGCCGGCACCAGCGGCAGGTGCACGGTGAGCAGCGCCACCTGCAGGTCGGGGGCCAGGAATGCCATCAGGTAGTCGCGGCCGTAGCGCTCGAGGCCGCAGGCCGCCGCCAGGTAGTCGGTGTGGCCGCGGAAATCCGGCAGCAGGTGGCGGGCGATGGAGTCCTTGGCCACTGGCGCGGTGACCAACGCGTCGGCCGTCCCCTGGCGCACCAGCGCGATGCCGGCGTCGAGCGCCGCCATGGCGCCGGCGGCATCGGCCGGCCCCGAGCTGCCCGGCAGCACGGTGCGGCGCATGCCCACGGGATCCACCACCGGCAGGGTGCCGGCAGGAAGGCCATCCAGCTCGGCACCGCCGGGCAAGCCATCCAGGTTGTGCAACCGGTCCCAGGGAGCGCCGGGCAGACAAGGCCGCAGCACCTCGAGCGCCGCCCGCTCTGCCACCAGGATCGGCTGCCAGCGGCCCCCGGTCGCCGGATCCCGCCGCGCGGAGAGCAGCTTGAGCAGGATCTCCGGACCGATGCCGGCGGGATCCCCCTGAGTGAGCGCTAGACGCAGGGGAGGCACGGAGCGCCGCTTACGGCTCCGTCGGGGGCTCGCCGCTGCGGCGCGGCCGGCGCTTGAGCTCCTCTTCCTTGAACATGTAGCGGATGGTGCGCTTCTGGATCAGCAGGTTGGGCCCGGAGTGCCGGTTGAGCTTGAGCGCACCCTTGTCGTACCACTCGATCCAGCCCCGCAGCTCCTCGCCGTCGTCGAGGATGAGCACCATCGGGGTCTTCGCCGCCATCTGCTTGAGGTAATAGAACTCCTCGGCGTTGGTCTGCTCCGGCGGCGTCTGCTTGCGGCGCAAGCTGCGCGACGGCAGCGCGTTCTTGAGCTCGTTCATGTCCGGGCGGATCAGCTTGCGGTTGGCCATGGCGGTATTCCGTCTCGGGCGCGGAGTCAGGCGACCTCGGACGCCTGCGGCGACGGCGGCCGGGCGTCCGGGTTCCGGGTCTTGTATTGATCGTCCTCGTAGGCCAGGCAGCAAAGCAGCCTGCCGCACTGGCCGGAGATCTTCGACGGGTTGAGCGACAGGTTCTGGCGCTTGGCCATCTGGATCGAGATCGGCCGGAAATCCTTGAGCCAGGTCGAGCAGCACAGGGTGCGGCCGCAGATGCCGATGCCGCCGACCAGGCCGGCCTCGTCGCGGGCGCCCACCTGCACCATCTTCACCCGCACCGAAAAACGGCTGGACAGGTCGCGGACCAGCTGGCGGAAGTCCACCCGCCCGTCGGAGGTGAAGTAGAAATTCGCCTTCTTGCCGCTGAGCGAGAACTCCACCAGCGACACTTTCATGTCCAGGTTGAGCGAGCGCGCCCGCTCCTGGGCGAAGAGCTTGGCGGTCATCTCGCTCTGCCGCTGGCGCTCGTGGGCCGCCGTATCGGCATCGTCCGCCCGGCGCAGGATCGGCCGCGCGCTCGATTTCTGGCACGGCTTGAAGACCGGCATCGGCGAACGCTCGACCCGGCCGTAGGCGGGCCCCGACTCGAGGTCCACCACCACCTGCTCGCCGAAAGCGTAGATCGTGCCGGCGGTGGCGCAGAGGGTCACGTTGGTCTCTTCACGGAAACGCACGCCGACGTAGGTGTCTTCGACGGCGGTCGACATCCCCTTGAAAGCGCAGCCGCTACATCCACTCATGGTCGTCCGTCCCGTGCCACCTGTAAACAACCGTCACAGTTCACGCAGCTCACGCATTTCATGCACGATGAATACCAGGGAGAGGGTATCACGACCGGCGAGGTGCCCCGGCCGAGCCGCGGCCGAGCTGCGGCCGGGTCGCGGCCAGCCTCAGCCGCCCGCCGGCGGCGGCGGCAGATCCAGCACCCGGCGACCGATGTCGCGCCGGAAGACCTTGCCCGGCCAGTGGATCTCGGCGACTCCCGCGTACGCCCGCTTGAGCGCCCCCACCAGATCGGATCCCAGCGCGCACACCGACAGCACCCGGCCGCCCGCGGTCAGCAGCTCGCCGCGCGGCCCGCGCCGGGTGCCGGCGTGGAACACCTCGGTGCCCAGCTGCGCCGCCTGGTCGAGCCCCTGGATGACCTCGCCGGTGACCGACCGGCCCGGATAACCCTGGCTCGCCAGCACGACGCAGGCGGCGGCTTCCTTGCGGAAGCGCAGCCGGTGGTTGCGCTCGAGGTCCCCCGCCGCCGCCGCCGCGAGCACCGGCAGCAGGTCGTCCTCGAGCCGCAGCATCAGCACCTGCGCTTCGGGATCTCCGAGCCGGGCGTTGAACTCCAGCACCTTGGGGCCGTCGGCGGTCAGGATCATGCCGGCATAGAGCACGCCGGCGAAGGGGCGCCCTTCCTCGGCCAGGCCGGCGATGGTGGTGCGCATCACGGTCTCGACGATCTCCGCCGCCGCCTCTCCGGAAGGCAGGCCGCCGGGGCTGTGGGACCCCATGCCGCCGGTGTTGGGGCCGGTGTCGCCGTTGCCGATGCGCTTGTAGTCCTTGGCGATGGCCAGGGGCAGGAGCCGCTCGCCGTCGCAGATGGCCATGAACGAGACCTCCTCGCCGGCCAGGAACTGCTCGACGACCGCCCGGTCGCTGCCCGCGCCAAAACGGCGTTCCTCGAACAGGGCCGCAACCGCCGCCTCGAACTCCTCCTCGCCGGCGGCGATCGTCACCCCTTTGCCGGCGGCCAGCCCGTCGGCCTTGACCACCACCGGGTAGCCGAAGCGGTCGCAGGCGGCGCGCGCCTCGGCGGCGCCGTGCACCACCGCGAACGGCGCCGTGGGCACGCCGTGGCGCTCCATGAACTGCTTGGCGAACACCTTGCTGCCCTCGATCTCCGCCGCCCGCTGGCTGGGGGCGAAGATGGGCAGGCCGCGGCGCGAGAACTCGTCGCCGATGCCCAGGGTGAGCGGCAGCTCCGGCCCCACCACCGTGAGGTCGATCCGCAGGTCGGCGGCGAAGTCGGCAAGCCGGTGGATCTCCTCCGGCGCCACCGGCACGAGGTCGGCGAGCTGCGCGATCCCGGGGTTGCCGGGGGCACAGTAGAGGTCGCGCAACAGCGGGCTCTGCCGCAGCTTCCAGCACAGGGCATGCTCGCGCGCGCCCGCTCCCACCACCAGCACCTTCATTCCGATCTCCGGGCCGCCAAGGCCGTCACTGCCAT
>DATGHG010000180.1:0-8492 GCA_035308185.1 Thermoanaerobaculia bacterium | reverse complement strand
TCCTGCCGGGGCGGTCGTTCTCCGGGGTCTCCGGGGTCTCCGGCCTCTCCGGCTTCGCCGTCCTTGCCGCCCTGTCCGGCGCCGCCGGCGACGGCTCGGGCAGCACCCTGGCGAGATAGCCGCCGGTGAAGCTGGGCGCCGCCGCCGCCACCTGCTCGGGGGTGCCGACGCCACCAGCTCGCCGCCGCGGGCGCCGCCCTCCGGGCCGAGATCGATCACCCAGTCGGCGGTCTTGATGACGTCCAGGTTGTGCTCGATGACGATCACCGTGTTGCCCAGCTCCACCAGGCGGTGGAGCAGCGCCAGGAGCTTGCCGACGTCGTCGAAGTGCAGGCCGGTGGTGGGCTCGTCGAGCAGGTAGAGGGTGCGCCCGGTCGAGCGCTTGCACAGCTCGCGCGCCAGCTTGACCCGCTGCGCCTCGCCGCCCGAGAGCGTGGTCGCCGACTGCCCGAGCCGGATGTAGCCGAGGCCCACCTCGCAGAGCGTGGCGAGGATGCGCTCGATGGCCGGGAGGTTGCGGAACAGCTCGTGCGCCTGCTCCACCGGCAGGTCGAGGATCTCGGCGATGTTGAGCCCCTTGTAGCGCACCGCCAGGGTCTCGCGGTCGTAGCGCTTGCCGCCGCAGACCTCGCAGGTGACGTAGATGTCGGGCAGGAAATGCATCTCGATCTTGATCTGGCCGTCGCCCTTGCAGGCCTCGCAGCGGCCGCCCGGCACGTTGAAGCTGAAGCGTCCCGGCTGGTAGCCGCGCATCCGCGCCTCGGGGGTCATCGCCATCAGGTTGCGGATCGGGTTGAAGACGTTGGTGTAGGTCGCCGGGTTGGAGCGCGGCGTGCGGCCAATCGGGCTCTGGTCGATGGCGATCACCTTGTCGAGCTGCTCGAGGCCGAGGATGCGGTCGTGCTCGCCCGGACGCTCGCCGGCGCGGTAGAAATGGCGGGCCAGCGCCTTGTAGAGGATATCGTTGACCAGCGTGCTCTTGCCCGAGCCGGAGACGCCGGTGACCACGGTGAGCACGCCGAGCGGGAAGTCGACGGTCAGGTCCTTGAGGTTGTTCTGCCGCGCCCCCTCGATGACCAGCGGCTTGCCGCGTCCCTTGCGGCGGGTCGCCGGCACCGCCACCTGCAACTCGCCGCGCAGGTACTGGCCGGTCAGCGAAGCGGCGGCGGCGGTGACCTCGGCGGCGGTGCCCTGGGCCACCAGCTCGCCGCCATGGATGCCGGCGCCGGGCCCGAGATCGATCACCCAGTCGGCGGCGCGGATGGTCTCCTCGTCGTGCTCGACGACCAGCACCGAGTTGCCCAGGTCGCGCATGCCCTTGAGCGTGGCCAGCAGGCGGGCGTTGTCGCGCTGGTGCAGGCCGATCGAGGGCTCGTCGAGCACGTAGAGCACGCCCATCAGCTTGCTGCCGATCTGGGTGGCCAGGCGGATACGCTGGCTCTCGCCGCCGGACAGGGTGGCCGAAGAGCGGTCGAGCGTCAGGTAGCCGACCCCCACGTCGTCGAGGAAGCCGAGGCGGTCGGCGATCTCCTGCACCACCTTCTCGGCGATGGCGCGCTCGCGCCGGTCGAGGTCGAAGCCGGCCATCCAGGCGCGCAGCGCTTCGACCGAGAGGCGCGACAGCTGGTCGATGGAGTAGCCGGCCAGCTTGACCGCCAGCGCCTCGGGGCGCAGGCGGCGCCCGCCGCACGCCGGGCAGATGCGCACCGACATGTACTTCTCGATCTCGGTGCGGATGGCGGTCGAGTCGGTCTCCTTGTAGCGGCGGTCGAGCATGGTCACGACGCCCTCGAAGGAGCCGGTCCACTTGTAGCTCGACTTCTTGCCGTCGAGCTTGAAGGTGATCTCCTGGTCGCCGCTGCCGTAGAGGATGACGTCGCGCGCCGCCGCCGGCAGGCGCCGCCAGGCGGTGGTGAGGGAGAAGCCCATCGCTCCGGCGAGGGTCGCGACCATCTTCATGCGCCAGGACTTCGAGCCTTCGGGCCAGGGGGCGATGGCGCCGGCGTCGATCGAGCGGTCGGGGTCGGGGACGATCTTGTCGGGATCGACGCCCATCAGCGAGCCCAGGCCGGAGCAGGTCGGGCAGGCGCCGTAGGGGCTGTTGAAGGAGAACAGCCGCGGCGTGATCTCGGTCAGGCCGCTGCCGCATTCGGCGCAGGCGTAGTTCTGCGACAGCGTCTCCTCGGCGGCGCCCTCGGGGGCGAGCACCACCAGGCCGCCGGCCACCTTGAGCGCGGTCTCGATCGAGTCGGCGAGGCGCTTCTCGATGCCAGGCTTGATCACCAGGCGGTCGACGACGACGTCGATGTTGTGCTTCTTCTGCTTGTCCAGGTTGGGGAGCTCGCCGGAGAGGTCGGTCGGCACGCCGTCGACGCGGGCGCGCTGGAAGCCGTCGCGGGCCATCTGGGCCAGCTGCTTGCGGTATTCGCCCTTCTTGCCGCGGACGTAGGGGCTGTAGATGATCAGGCGGCTGCCCTCGGGCAGCTCCATCGCGCGGTCGACCATCTGCTGCACCGTCTGCGGGCGGATGCGCTGGCCGCAGCTCGGGCAGTGGGGCACGCCGATGCTGGCGTAGAGCAGCCGCATGTAGTCGTGGATCTCGGTGACGGTGCCGACGGTCGAGCGCGGGTTCTTCGACACCGACTTCTGCTCGATCGAGATGGCGGGCGACAGTCCCTCGATGGAGTCGACGTCGGGCTTTTCCATCTGTTGCAGGAATTGGCGGGCGTAGGACGACAGCGATTCGACGTAGCGGCGCTGGCCTTCGGCGAACAGGGTGTCGAAGGCGAGGGACGACTTGCCGGATCCCGAGACGCCGGTGATGACCACCAGGCGGTTCCTGGGGATCTCCAGGTTCAGGTTCTTGAGGTTGTGCTCGCGTGCGCCGCGGACCGAGATGACATCCATGAAGTCGCTCACTCTACCAGAGCCGAACCGTGGTTCAGGGAAGGACGGGTGCCGCAAACCCGCACCCACGACGCTTACTTGCTGACGCAACTCCGTGCTCTTTGGACGCGCCCTGGGCACTGGCCCATGGCCATTGCGCTCCGACGGAACTCTGTGCTCCACGGCCCGGGCCGGGACGGCTGGACCTGAGGCCCCGGGACCAACGGGCTCGCGGTGGGTACGTTGCCGAGATCGAGACTGCTTGCCTCGCCCGGTTGAGTCCCGGGTCCCCAGGTCCAGCCGTGCTGGGGCCCTGCGTTGCCTCTCCCATAACCGCTGCTTCTTGCTCCGAGGACCGCCCAACCGAGGCGCCAGCTAGAACGGGAGGGAGCCAGGGAATCTTCCCCACCACCCCAGGGCGCGCGCCGGATCGGTTGCCGCCAGGTCGAGGTCCCGCGCCGTGGCCGGATATGCTCCTGTGCCATGGTAGACTCGCGGGCGCAGCGAAGGAGGAAGGTCTGATGAAGCGCAAGGGACTGGGTTGGCTGGCGGCTGTTTGGGTCGGAGTGCTTATCTGCGGCGGACCTCCCGCCGCCGTCGCGGCAACTGCGGTCGGACCCAGCCCGCAGGAGCACCCGCAGAGCTCCGCGCTGGTCCGGCTCAGCTCGCAGTTGGGATTGAAGGCGATGACCGCGCAGGCGGGGTCCGACTGCACGGGCGGGATCATCTACGACGACGGCGGTTTCGAGGACGCGACCGCGGTCCCGGTCGCCAACGGCCTCCTGGTGATGAGCTTCGACCTGCCGGCCAACACCTCCGGCATCCAGCAGCTGTGCGTGGCGCTGACGCGGCTGTCCACCTCCGCCTCGCCGGACCTTCCGTTCAACGCCGTCTTCTACGCCGCGGACGGCCCCTCGGGCATTCCGGGCACGCTGCTCGCCAGCGTGCCGGCGACCGCCACCGCCGTGCCGGCCAGCAACGGCGGCACCGTGAGCACCCAGTTCTATTCGGTGAGCATCGGCTCGGCCCTCACCCTGCCGGCGACGCGCACCATCTACGCCGGCGTGCAGTTCGACGGCACCCAGCAATTCTTCGTCGGCATCGACACCAGCGCCACCACCGCTCTGCGTCCCGCCTACGTCAGCAACGACGGCGGCACCACCTGGCTGACCGAGACCAGCCAGGACCCCAACCAGAACGCCCCCTACCGCGCCTTCGGCATCCGCATCGTTCCCACCCTCGCGCAGACCAACTGCGTACCGACCACCACCGCCATGTGCCTGCAGGGCAACCGCTTCCAGGTCCAGGCGACGTTCCAGGCGCCAGGCAGCGCCACCGGCCAGGCGCAGACCGTGCCGCTGACCACCGACTCCGGTTATCTCTGGTTCTTCGAGTCGACCAACATCGAGGCGGTGGTCAAGGTGATCGACGCCTGCGCGCTCAACCAGCATTTCTGGGTGTTCGCCGGCGGCCTCACCAACGTCCACACGTCGATCACCGTCACCGACACCCAGACCGGCGCCAGCAAGACCTACATGAATCCGCAGAACACGGCTTTCCAGCCCCTACAGGACACCAGCGCCCTGCCCTGCCCCTGAAGACGGATCGCGCCCTGAGACATCGGAGGGCCTTGGCGAACGACCCCGAGGGCCGCGACTCAACCGGGTGAGGCAACCAAGCTGGATCGCGGCAAGGACCCTCGGCGAACCCGTTGGTCGCGGTCCTCGGGGTCGGGCGCCGAGGTCCGGCCGGAGTGCACAGACCCGAACCCGAGCCGGCCGCAGCCCCCCGGACCCGAGCCCCATTCCGGGCAGCGGCGACTCAGAAGTCCACGTAACCGTTGGCGGTGCGAGCCCGGCAGTTGTAGCAGGCGTGGCCCGAGACCGCCACCTTGATCTTGTGCCAGGCGCCGTCGCTCTTCAGGTTGCTCGGGTAGTAGCCGATCGCGAACTGCTCGCGCAGCTCCTGCATGATGCCGCGGAAGACCGGCTCGATCTCGGCGGTGCGGTCCACCCGCTGCACCCGCCCGCCGCTCTCCTCGACCGCCCGCTGCAGGTCCTGGTAATCCTTGTCGTTCTCCGCGTGACCCCGCCACGAGCTGGTGTAGGACTTGTGCTTGCCGCCGCCCTCGAGCTGGATCCAGTAGATCAACGACTGGCTGGTGCGCGCCTTGCGCAGCACGTCCACCATCGACAGCACGCTGTTGACGTCCGAGCCGTCCGACAGCAGCACCACCACCCGCCGCCCCTGGCGCCCCTCGAGCAACTTCAGCGACATGTACAGGAAATCGTTGACCGCGGTCCCACCCCGCGCCTCGACGCCGGTTAGCGCCTGCTCCAGCACCGCATGGTCGGCGGTGAAATCGGTCACCCGCAGCAGCTGATCGGAGAACAGCGCCAGCATCGCCTGGTCGAGCGGCCGCATGTCGTGGATGAACGCCCGCGCGCCGCCCTCGGCAGCGGCCAGCAGCTCGCCCCGCATGCTCTCGCTCGAATCGAGCAGCAGCACGGCGGTGATCGGCAGCTCCCCCTTGTCGAAGGTGACGATCTTCTGCTCCTCGCCGTTGTCCAGGATGTGAAAGTCCTGCGGCTCCAGCGCCAGGGTGCGGGCGCCGCGCTGGATCACCGTCACGAACAGCTGCTGCAGGCGCACGCTCATCTGCTCGTCGATGCGCACCGGCATCGTCACCACGCGATCGGCGGCGCTGGCGCCGCCCGCACCGTGGACGACGGCGCGGAACTCCCGCTCGCGGTTGTCGTCGCCGACGTCGGTGACCACCCGGTAAGGAGGCCGGCGGACCACGCCCACCGACTTGCCGTCCACCAGGAACTCGACGCTCTCGATCGCTTCGTTGCCCGACGCCTGGACCTCGAAGACCACCTGGCCGAACACGGGTTGCTGCGACGCCGGCGCCAGGATCTTGACCTGCACCACCGCCGCCGCGGGCAGCGCGCCGGCCAGCGCCAGGAGCACCGCCAACACCGGCAACATCTTCAGGCGTGGCCGCGGCGGCCACCCCGAGGCGAGGGAAGGGACCCCGCTCGGGCGCCGCCTCACGGCCGCTGCTCCCGCACCGCCGAGGCCTCGGCCGGCGGCGGCGCCGCGGCGGTCTCGGCCGGCTCCGCGGCCGTCCTCGCCAGCACCTCGGCCAGCACCCGCATGCGCGAACCGGCGTTCTCCTCGAAGAAGCGGCGCGACGACGCCACGCTGTCGGCCGTCGTGTTGTTGTAGCGGAAGCGGGCCCCATCCTCCACCGTCCCCACCTCCAGCGCCGGGATCTCCTCGATCACCTTGCGCCCCTCCCGCACCTTGCCCTGGCGATCCAACAGCGCCGCCAGCTCCACCCGCATGCGCACCGTCCGCGGGAACCGCACCATGCCGGCCCGCAGCACCTCCTCGGCCTTGGCATAGGCCTCTCGGCGCTCGTCGAGCCGCGCCAGCTCCTCGTAGGCGACCGGCGTCACCCAGGAATCGCCGTCCTCGGCGGTCAGCTCCCGCAGGAGCTTGCCGGCCTCCTCCATCTTCCCCAGCCGGCCGAGGTTGATCCCCAGCCGCAGCCGCGCCTCGGCATGCTTGGGATCGATCGCCAGCACCTTGTTCAACCAGCCGACCGCGCTCTTGTACTGCTCGAATTTCTCGTAGGTGACGGCCAGCCGCAGCGCCGGCACCAGGTTGTGCGGATCGAGCTCCGCCGCCTGCGTGTACATCGCCGCCGCCGCCTGGTGCTGGGAACCGCGCTGCAGCAGCTCGGCCAGGCTGGTCAGCAGATGGCTGGCGACCAGGGCAGCTCCCGCGCTTCCCGACTGCTCGCGATAGAGCATCGCCAGGTCGTGGACCATGGTCCGCGAATGGTTGGCGATCAGGGCGCGGCCCTTGGCGCTCTGGTTGGCGTACAGCTCGAAGACCTCGAAATGCAGCCGGGCGATGGGCAGCAGCACCTCGAGGTCCGCCCCCGCCACCTGATCAATGACCTTCTCCTCCGCCCGCAGCAGGCGCTTCGGCGAGCCCGTGTCCTTGTCGTTCACCACCGCCGCCTCGAGGCTGGCGAGCTCGTCGAAGGCGACCTCCGACTTGCCCTCGGCCCAATGCCCCAGCGCCTGCCGGTACAGCGCCTGCACCCGCTCCGATCCCGGCTTCTCGCCCTTGCCCAGCGGCGGCACCGGCGCCAGCGGCGCCAGGGCCGGCGCCGCTCCCGGGGCGCCGGTGGCGCGGCGCCGCAACGGCACCGCCCCGGGCGCGAACGGGTCGACCGTGGTCAGCAGCAGGCCCGACCAGGGATCCGCTGCCGGCGCGGCCGGCGGCGCCGGCGTGATCCCGGTCGTGTACACCGCCGCCGAACCGCTCTGGATCTGCATGCCCTTCGGCACCGCCCGCGTCATCGCGGCGGCGGCGGCGGCGCCGCCGGCGGCGCCCGCGGTCGCCAAGCCGAGCGCCAGGACCGCGGACGTCGCCGCCGGCATGACCCGGAAAGAGCTACCAACCGACCCGCTGCTCATCTGCGTCACCCTCCATCGGGCCGAGCCGGCCGGCCGCCTGACTCAACGGCAGTCGCCTTGCTCACGAGCTTCGAAGCTGCTCCCCCATGACACCAGAATCACCATAGTGAAGATACCATCAAACGGGATGGCAAATCAACCATCAGGAATGGCAGATTGATACAACAAGTGGTTTAATTCCGCACTGCACTCCAAGCCACGCTCGGGCGCGGGTCGCTTCAGGCACCCATCCCCGGTGCTGGCCCGGCACCGGGGATGGGGGAAATCGGGAGAGCCGACAGCCGGGCCGCCGTCAATGGTGCCTGCGGCCTCCGCTGGGTGTGACCAGCACCGACTCGAGGTTCTTCATCGCCGCGGCGGTGAACAGGTACCGCGTCCACACGGTCGGGCGCGCCGCGGCGTCCGGCGACTCCAGGCTTTCGGCCCCTACGCCGGTCGAGAACCCGAAGATCGCCGGCCCGAGGTTGCCCGGCGGGATGTCGGCGCCGAACTGCTGGTTGATGGCGGCGATGAAAGCGTTGGCCACGAAGGCGTAGCCGAAGTGCGTCGGATGCACGCCGTCGTAGGAGAAGACGCCACCGGTCAGGAAGCCGGCATTGAAGGGGATGCCACCCACCTCGATGCCGGTGGTGGCCAGCTGGGTGAGCAGGGAGTTGATGTCGACCAGCGCCGCACCGGTCTGCTGGGCGGCCGACGCGATCACCGCGTTGTACTGGCCGATCCGGGCGTTGATGGTGGCCGCGTCGGCGGCCAGCAGCACGTCAGAGGCCGGCAGCGGCAGGCCGGAGCCGATCGGCTTGGGAATCCCCAGCCCCTTGGCGAGATCGGCGCTGGCGGAAAGCAGCACGTGGTCGCCGGGGACCAGCAGGCCCTTGGGTCCGATCAACGGCACCGGGTTGCCGTTGAAGATCACCGGCTGGTTGGTGTCGGGATTGACCAGGACGATCGGGATGGTGGTGACGAACGGGATCGAGGTGACGTCGGGGATGTTGGCGATCGCCATCTTGGCGCCGGTCGAGGCGATGGCGCCGATGACCGTCGTGTATTCCTGCTGGAAGACCGCCAGCGGCGTCAGCAGCGCCACGTTGCCGGAGGTCGCCGCCCCCAGCG
>DATGHG010000179.1:0-15491 GCA_035308185.1 Thermoanaerobaculia bacterium | reverse complement strand
CGGCTTCCGGTCGCATCCGGCGCCTTCCGATCGGCTTCCGATCGCATCCGGCGGCTTCCGGTCGTATCCGCGGCATCCTCGATCGCATCCGGCAGCTTCCGGCGGCTTCCGGTCGTATCCGGCGGCATCCGATCGCATCCGGCGCCTTCCGGTCGCATCCGGTGCCTTCCGATCGGCATCCGGTCGCGTCCGGCGGCTTCCGGCGGTGTCCGGCGGCACCCGGGTCCGCGGATCGCGTGCGGCCTGCCGCTGAAACCTGTATGTTATGTGCTCCTGGGGCGCGGCGTGTCAACTGCGGTTTCCGGTGGGCTGGCGGATCGCGCCGCCACCGGGCAGGAGGACCGTCCACCCGGCTGAGCACCCCGTGACGACAAGCTTCGACGCCATCATCATCGGCACCGGACAGGCCGGCCCGGCGCTCGCCGCCCGCCTGGTCAAGGCCGGGATGAGGATCGCGGTCGTCGAGCGTGGGCGCTTCGGCGGCACCTGCGTGAACACCGGCTGCACTCCCACCAAGACCCTGGTAGCCAGCGCCTACGCCACCCATCTGGCCCGCCGCGCCGCCGAATTCGGCGTCACCCTCGGCGGCGCCGGCGCCGGCCAGGTGAGCGTCGACATGAAACGGGTGAAGGCGCGCAAGGATGCCGTGGTGGACGACTTCACCAAGGGCGTCGAAAAATCGCTACGCGGCCTGGCGACCTGCACGGTCGTCCAGGCTCACGCCCGCTTCCTGTCGCCGACCGAGGTGAGCGCCGGCGGCGAGCGGCTCACGGCGCCGCGGATCTTCGTCAACGTCGGCGGCCGGCCGGCGATCCCCGAGGTGCCCGGCCTGGGCGAGATCGACTACCTCACCAGCTCGTCGATGATGGCGGTCGATTTCCTCCCCCGCCACCTGGTGATCGTCGGCGGCAGCTATATCGGCGTCGAGTTCGGCCAGATGTACCGGCGCTTCGGCAGCGAGGTCTCGATCGTCGAGCAGGCACCGCGCCTGCTGGCGCATGAAGACGAGGACGTCTCGGACGCGGTCGCCGACATCCTGGTGCGGGAGGGGATCCACCTCCACCTCGGCGCCCGTTGCGTCCGCGCTTCCCAGCCGGACGGCGAGATCGCGGTGGGCGTCGATTGCGCCGGCAGCGCCCACGAGGTCAGGGGCTCGCACCTGCTGATGGCCGCGGGCCGGCGCCCCAACACCGACGATCTCGGCCTGGCAGACGCCGGCGTGACGCAGGACCCGCGCGGCTTCGTCGTCGTCGACGACGAGCTGCGCACCAACGTGCCGGGCATCTGGGCGCTCGGCGACTGCAACGGCAGGGGCGCCTTCACTCACACCGCCTACAACGACTTCGAGATCGTCGCGGCGAACCTGCTGGACGGCGAGGCGCGGCGGCTGAGCGATCGGATCCCCACCTACGCCGTGTTCGTCGACCCGCCGCTGGGCAGGGCCGGCATGACCGAGGCCGAGGTCCGGCGCACCGGCAGGAAGGCGCTGATCGGGCGGCGCCCGATGACCAAAGTGAGCCGTGCCATCGAGAAGGGCGAGACCCTGGGTTTCATGAAGGTGCTGGTGGACGCGACCGACAAGCAGATCCTGGGCGCCGCCATCCTGGGCACCGGCGGCGACGAGGCCGTCCACTGCCTGCTCGACGTGATGGCCGCCAAGGCTCCCTATACCGTGTTGCAGCGGACCATGCACATCCATCCCACCGTCGCCGAGCTGATCCCGACGGTGCTGGGCCATCTCGAACCGCTGCGAGACCAGTCTCCCGGCTAGCCCGCGCCGGACCACGGGCAGCACCGGTGGCGGGACCGGTGGCGTGTGTCCCCGGACGATACGGGTAGTGGGGTTTTAGGGGATATCCTCCATCACCCGCGCCGAGCTGCGCGCCATCGCGGCCGATCTCCGCTACACCGGCGGCTACTTCGACGTCTGCGCGTCGAGCGCCGGGACACGCACCGGCAGCTCGCCGTCCGCGCCGGCATCCCTGCGGCGGCGCTCGCCGCCTACGAGGCCGGCCAGCAACTCCCGGACCTGCGGACGCTCCGGCTGCTGGTCGTGGCCCTCGGCGCCACTGCGGCCGACTTCGGCCGTCACCTCGGCCCCTGGGGTTGTGCCGAGCCGCGGATCTGCACCTCGCACGTCGAGCGCTCGAACTGGACGCTTCGCGGCCACCTGCGCCGGATGACCCGGCTGTCGAACGGCTTCAGCCGCAAGCGGTCGAACCAGCGGGCCGCCCTGGCGCTGTACTTTGCCTACTACAATTTTTGCAAGTTCCACAAGAGCATCCGCATGACGCCCGCCATGGCCGCCGGCATCGCCCGGAAGCCCTGGAGCCTGGCGGACCTCCTGTCGGCGGCTCAGGGGGCGGTGCCGGCTAGGCCGGCCACGGCGGGGTCCGCGGGGGGTGGGGCTTAGGCCCCACTACCGTCCGCGGGCAGCCGTAGCGGCCGCGGCGGCAGGGGCCGGCCTGGCGAGCCAGAAGTGCCGGAACGCTCCAAAGTTCACCCGTTACCGTGGTGCGACGATCTGTTAGCATTGCGGTCTTTCTGAAAGGAGGATGAACGTGAAGAGAAACCGGACGCAAAAACTGACCCTCAGCCGCGAGACCGTCGTCCTGCTCCAAGGCCAAGCCGCTGCCGCCGCGATCGTCATTCACACCCGCGACGGCAAACCCGATTGCGGAACGTTCACCAACACCAAGATGCCGGAAGACTGCTGCCTGTAGGAGCCTCCGTCACCCGACTCCAACCCCGACTGGACCCCTTCCCACACCTCGACCCGCAGCCACCGTGGCCGCGGTGCGGGGGGGCCAGAGGGCGGCGACTCCGACCGCAAGCCACTCCGCAAGCTGGCCGTTCGGACGGCCGCGGCCATCGTCAACCGCGAGCACATCGACTGGCGCGACCTGCGAATCGATCGACGATCCGCGCGTAGGCCGCACCCATGGCCGGGCGCGCCTGCCGGGTATGCGGACCAGGCCGGCCGCGGCAGCTATCCTCTATTACCCCACTACCACGTTACGCGGTGGCTCGCATCGCCGGCCCGCCAGGCGATATCATGGTGGGTCGCCGGTGCGGCGCGAGGCTGCCGGCGGGACTCGACCGTGCCTTGGAAGAGGTCCGACCGCTGCCCGACCGTTGCACCACCCTGAGATCTGACCCGAGGCTCGAACGGATGTCCGAGACCGCATTGCTGCGGCTGACGATCAATGGCGAAGAGCGCGCGGTGGTGGCGCCCGGCCACCATACGCTGCTGGAAGTGCTGCGCGAGGAGTGCGGCCTGACCGGCACCAAGCATGGCTGCGAGCTGGGCGAGTGCGGGACGTGCACGGTGCTGGTGGACGGGCGGCCAGTGCTGTCGTGCCTGGCGCTGGCGGTGGAGGTGCAGGGACGCGCCATCGAGACCGTCGAGGGGCTGCAGCGCGGCAACCGGCTGCACCCGTTGCAGGCGACCTTCGCCGATCTCGGCGCCGCCCAGTGCGGCTACTGCACGCCGGGCATCCTGATGGTGGCCAAGGCCCTCCTGGCGGCCAATCCGCGTCCCGGGCGCGGCGAGATCCAAGAGGCGCTGGCCGGCAATCTCTGCCGCTGCACCGGCTACCACAAGATCGTCGACGCCGTGCTGGGGGCGGCGGCGCAGCTGCGCGGCGAGGACTGGACGCCGGCCGCGGAGACGCTGTACGGCGCGGCGGTGCCCGACGCGCCGCCGCCGGCCGCGGGTGCCCGGCTGCACCTGGCAGCCGTACCCGACGCGCCGGATGCACCAGATGCGCCGGATGCGCCGGATGCGGCGGCGGCGCCGCCGGCCGCCACCTCCTCCAGCGCCCTGCTGAGCGCCAACCTTGGCGGCGACGGCGGCCCTGCCGGGAGCCCTGCCGCCGGCCCCGGGCCCCACTAGACGGCACCAACGCCATGGCAGATCCCGTCCAGAGGCCCGAGCCGCCGCCGGAGCCGATTCCAGCGCGCCAGCCGAACATCATCGGCAAGCCCTTTCGCCGGGTGGACGGGCGCGCCAAGGTCACCGGCGCGACCCGCTATGCCGACGATCTCAGCTTCCCGCGCATGGCCTTCCTGCGCCTGGTGCGCTCGACGGTGCCGCACGCGCGCATCGCCGGCATCGACCTCGGAGCGGCCGAGCGGGTGCCCGGCGTGCTCGGCTTCCTGACCGGCCGCGACTTCCCGGTGCCCTTCGGCATCCTGCCGGTCTCCCAGGACGAGCACGCGCTGTGCCCCGACAAGGTGCGCTTCGTCGGCGACCCGGTGGTGGCGGTGGCGGCGGTCTCGGAGGACGCCGCCTACGAGGCCGCCTACCTGGTGAAGGTCGAATACGAGCCGCTGGCCACCATCGCCGGCATCGAGGAGGCGCTGGCCACCCCCGAACCGCGGCTGCACGACTACGGCGACGGCGGCAACGTCCACAAGCGGGTGGCGATGGAGTTCGGCGCGGTGGCCGCGGGCTTCGCCGCCGCCGACGAGGTGTTCGAGGACGTCTTCTTCTACGAGGGCAACACCCACCTGGCGATGGAGCAGCATGCCGCCGTGGCAGTGCCCGAGGACGACGACCGCATCACCGTCTACAGCTCGACCCAGACGCCGCATTACGTGCACCGCGCCCTGGCGCGGGTGCTCGAGCTGCCGCCGGCGCGCATCCGGGTGATCGCCTGCTCCAACGGCGGCGGCTTCGGCGGCAAGAGCGATCCCTTCAACCACGAGATCGTGGCGGCGAAGATGGCGCTGCGCCTGGGCCGCCCGGTGAAGGTGACGCTCAGCCGCGAGGAGGTGTTCTATTGCCACCGCGGCCGCCACCCGGTGCTGATGCGACTGCGCACCGGCGTGCGGCGCGACGGCACCATCACCGCGCAGCACCTGCAGACGGCGCTCGACGGCGGCGCCTACGGCAGTTACGGCGTCGCCTCGACCTACTACACCGGCGCCCTGCAAACGGTGACCTACCAGCTGCCGGCCTACCGCTTCGAAGGCGTGCGCCTGTTCACCAACAAGCCGCCCTGCGGGCCGAAGCGCGGGCACGGCACGCCGCAGCCGCGCTTCGGCTTCGAGGTCCAGCTCGACAAGATCGCGGCCCGCATGGGCATCAACCCCGCCGACCTGCGGCTCAACATGCTGGCCTCGCCGGACTCGATCACCGCCAACTGGCTGCGCATCGGCTCGATGGGCCTGCGCGCCTGCATCGACGCGGTGGTGGCCGGCAGCCGCTTCCGCGAGCGCCACGGGCGGCTGCCGCGTGGGCGCGGCCTGGGCCTGGCCTGCGGCTCCTACCTGTGCGGCGCCGGGCTGCCGATCTACTGGAACCACATGCCGCAGTCGGCGGTGCAGCTCAAGCTCGACCGCTCCGGGTGCGTCGCGGTGTTCTGCGGCGAGGCCGAGATCGGCCAGGGCTCCGACTCGGTGCTGGCGGCGGTGGTGGCCGAGGTGCTGGGGGTGGACTTGGGCGACATCCGGCTGTGCGTCGCCGACACCGACCTGACGCCGGTGGACCTCGGCAGCTACTCGTCGCGGGTCACCCTGATGGTGGGCAATGCCGCGCTCGAGGCCGCCGAACGCGCCCGCGCGCTGATCGCCGGCGCGGTGTCCGAGCAGCTGTCGGTGCCGGCGGGGCGGCTGGTGTTCGCCGGCGGCCGGGTGTTCGACGCCGGCGATCCGGCGGCCGGCCTGAGCTTCGCCGAGGCGGTGGTGTGCGCCGAGGCGCGCCACGGCGCCCTCGGCACGGTCGGCAGCTACGTGCCGCCGCGCTCGCCCGGACGCTACCGCGGCGCCGGCGTCGGCCCCTCTCCCGCCTACTCCTACAGCGCCGCGGTGGTGGAGGTCGAGGCCGACGAGGAGACCGGCGTCTGGCAGCCGGTGCAGGTCTGGATCGCTCACGACGTCGGCCGCGCGATCAACCCGGTGCTGGTGCTCGGTCAGGTGGAGGGCAGCGTCTACATGGGCCTGGGCGAGGTGATGATGGAGGAGCAGGCGTTCCGGCGCCTGCCCCGCCACCTGTCGGCGGCGCTGGTGCACAAGCACCCGTCGCTGCTCGAATACAAGAGCCCGACCTTCCCCGACATGCCGCCGGTGACCACCTACCTGATCGAGGACCCCGACCCGCGCGGGCCTTTCGGCGCCAAGGAGGTGGGCCAGGGACCGTTGCTGCCGATGATGCCGGCGGTCGCCAACGCCCTGTACGACGCGCTCGGCGTGCGCGTCGACCAGGTGCCGATCCACCCTCACATGGTGCTCAAGGCGCTCGCCGAGCAGGCCAGGGGCCGGGAGGCGCGCTACGGCCCCGCCGGCTTCCCCGAGGTCGATTTCGGCGAGCGGCTGATCGTGCCGACCGCCGAGCAGGGGGGCGACGGCACCGCCATCAACGAGTTCCGCGACCGCCTGCGCTCCGGCATGCGCTCGGCCTCCGGGACGATGACCACCCGCGAGGAGGCGCTGCGCCAGAAGCGGCGCGCGGCGCTGACCACCGACGTCCGGGAGCGCTCGTAAGCCATGCTGCGCCTGCCGCCGTTCCGGCTGCTGCGCCCGCGGACGCTCGCCGAGGCGGCGACGCTGCTGGCCGAGGAGGGGGCGGCCGATGGCCGGCCGGTGCGGCTGGTGGCGGGCGGCACCGACCTGTGGCCGAACATGAAGCGCCGCCATCAGCAGGCGGCGGCGGTGGTGAGCCTGATGGGAGTGCCCGAGCTGGCCGGCGTGCGCCACCCCACCGTCGGCGGCACCGTCGGCACCGCCGGGGACGGCGACGCGCCGGTGCGGATCGGCGCCACCACGCTGCTCGACGACGTGGCCCGGCACCCCCTGATCGCCGAGCGCTATCCGGCGCTCGCCACGGCGGTGGCGTCGATCTCCTCGCCGCCGCTGCGCAACATGGGGACCCTGGGCGGCAACCTCTGCGTCGACACCCGCTGCACCTACTACAACCAGACCGAGGAGTGGCGGCGCGCCATCGACTACTGCATGAAGGCCGAGGGCACCATCTGCTGGGTGGCGACCAGCTCGCCGCGCTGCTGGGCGCACTCGGCCTCGGACTCGGCGCCGATGCTCTGCGCGCTCGAGGCCAGCGTGCGCCTGGTGTCGCGGCAGGGCGAGCGGACGGTGCCGGTCGCCGAGCTCTACCGCGACGACGGCATCGACTACCTGGCGCGCCGCCCGGACGAGATCCTGACCGAGATCGAGCTGCCGGCGGCGGCCGCCGCCGGCGATCGCCATCCCGGCGGTCCCGGCGCTCCCGCCGATCCTCGCGGCGATGGCGACCGCTGCCGTACGGCGTTCTGGAAGCTGCGGCGCCGCGGCTCGATCGACTTCGCGGTGCTGTCGGTGGCGGCGGCGGTGTGGACGGACGCCGCGGGCGACATCCGCCGCGCCCGCATCTACCTGGGAGCGGTGGGCAGCGCGCCGGTCGCCGCCACCGCCGCCGCCGAGCTGCTGGCCGGCCGGCCGCTGCGCGCGCTCGCCGAGGACCCCGAGCTCCTCGCCGCCGCCGGTCGCCTGGTGCGCAAGGTGGCGACGCCGATGGACAACACCGACTTTCAGGCGCAGTGGCGCGGCGTCATGGCGGCGCGCTACACCGAGGCGGCGCTGCGCGAGCTGGCCGGCGGCGAGCGGCAGCGCCTGGCGCCGCGGCACCCGCTGCCGGCGGTTTCGTGAAGACCGCGAGTGCCCGGGCCCGGCCGCCGGTCGCCGAGAGAACGCGCCGGATCAGCAGTATTTGTCGGTGCAGGTCAGCGGGCGAGAGCACCAGTAGGTTATACAACCCGGCGTGTAGGTCATCGCTCCCACCACCGACGAAAGCTCCTGCCGCTCCAGGCGTTGCACGGTTTCACGCGCGAGGGAGATTTTCTTCTGCGGTTGTTTGTTCACGTGGTGCCTCTCTTTTCGCAGCGAGTCGCAAGCGGGCTGGATGCCCACCCGTTGAGAGAGGTGCGCACGAGACGTGAGCCGGGGACGCCGGCAGCTGCCATCGTCCCCGCCGCCGGCGCCTCGCGGCGCATGGGCCGCCCCAAGCTGCTGCTGCCCTACCGCGGCGGGACCGTGCTGGGCACGGTGGTCGCAACGCTGCGCGCGGCGGGAGCGGCGCCGATCGTGGTGGTCGCGGCGGCGGCGGACGCCGAGCTGCGGGCCTGGTGCGCGGCGGAAAGGCCGGCGGCGCCCGGCGGGCTGCGCCTGGCGCTCAATCCGGCGCCGGAGCGCGGCATGCTGTCGTCGATCCAGGAAGGGTTGACCGCCCTGGGCGGCGCCGCCGAGCTGGCGCTGAGCGGCGCGCCGCTGCTGATCTGCCCCGGCGACCTCCCCGCGCTGCGCCCGGATACCGTGGCCGAGTTGCTGCGCCGGCGGCAGGCCACCGGCGCGAGGCTCGCGGTACCCATCTACCGCGGACGGCGCGGTCACCCGCTGGCCATCGCGCCAGCGCTGGTCGCCGAGATCGGCGGCCTCGATCCCGGCCGCGGCTTGCGCCAGCTGCTCGATCTCCACCCCGGAGATCTGTTGGAGGTCGACGTCGACGATCCCGGCTGCGTTGCCGATGTCGACACCCCCGCCGACTACCAGCGCTCGCATCAGGTCCGGTGAGCCCCACGCGGGGCTGATGATAAGTGTCTTGACGAACGCTCCAGGCTGGCGCCACCGCGCGCCGCCGGATAGGATTGGGGTACCAACCAGAGGGAGGAATCCGATGACGACGAAGCGATTCGCAGCGAGTCTGTCGGCGATGCTCCTGATCTCGGCAGCCGCCGCGCTGGCGCTCGACGATGCCAAGAGCGCCAAGAGCGGCGCCCCGGCGAAGTCGGGGACGAGCGCCAAGGCGGCAGCCAAAGCGCCCGACCATGCGGCGCTGACCCCCGCCGACATGCAGTGGGGAGACGGCCCACCGAGCCTGCAGCCGGGGGCCAAGGTGGCGGTGCTGGAAGGCGACCCGGGCAAGGCCGGGCAGGCGTTCACCCTGCGCTTGCGCGTGCCGGACGGCTACAAGGTGGCGCCGCACTGGCACCCGACCACCGAGCACGTCACGGTGATCTCGGGGACCTTCCACATCGCCATGGGCGACAAGTTCGACGACACCCAGGGCACGGCGCTCGGCCCGGGGTCGTTCGGCTACATGGGGCCCAGGATGCATCACTACGCCTGGTTCACCGGCGATAGCGAGATCCAGATCCACGGCGTCGGACCCTTCGCGCTCCACTACGTCAATCCGGCGGACGATCCCCGGCACGCCAAGAAGTAGTCGGTGGCGCGGCCCGCTCGCGCGGTGCCGAGATCGACCCTGCCTGCCGCGCCCGTCGGATCGCGATCCTCGGGCCCGGACCGAGCTGAAACGGCCGGGCGGCTTGCCGCCCGGCCCGGCTCTGATGCCGCCCACAATAAGATAAGATGCTTGCCAACCAATGGAGATCCGATGAGCGCGTTCCGTCATCCATCGGTGGTTCCCTGTCCGCGGCCACCTCGGCTGGCGGCCGGACTGGCTCTCGCCGCCTGGCTGGCGGTGCTGCCGTCGCTCCAGGGAGCGCCGGCGCCCGCGGCATTGTCGGCAGGGTCGGCAACCACCGTGCCGGTCCAGGACCGGACGGTCTCCGTCCTCTATGCCGGCTCCCTGGCGGCCGTCATGGAAAACGGCCTCGGCCCCGCGTTCACCCGCGCCTCCGGTTTCGCCTACCAGGGTGAAGCCCAGGGATCGCTCGGCGCCGCACAGCTGATCCACGATGGCGTCCGGACGCCGGACGTTTTCATCAGCGCCGATCCGTTGGTCAACGACAAGGTGCTGATGGGGCCCGCGAACCGCAACCTGGTGCGCTGGTATGCGATCCTGGCCTCCTCGCAGCTGGTCATCGGCTACAACCCGCGCAGCAGCTTCTTTCCTCGGTTCGAGGCGGCCAAGGCCAACCGGGTCCCCTGGTACGAGGTCCTGGAGGCACCCGGGGTCCGCTTTGGGCGGGGTGACCCGACCATCGATCCGAAGGGCTACCGGACGCTGTTCATGTTCCGCCTGGCCGGCCGCCATTACCACCGGCCGGAGCTGCCGGCTCTCCCGGGAGATCCGCTGAACCCGGCGCAGGTCTTTCCGGAGATCGTGCTGCTGGCCCGGCTGGAATCCGGACAGTTCGACGCCGGGATCTTCTACCGCCACGAGGCGGTGGCCCACAAGCTGCCCTTCATCAGCCTGCCGCCCGAGATCAACCTGGGCGACGTGCGGTTCAGCGGCCTCTATGCCCAGGAGAGCTACACCAGCCCAGCCGGTCAGCGGGTCACGGGGGCGCCGATCCTCTTCACCGTCACGATCCCGGAAACGGTGCGGCATCGCCAGGCGGCCCTGGCCTTCGCCCGCTTCCTGCTCTCCTCGGACGAGCTCCTCGAGCAGTTTGGCTTCGGCAGGGTGCAGCATCAGGTCGGCGGCGACATGACGCGGGTGCCCCCGGGCCTGCGCGACCTGTGCAAGGGGCGCTTCGCGCCATGAGCCGCCGCATGGGCCCGACGCTGGCCGCCTTCGGGCTGCTCGGCGGCCTGCTGCTGCTGGACCTGGTGCTGCCGATCGTCGACCTGTTGTACCAGGCGGATTGGTCAGGATGGCTGGCGTCCCTGCGGCAGCCGGCGGCGCGCGAGGCGCTCATGGTGTCCGTCGGCACCTCCGCGATCGCGATGCTGACGATGACGCTGCTGGGCGTACCCCTCGGCTATGTCCTGGCGCGCGCCAACCTGCCCGGCAAGCAGTTTTGGATCACCCTGGTCTTCCTGCCGATGGTGGTGCCGGATCTGGCGGGCGGCATCCTGCTGCTGCGGCTGTTCGGCCCCTACGGGATGATCGGCCGCCCGCTCGCCGCGGGCCATGTCGAGCTGACCAACAACCTGGCGGGGATCGTGCTGGCGCAGCTCTTCGTGGCCGCGCCCTACGTGATCATCTCCGCGCTCGCCGGCTTCGGCAGCGTCGATCGCAAGCTCGAGCTGGCCGCGGCGACGCTGGGCGATTCGCGCTGGCGCACCTTCTGGCGGATCTCCCTGCCGCTGGCATGGCCGGGCATCGCCGCCGGGATCACGCTCGCCTGGATCCGGGCGCTGGGAGAGTTCGGGACGACGCTGATCATGGCGTACAACCCCCATTCCCTGCCGGTGTACATGTGGGTGAAATTCGAATCCGACGGCCTCGCCGGCGCCATGCCGGCGGCCTTCTTCCTGGTGCTGCTCGCCGCCGCCGCCGTGGTGATCTCGCGGCTGCTCAACCGCTTCACCGGCTCCTCCCTGGGTGCGGCTTGAGCGTCCCGGCGCTGCAGGTCCGGGTCAGCAAGGGCCACGGCGCCGCCCGCGCCGCCCGCGACGCCCGCGGCGCTCGCGACTCCCGCGACTCCCGCGACTCGAACACCGCCCACGACGCGGGCATCGCCCGCTTCCGGCTCGAGACCGAGTTCGAGACTCAGCCGGGGGTCACCGTTCTGGTGGGGCCTTCCGGAGCCGGGAAATCCACCCTGCTGCGCTGCATCGCCGGGCTGTCCAAACCGGACCAGGGCCGGATCACCATCGGCGGCAGGATCGTCTTCGACGCGGCGAAGCGGGTGGACGTCCCGCCGGAGCACCGCCAGGTCGCCTTCGTCTTCCAGGACCTCGCCCTGTTTCCGCACCTGACGGTGAGGGAGAACGTGGTCTACGGTCTCCGCCGGCTGGACGCCCGGGAACGCGAGCGGCGGCGTGCCGGCATCATGGCGGCCTTTCAGATCGAGCACCTGCAGCACCGCCTGCCGCGCGACACCTCGGGCGGCGAGCAGCAGCGGGTGGCGCTGGCGCGCTCGCTGGTGACCGAGCCGTCGGTGTTGCTGCTCGACGAGCCGCTCACCTCCCTGGACAGGTACCTGAAGGCCGCGATCATCGACGACCTCCTGCGCTGGAACCAGGCGCGGCGGATCCCCATCGTCTACGTGACCCATGACCGCGACGAGATGCTGGCCTTGGGAGACCGGATCATCGCGCTGAGCCAGGGGCGGATCGCCGCCGATGGCATGCCGCTCGACGTGGTGCCCGCCCTGCGCCAGGAGGCCGTGGCGCAGCCCGGCGGCTGCGAGAACCTGCTGGATGCGGTGGTGGTCGCCGCCCACGAGGCGGAAGGCACCATGCGGTGCCGCGTGGCCGGAATCGCCGGCGATCTCGAGGTGCCGCTGACGCGCGTCGCCGCGGGCGCCACCGTCCGGGTGGGGATCCGCGCCGGCGACATCTTGCTGGCGTCGGCGCGGCCGGCGATCCTCGGCCCCTGCAACGTCATCCGCGGGCGGGTGCAGAGCCGTGGACGCACGCTGGTCGAGATCCGGGCGGACGGCGGCGCCGAGCTCCTGGTCCACCTGCCGGCGGCCGCCGGCGCACCGGCGGGCCTCGAGGTCGGCGCCGAGGCCTGGATGATCGTCCGCTCCCACGCCTGCCACCTGGTGCGCACGCCAGCCCTGGGCCCGGTGCAGCGTCTCTTCGTCTTCGTCTGCAGCGGCAACACCAGCCGATCGCCCATGGCCCAGGCGATCTGCAACGCCGAGGTCGCACGGCGGCTGAAGGTTCCCCCGGAAGCCCTGGGTGCGGCCGGGGTGAGGGCGCTCAGCGCCGGCCTGGCGGCGAAACCGGGCATGCCGATGACCGAGGCGGCGCAGCAGGCGCTGAGCCGCTTGGGAGTGCCGGTCTTCGAGCATCGGTCGCAGAACCTGACCGCCGAGCTGGTGACCAGCGCCGAGGCGATCTTCTGCATGACCACCCGGTTGCGCGACCTGGCCACCGCCGCCTTCCCGGGCGCCGCGGCGAAGATCGCGCTGCTGCCGCCGTCAGGCATGGAGCTCGAAGAGCCCGCCGGCGGCGGCGCGGATGCCTTCGCCAACCTGGCCCGCCAGATCCAGGCCTGCGTCCGGCAACGCCTGGACACCCTGGTCGGCGCACCCGAGTAGCCGCCCGCGTCCGGCCGAGCGGGCGGCCCCCGGCTCGGCGTCCCCCACCGTTCTCGAATCTCTTACCACTTACCACGATTGACGGGCTCGCGTGCGTTTCTTGCATGCGAAGAGGGCGGGCAGGGCGTCAGAGCCCAATCGACGCTCCAACTCGAGTCGACGGAGGAGAGAACCATGAGAACCCGAGCCCTTGCGACCCTCTGCACCCTCCTGTTGCCATGGTGCGGCGGCGTGGCCGCTTCGGCGACCACCTGGGACCTGGTCAACGCCTGCGCTTTCGCCGGCACCGGCGGCGACGAGGTGAGCCGCGGCTTCTACCTGACCGCCTACCCCGGGAGCAACCTGTCCCAGGTCGAGCTTGGCTACACCGCCGCCAACGGCCACGCCGGTCTGTGGAGCATCTCGCTGACGGCGCGGCGTGGCAGCTACGATGGGCCGATCGTCGGCACCACCCAGATCGCCACCGTCGGGGTGCCCCAGTTCAGCAACGCCACCGAGGCCCTGGTGGTTTTCGACTTCAACGGCGCGCCGGTGACGCCGGGCGACACCATCACCTTCACCCAGACGGCGCAGCAGCTCGGCGGCACCGGCGGCAGTGGCGAGCTCGACTTCGACACCGGCTCCGGGCCTTGCACCAACGTGACCGAGACCAACGGGACCAGTCCTCCCCTGGACGGCTTCCGGCGTGCCACCGTCGGCATCGTCGTCACCGAGCACAAGCCACCCATCAACTGCATCGCCAGCGACACCGTGATGTGCATCGACTCGCTCCCCGGCGACCAGCGGTTCAAGGCCACCGTCACCTTCCACACCACCCAGGCCGGCGGCGCCGCCGGGAGCGGGAACGAGATCCCCCTGGCGCCGCTGGGGCTCGACCAGGGCGGCATGTTCTGGTTCTTCAATCCGGACAATCCCGAGATGCTGGTCAAGGTCATCGACGGCTGCGCCGTCAACGGCCGCTTCTGGGTCTTCATCTCGGCTGGTACCAATGTCGGCTACAGCATCACCGTCACAGACACCGCCTTTGGAGCGACCAAGACCTACACCAACAACGACCTGACGCCGGCGGTCCCGGTGCAGGACACTTCGGCCCTGACCGGCTGTACGTAGGCACCTGGCTACGGCCTGAGCGATCGCCTGCCGGCAATGCGGCAGGCGACTGCTGCCATACCGCGCATCGCCTTACCGGCTGGGCGCTTGCCGGGTTACCATGGGGCGCCCCGATGATCGCGCCGCCCTACGAGACGCCGCGCTTCGCTCGCCTGTGGCGCGGCCCCCTGCTGCTCGCGCTCGCGGTGCCCCTGCTGCTCGCCGGCTGGGCGCTCTGGGAGGGGCTCACCTGGCCGGACGTCGGGGCGCTCGCCCATCGCCACCCGGTCACCACGGCGTTCATCGAGCGCTACCAGAGCGGCGGCTGGTTCCACTGGTTCCGGCCGCGGCGTCCGATCGAGTGGCAGTGGGTGCCCTACTCGCAGATCTCGCCGAACCTCAAGCGGGCGGTGATCTGTGCCGAGGACATGGGGTTCTTCTCCCACCATGGCTTCGAGCGCGGCGAGATGAAGGCGGCGCTCCACGACGCCTGGGAGGAGAAGCGCCTGCCGCGCGGCGCCTCGACCATCACCCAGCAGCTCGCCAAGAACCTCTGGCTGTCGTCCTCGCGCAACCCGCTGCGCAAGCTCAAGGAGGCGGCGCTCACCCGCCAGCTCGAGGCCCACCTCGGCAAGCGGCGCATCCTGGAGCTCTATCTCAACGTCGTCGAGCTCGGTCCCGGCATCTACGGTGCCGAGGCGGCGGCGCGCCACTACTTCGGCAAATCGGCCCGCAGCCTCAGCGAGCACGAGGCGGCGCAGCTGGCCGCCAGCCTGCCGCTGCCGGTCGAATGGCACCCCGGCGCCGACAACCGCGCCTACCGCCGCCACGTGCAGACCGTCCTGCACCGGATGAGCAAGGCCGGCTGGCTCGCGCAGCTGATCTGACCCCTCCCGCGCGCTGGACCGCGCCTCCCGGCTCTTGACCTGTCCATAGCCGATATAGAATAGGTGCAGTCGCGAGATGTCCGCTCGGGAGCTCGGCAGGGAGTTGCATGCGCCTATTTGCATTCCAGGGGTTGCGGTACAGCTCGCGGGCAGGTGACGCGGGTCGGCTCGCCGCACCTCCTTATGACCAGATCGACGACGCGGCTAGGGACCGATTTCAGGCGGCCTCGCCGTACCAATTCGTTCATCTGACGCGGCCGGTTGCCCCGGTCGTACCCACGGCGCCGCCGGCAGGTCCCGGCGTGCCGCCGCCCGGCCCGAGCCCGTACCAGCATGCCGCCGAGCTGCACCGCCGCTGGCTGCGCGACGGCATCATCGCCCGCGACGAGCAGCCGGCCCTGTACCCTTACGTGGTCGAGCTCGCCGGCGGCGGGCGGCGGCTGGGCGTGATGGCCCTGGTCGCCTACGCGCCGCCCACGGAGATCCGTCCGCACGAGCAGACCATCGACAAGCCGCTCGCCGAGCGGCTGGCCCTGCTCGAGGCGACGCGGGTCGACCTCGAGCCAGCGCTGCTGCTGGCCGAGGACGACGGCCAGCTCGACCGCCTGCTGGCCGAGGA
>DATGHG010000178.1:0-2178 GCA_035308185.1 Thermoanaerobaculia bacterium | reverse complement strand
CGAAGGCGAAGACGACGTCGAACAGCGGCGAGCGAGCCGGGTCGCGCTCCGGCAGCAGGCGCTCGGCCAGCACCGCCAGCGGCATCTCCTGGTGCTCGTAGGCGGCCAGCGCCGTCGCCCGCACCGCCGCCAGCAGGCCCGCGAAGGTCCCGTCGCCGTCCACCGCCGCCACCAGCGGCACCAGGTTGACGAAATAGCCGACCAGGTCGGCCAGCGCCGCGCCGCCCCGCCCGGAGCGGCCGTGGGTGGGCGAACCGACCGCCACCGTCGCGGCGCCGGTCGTCCGCGCCAGCAGCGCCTGGAAGCCGGCCAGCAGCACCATGAACAGCGTCGCCCCTTGGGCGCGGCCTACACCCTCCAGGCCGACCGTCAGCGCCTCCGGCAGCACCAGCTCATGCGCCGCTCCCGGCCAGGTCTGGACCTTCGGCCAGGGCCGATCCACCGGCAGGGCGAGCCGCGGCGGCGGCGCGCCGCCCAACGCCTGGCGCCAGTGATCCCACAACCGCTCGCCCTCGCCGCCGGCCAGCCGCTGCCGCTGCCAGCGCGCGAAGTCGGTGTAGCGCAGGCCAAGGGGCGGAAGGGGCTCCCGGCGCCCCTCAGGCTCCGGATGCTCCCGGCTCTCCCGGGCATAGAGCGCGCCGAGGTCGCGCACCATCACCTGCAGCGACCAGAAGTCGGCGACGAGGTGATGGACGGCGAGGAAGAGCAGGCCGGCCGAGGCCGCCCCGGGCCGCGCGTCGGGCAGCAGCCCGACCCGCAGCAGCGGCCCGCGCTCGACATCGAAGGGGCGCCAGGCGGCGGCGCGCAGCCGCGCCACCAACGCCGCCTCGTCCTCGTCCGGCGCCGCTGCCGCCAGCTCCACCAGCTCGCACGCTCCCCGCTCGCCGATCTCCTGCCAGGGACCCTCGCCATCCTCGGCAAAGCGGGTGCGCAGCGCCGGATGGCGCTCGACCAGGGCCGCCAGGGCGCGGCCGAGCGCCGCGTGATCGATCGGGCTCTCGACCCGCGCCGCGCCCGCCAGGTGGTAGGCGAGGCCCCGCGGAGCCAGCCGGTGGATGAACCACAGCGCCTGCTGGTTGGGCGCGAGCGGGAAGCGGCCGGTCGCCGGACCCTCGGCCTCCGGGCCGACCTGCGGGCTGCCGCCGGGGCCCCCCTCCGGAGTGCCCTCGATAGGAGCGCCGATCGACGCCAGCGCCGCCGCGGCGAGGTCGTCCAGCGAGGCGCCGGCGAGCAGCTCGGCGATCCCCACCTCGACCCCGAGAGCCGTCTGCAACCGGCTCTGGACCTCCACCGCTGCCAGGGAATCCAACCCGTAGGCGCTCAGCGGCTGGCCGGCGTCGAGACGCGCCGCACCCACCCCCAGGGCCGCCGCCGCCGCCTGCCGCAGCCAGGGCTCGAGCAGGGTCCGACGCCGCTCGACGGGCTCCCGCGCGAGCCTCTCCCGGTCGAGCTCGCCGGTCTCCGGGCGCACCACGGCTTCCGGGATCTCCGCCAGCTCCGAGGACGCCGGCGCCGAGAGCTCCGCGGTCGCCTGGAGATCCAAGGCCTCCCGGATCTCCGGGGTCGCCGCGACCGCGCTCCGCGCTTCGCCGCTCGTGTCGTCAGCAGCGCTGATCAAAACGATCCTCTCTTCTTCGAGCCAAGCGATTGCTACAATTGGACGAAGAGGCCGAAGGTTAGCCTGAAGAGCCGGCCCGCAAAACTGGCCTGTCGGGATTCCGACGCGTTGCCCCACCTCTACAGTGCGGCTGGAGGCACGAACCGTGAAAGTGGTGCCGCGAAATCTCGAAAGGATACGGCCGCGGCGCCGCCGCGGATCAGGGGTCCGCGAGGTCCGGATCGCCGCGCAGCGCCAGCCGCTGGCGCCGGCGGGCCTTGCCCAGCTCGAGCTGCTGCTCCCGCGCCGTGTCCGGCTCCTCCGCCGCGGTGGCCGCCGGCGCGCCGGGCGCGGCGGGTTCGTCGGCGAGGAAGCGGGCGAGCGAGGCGACGTCCGGATACTTGAAGAGGTCGACGATCGACGGCGGCTTGGCGAAGCGCTCGGCGAGCCGTCCCTGCACCCGCACCAGCAGCAGCGAATGGCCGCCGAGATGGAAGAACTTGTCGTGGACGCCCACCCGCTCGACGCCGAGCACGTCCTGCCAGATCTCGGCCACCGCCAGCTCCGCCGCGGTGGCCGGC
>DATGHG010000177.1:0-2891 GCA_035308185.1 Thermoanaerobaculia bacterium | reverse complement strand
CCCAGGGTGAAATGGGCCTGCGCCTGGCCGCTGGGGTCGGTCGCGGCAACGAAGCCGCGGCCGCCGCCGTCCAGAGTACCGCTCCCGCCGCGCACCAGGAAGAGCACGTTCTTGCCCGGCACCGGCGCGCCGGTGGCGTCGAGCAGGGCGACGACCAGCGGCTGTGGCGACCGCCGGCAGGGTGAAGCGCTGCACGGCGACGTTGAGCGGGCGGCTGCGTATCGAGGATCACCGTCGCGGTGGCGGTGCCCTCCTTGCCGGTGCTGTCGAGAGCGCTCACCAGCACGGCGTTGGCACCCTCGACCAGGGTGAGCGCGGCCTGGAACTGGCCGCCGGCGAGCGCCGCGGGCAGGCCGTTGACCGTCACCGTGGCGATCGGGGACGGCCCGCCGACCGTGCCGCTCACCGCCAGCGTCGGCTGTCGTACCAGGCTGCCGTCGGCCGGGGTTGCGAGGATCACCGTCGGCGGCGCGAGCACGACCTCGTAGGTCAGGTTCGCCGCCGCCATGTTGCCGGCCCGGTCGTCGAGAGTGGCGGAGATCACGTGCAGGCCTTCGGGCTGCGGCTGCGGCACGCAGGACGCGCTGGCGGCCGAGACGGTGCAGCCGGCAGTGAGGCTGACGCCATCCAGGGTGATCTGCAGGGTCGTGAGATCGACCCCCGAGCCGGCGTCGCCGTAGGTCACGGTGAGCTGGCCGAGCGATGCATTGTTGGCGGCGTCGGGCGCGCTGATCGCCAGGCTCGGCGGGATCGTATCGACCGTGAAGCCCATTGGCGCCTGCACCGTCTGGCCGAGCTGGTTGGCGATCTGAACCACCGCGCCGTGCGCGCCTTCGGCCAGCGGCGCCGCGGGAATGAAGGCGAAGCCGGCGGCCGTCACCTGCGCCGCGGCGCTCTGGTCCACGCCGTCGACGGTCAGCCGGAAGCTCGCCGGGTCGATCGCCGACCCGGCGTCGGCAAAGATCGCCGAAAGCGTCGGCTGTGCGGTATTGACCAGGCTGCCCGCGGCGGGGGCGAGGGCCGAGATCACCGGGCCGGTGTCCGGCGCGAACGTGAACGAGAAGCTCGCCCTGGCGGCGTTGCCCGCCCGGTCGCGGATGGTCGCGGCGAGCGTGTGGCCGCCCGGCGCCAGGGTCGGCGAGGTGCAGGAGGCCGAGGCGGCGCCGGCTATGCAGCCGGCAAGCGCGGCGCCGTCGAGCGTGATGCTCAGGGTCGAGGTGTCGACTCCCGAGCCGCTGTCGGAGTACGTCACCGTGATCGCCGGCGTCGGGTTGTTGATCACCGGCTGGCTGGGCGAGGTGATCGCGAGCGCCGGCGGCGTGGTGTCTCCAGCCGGCACCTGGAAGACGACGACCAGCTGCGCCGCCTGGCCCGCGCTGGCCTCGCGGGAGACGAAGTCGAGGCGCCCGCTCTGGGTCTCGTCCGTCTTGGCGAGCAGCCATCCGGCGTCGGTTGCGCCGGCGAGGAACGCGGCCACGTCGCCGGTGATGTCGAGATCGACCGTGCCGGTGAGCTGACGGGTGACGAGCGCAGTGGCGGTGGCGCTCGGCACGAAGGCGCCGCCGTTCCAGGGCACGGCGCAGTCCGGCCGGTCGTTGTCGAGGTTCGTGTCGGCCGGACAGTCCCAGGTCGCCGCGGCCTCGGACCAGGCGGTGGTCAGCCGGTAGGCGCCGATGGTGCGCCCCCTCGCCCCCCAGTTGTTGCCGTTGGCGGCGATCGTGAGCTCGAGCTGGGCCGAGAGCAGCTGGTTGCCGGCCAGCGCCGCCGCCAACGCCGCCGGGTCGAATTGCACCAGGCCCCGACTGGGACCGCTCTTGGCCAGCCGCAGGATCGCGGCGCGCCCGTGCTCCTTGTCGGGAGCGCGTCGGGTGAAGTAGGTGTCGCCGGTCACCGGGAAGCTCAGGCTGTTGATGGTGGGTCCGATCAGCAGCTGGAAGCTCCGGGTCGCGCTCGCTGCGTTGCCGGCATGGTCGCGGAGGTTGGCGACGATGGTGTGCGTGCCGGCGGTGAGCGGCGGTGGCACGCAGCTCGCCGACTGCGCGCTGACCGTGCAGGCGGCCGTCATGTCCTGGGCGTCGAGTAGGATCTGCAGCGTCGAAGTGTCCACCCCTGAGCCGCCGTCCTGGTAGGCGACCGTGATCGACGGTGAGGCGACGTTGACCACCACCGGCTGCGCCGGCGCGACGATCGAGAGCGACGGCGGCACGGTGTCGACGGTGGCGCTCTCGCTGGTCAACACCAGCCGCGGTCCCTGCCCAGCCGTCCCCTCCCGCGAGACCAGATCGACGCGGCCGGCCTGCCCTTCGTCGGTCTTCTGCAGCAGCCAGCCGTCGTTCGCCGTGCCCGCCAGGAAGGCCTGGACGTCGGCGGTGACGTCGAGCTGGATCCAGCCGCTGCTGGAGTCGGTCAGGACGACGGTGTCGGTGGCGTCGTCCTCGATCGTGCCGCCGTTCCACTGCGTGGCGCAGTCTGGGGAGGCGTTGGCGAGATTGGTATCGTCGGGGCAGTCCCAGGTCGCGGCGCTCTCCACCCAGCCGGCGTCGACCCGGTAGACGTCGACGGTGCGGCCGGTCGGCCCCCAGTTGCCGGCATTGGTGCCGATATAGAGCTCGAGCTGCGCCGAAGCCAGGCTGCCGCCACCCACCGCCGCGGTGATCGCCGCCGGATCGAAGCGCACCAGTACGCGGCTGCCGCCTTGCCTCAGAACCAGCGTCTGCTGCCCGCCGAACGCCTGGTCGGGGCTACCCCGCTTGATCGTCGTGTCGGCGATGGCCCCGAGGGTCACGGTCTGGCCGGACAGGCAGACGGATGCTCCCAGCAGCATGACCTGGCCAAGGAAGACAGCGGCCGCAGCTCGCCTGGATCGACCCAGGCGAGATGGGAGCGCCAGC
>DATGHG010000176.1:0-4939 GCA_035308185.1 Thermoanaerobaculia bacterium | reverse complement strand
CCGGCACCGGGTGCAGCGCCGCATCCAGCAGATAGGCCCGGGTGTTGGCGATCGGGCGCCCGATCGGCACCGTGCCCGCGGGCACCGTCGCCGGCAGACCCGCCACCCCCAGCGTCTGGCAGCAGGTGAACGTCGTGACCTCGGTCGGACCGTAGCCGTTGATCAGCCGGCAGCCCGGCAGCGCCGCCAGCGTTTTCGTCACCGCCGCCGGCGACAGCACGTCGCCGCCCGCCAGCAGCTGCTCGACCGGCGCCAGCCCGGCGACGTTGGCTTCCGCCATCTGGTGGAACAGCCCGGCCGTCAGCCACAACGAGCTGACCTGCTGCGCGGTCAACAGCTCCCCGAGCTCCTCCGGCGACACCGGACGGGGCGGATAGACCACCAGCCTGCCGCCGTTGAGCAGCGGGCCCCAGACCTCCAAGGTCGACAGGTCGAACGCCGTCGGCGCCAGTTGCAGCCAGACCTGGTCCGGGGCGAAGCGCGCATAGTCGGTCCCCAACACCAGCCGCGCCACCCCGTGCTGCACCACCGCCACGCCCTTGGGCTCGCCGGTCGAGCCCGAGGTGAAGATCACGTAGGCCAACGTGTCGCCGTCGCCGCGCCATCCCGGCCGCACAGCGGGCGCTACCAGCGCCGCGGGTGCTGCGACCGCTGTCGGCGCTTCGCCCGCCGCCGCACCGCCCGGCCGCTCCTGGCCGGGCCTCGCCTCGACGCCGATCGCCACCGGCGAGCCCGGCCCGGCCACCGCGGCGAGCCCGGCGGCGCCGCCGGCCCCGTCCGTCACCAGCACCGGCGCGCCGGCGCCGGCGAGCAGCAGCGCCAGGCGTTCGGCCGGCCAGGCCGGTTCGAGCGGCAGGTAGGCGCCGCCGGCCTTCAGCACCCCGAGCAACGCCACCACCAGCTCCGGCGAACGCTCCAGGCACACCCCCACCACCACCTCGGGGCCCACCCCCAGCGATTCCAGGCGCTGGGCAAGGGCGTCCGCCCGCCGGCCGAGCTCGCCGTAGCTCAGCTGCCGCTCGCCGCAGACCAGCGCCACGGCCTCCGGCGCCCGCGCCGCCGCCGCCGCGAACAGCGCCGCCAGGCTCGCGTCGCGCGGGTACTCGCGCGCGGTGTCGTTCCACGCCGCCAGCAGCTGATGGCGCTCGGCCGGCGCCAGCAGCGGCAGCTCCGAGTACCGCAGCTCCGGCGCCGCCGCCGCCGCCGCGAGCAGCCGGGTGAACTGACCGAGCAGCCGCTCGGCGGTCGCCGCGTCGAACAGCTCGGCGCTGTACTCGAGGTCCCCGCCCAGCCCCTGCGGGCCGTTCGCCAGCTCGAGCGACAGGTCGAACTTGGCGCGCGGCAGCACCGGCGGCAGCAACTCGGCACGCACTCCCGGCAGCCCTGGCGAGGCGGCCTCCCGATCGCGGAACCCCAGCACCGCCTGGAACAGCGGCGTCGAGCTCGGGTCGCGCTCCGGCGAGAGCTTCTCGACCAGCTTCTCGAACGGCAGCTCCTGGTGGGCATAGGCTGCCAGGGCCGCCTGCCGCACCCGCCCGAGCAGCTCGCCGAAGGCCGGATCGCCCGCCAGATCGATCGGCACCGGCAGGGTATTGACGAAGAAACCGATCAGCGGCTCGAGCTCCAGCCGGTCGCGGTTGGCGACCGGCGTGCCGACGACCACGATCCCCTGCCCCCTGGCGCCGCCGGCGCGGCCGAGCAGCGCCGCCCAGGCCGCCAGCAGCACCATGAAAGAGGTCGCGTCCTGGCGCCGCGCCAGCGCCGACACTGCCGCCGCGAGGCCGGGCGCCGGCGCCAGCAGGCGGCGATCGCCGCGCGAGCCGCGCATCGCCGGCCGCGGCCGGTCGATGGGCAGCGCCAGCGCCAGCGGCGCTCCTGCCAGCGCCTGCTGCCAGAAATCGACCAGCGACGCGAGCGCCGGGCCCGACAGCCGCCGGCGTTGCCAGAGCGCGTAGTCGAGGTACTGCACGGGCAGCGGCGGCAGGGCCGGCGGCGCCGACAGCGCCGGCTGCCCACGCCCGCCGCCCGCCTGGCTGGCGGCGTAGAGCGTCCCGAGATCGCGCCAGAAGACCTCCACCGAGGCGCCGTCGAAGACGATGTGATGGAAGCTCAGCAGCAATCGCCACTCGCCGGCGCCCAGCGCCAGCAGCCGGGCCCTCAGCAGCGGCCCGGCGGCCAGCGCGAACGGCGCCACCGCTTCGGCGGCGGCCAGCCGCGCCGACTCCGCGGCAGCCGCGGCGGCCCCCAGGCGGCCGAGATCGACGATCGGCAGCGGCACCGCCGCCGGCGGCTCAACCTGCTGCACCGGCAGCCCTTCGACCTCGGGGAAACGGGTGCGCAGCGCCTCGTGACGGGCGACGACGCCGGTGAGGGCGGCGGCCAGCGGCGCCCATGCCAGCTCGCCCTCGAGGCGCAGCACCGCCGGGATGTTGTAGGTGACGCTCCCCGGCTCGAGCTGATCGAGGAACCACAGCCGCTCCTGGGCGAACGACAGCGGCGGCCGGGCGGGCCGCGGTTGCTTGTCGATCTCCGGCAGCTGCTGGGTTGGCGCGGCCAGCTGCGGCTCGCCGCCGGCGAGCCTTGCCGCCAGGCCCGCCAGTGTCGGGTCCTCGAACAGCGCCGCCAGCGGCAGCTCGACGCCGAAGGCGCGCCGCACCCGTGACACCAACCGGGCGGCCAGCAGCGAGTGGCCGCCGAGCGCGAAGAAATTGTCGTGCAGGCCGACCCGCTCGACCCCCAGGACCTCCTGCCAGATCCCGGCCAGCAGCTCCTCGACCGGCGTGCGCGGCATGTCCTGGGCGGCCAGGTCGGCGTGCTCGTCGCGGCCCCAGCGCGGCGCCGGCAGCGCCCGCCGGTCGAGCTTGCCGTTGGGCGTCAGCGGCAGCGAGGACAGCGGCACGTAGGCGGCAGGCAGCAGCGGCTCCGGGAGCCGCCGGCGCAGGAAGGCGCGCAGCTCCTCGGCGCCGGGCGCCGGCGCCCCGGCGGCTCCTACCACGTAAGCCACCAGCCTGATGTCGCGCGGCGCCTGTAGTACCCCGGCATCCGCCGCGGTGTTCGCAGGCGTCGCAGGGGTCGCCGGGGTCGCAGGGGTCGCAGGGGGCGCAGGGGGCGCGGCCGGCGCGATCTCCTCCGTCACCGCGATCACCGCCGCCTCGGCGACCGCCGGATGGCTTGCCAGCGCCGCCTCGATCTCCCCCAGCTCGACGCGGAAGCCGCGCACCTTGACCTGAGCATCGGTGCGCCCCAAGAACTCGATCCGACCATCCGCCAGGTAGCGACCGCGATCGCCGGTGCGGTACAGCCGGCCGCCCGAGGCGCTGCCGCACGGATCCGGCACGAAACGTTCCGCGGTCAGATCCGGCCGCCGATGGTAACCGCGCGCCAGGCCGTCGCCGCCGGCGTACAGCTCGCCCACCACTCCCACCGGCACCGGTTGCAGCGCCGCGTCCAGCAGGTAGGCCCGGGTGTTGGCGATCGGGCGGCCGATCGGCACCGTGCCGGTTTGGTTGACGCCGCCGGCTCCTCCCAGCGTCTGGCAGCAGGTGAACGTCGTGCCTTCGGTCGGACCGTAGCCGTTGATCAGCCGGCAGTTCGGCAGCGCCGCCAGCGCCTTCGCCACGGCCGCCGGCGCCAGCACGTCGCCGCCCGCCAGCAGCTGGCGGACCGGCGCCAGACCGCCGACGTTGGCCTCCACCATCTGGTGGAACAGGCCCGCGGTCAGCCACAGGCTGCTGACCCGCTCCGCCGCCAGCACCTCCCCCAGCTCCTCGGGCGCCACCGCCCGCGGCTGGTAGACGACCAGCCTGGCGCCGTGCAGCAGCGCTCCCCAGATCTCGAGGGTCGAAGCATCGAATGCCGCCGGCGCCAGCTGCAACCAGACCTGCTCCGGGCCGAAGCGCGCGTACTCGGCGCCCAGCACCAGGCGCGCCACCGCCCGCTGGACCACCGCCACGCCCTTGGGCTCGCCGGTCGATCCCGAGGTGACCATCACGCTGGCCAGCGAATCGCCGGCGGCACGCCCACCGCGCGGCGTCGCGGCCGCCGGCGAACCACCGCCGGCCGCCTCCGCCCCGGCGCGACGGTCGATGGCGATCACCGGCGGCCAGCCCGGTCCGGTGCCCGGGGCCGCCCCGGCGATTCCGGAGCCAGGGGCATCGGTCACCAGCACCGCGGCGCCGGCACCGGCCAGCACCAGCGCCTGGCGCTCGGCCGGCCATGACGTATCCAGCGGCAGGTAGGCGCCACCCGCCTTGAGCACGCCGAGGAGCGCCACCACCAGCTCCGGCGAGCGCTCGACCCTGACCCCCGCCACCACCTCGGGGCCGACGCCGGCCGAAGCCAGCCGGCCGGCCAACTCGTCCGCCCGCCGGCCGAGCTCGCCGTAGCTCAGCTGGCGCGCGCCGTAGACCACCGCCACCGTCTCCGGCGCCCGCGCCGACGCCACCGCGAACAGCTCGGCCAGGCCGGCGTCGCGCGGATAGTCGCGCGCGGTGTCGTTCCAGGCGGCGAGCAGCTGATGGTGCTCGGCCGGCGCCAGCAGTGGCAGCTCCGAGAGCCGCCGCTCCGGCGCCGCCGCTGCCGCCGCGAGCAGCCGCCGGAAGCGCTCCGCCAGGCGCACCACCGTGGCGCGGTCGAACAGGTCGGTGTTGAAGCGCAGCGAGGCTCCCAGCCCACGCCCCAGCTCGGCGGCGACCAGCGACAGGGCAAACGGCGCCCCCGGCGGCGGGAAGGCAACCGAAGACAGCACGGCCTCGCCCAGGCGCAATCGCGACCCCGGCATGCCGAGCGCGAAGCCGCCCAGGTCGAGCCGCGTCTCGCGCCCCTTCTCGAAGGCGAAGACGACGTCGAACAGCGGCGAGCGAGCCGGGTCGCGCTCCGGCAGCAGGCGCTCGGCCAGCACCGCCAGCGGCATCTCCTGGTGCTCGTAGGCGGCCAGCGC
>DATGHG010000175.1:0-7848 GCA_035308185.1 Thermoanaerobaculia bacterium | reverse complement strand
GCGCTGGCCGCCTACGAGCACCAGGAGATGCCGCTGGCGGTGCTGGCCGAGCGCCTGCTGCCGGAGCGCGACCCGGCTCGCTCGCCGCTGTTCGACGTCGTCTTCGCCTTCGAGAAGGGGCGCGAGACGCGGCTCGACCTGTGCGGCTTCGCGCTCGGCATGCCGGGATCGCGGTTGCGCCTGGGCGAGGCCGTGCTGTCGTCGGTTGCCTTCCCGCCGCCGGGGGCGCCGTTCGCCCTGTCGCTGGTCGCCGCCGAGCTGGGGCGTGGGCTGGGAGCCTCGCTGCGCTTCAACACCGACCTGTTCGACCGCGCCACGGTGGTGCGTCTGGCGGAGCGTCTCGGGCGCCTGCTCGCGGCGGTGGCGGCGGCGCCGGAGCGGCGGCTCTCGGAGCTGCCACTGCTGGCGCCGGCCGAGCGCCATCAGCTGCTCGTCGCCTGGAACGACACCGCCCGCGACTATCCGCGCGACGCCGGCCTGGCCGAGCTGTTCGCGGCGGCGGCGGCGCGAGCGCCGGAGGCGGTGGCCCTGATCATGGATCCGGGCCCCGCGGTGCCTCGCGAGCTCCGGCTCCAATATGCGGTGGATGCGCCCGGCGCCGGACTGGCGGTCATGACCTACGGCGAGCTGGAGCGAGCCGCCAATCGTCTCGCCAACCACCTGGCGGCGCGCGGGGTGCGTGCCGAGGACCGGGTCGCGGTCTGCCTGCCGCGCTCGCCGCGGCTGATCGTCGCCCTGCTGGCTTGCGTCAAGGCTGGTGCTGCCTACGTGCCGCTCGATCCGGCCTATCCGGCCGAGCGCCTGGCCTGGCTGCTCGCCGACTCCGGGGCGGCGGCGGTGGTGACCGCCGGCGAGGCGGGCGCGGCGCTGCCTGCCCACGGCTGCGTCAAGGTCGGTCTCGATGATCTCGAGGGTGACGCCGGCTTGAGCGCGCGCTCCAAGGCGGCATCCTTCGTCGGTTCCGTTGGTTCCGTCGGTTCCGCGGGCGTGCGGGGCGGGGGCGGTGCCGAGCGGCTGTTCTGCCTGCTCTACACCTCGGGCTCGACCGGCAGGCCCAAGGCCGTGGCGCTCGTGCACCGGGGGGTGGCGCGGCTGGCGCTGGGCGGTGGTCACGCCCGGCTTGGCCCGGATCGGGTGCTCGCGCACCTGGCGCCGATCACTTTCGACGCCGCGACCTTCGAGATCTGGTGTGCGCTGGCCAACGGCGCCCGGCTGGTGATCCTGCCGCCCGGCGTGCCGTCGCTCGACGGCCTGGGGACGGCGCTCGCCCGCCACCGGGTCACCACCCTCTTTCTCACCACCGCGCTGTTTCACGAGATGGTCGAGCAGAACCTGGCCGGGTTGGCGGGGGTCGAGGAGCTGTTCACCGGCGGCGACGTGGTGTCGTTGGCGCACCTGGAACGGGCGGCGGCGGCGCTGCCGGGCACCCGGTTGTTCGACGCCTACGGTCCGACCGAGGACACCACCTATGCCACCTGCTGGCCGGTGGTGCCGGGAGGGGCGGCCGGTGCGCCGCCGATCGGCCGGCCGGTCGCCGCCACCGAGGCCTTCGTGCTGGATCGCGCCGGGGGGCTCGTGCCGCAGGGTTCCGCCTGCGAGCTGGCCCTGGCCGGGGACGGCTTGGCGCGCGGCTACTGGAACCAGCCCGCGCTGACGGCGGAGCGCTTCCGGCCGCACCCGTTCTCGCGCCGCGGTGGCGAGCGCGTCTACCTGACCGGCGACAGCGTCCGCCACCGGTCCGAGGGCAACTTGCAGTTCCTGGGCCGCGTCGATCGCCAGGTCAAGGTGCGCGGCTTCCGCGTCGAGCCCGGCGAGATCGAGGCGGCGCTGGCGACCCATCCCGGAGTGGCGCAGAGCATCGCCGTGGTGCGCGAGGACCGGCCCGGCGACAAGCGGCTGGTCGTCTACGCGGTGCCGCGCGCCGGCGAGAGCGCGCCCGGCGCGCCGGACGCGCCGGACGCCGCCGAGCTGCGCCGCCATCTCGCGGCCCGCCTGCCCGCCTACATGCTGCCCACCAGCCTGGTGGTGCTGGCCGCCCTGCCGGTGACCGCGCACGGCAAGGTCGACCGGCGGGCGCTGCCGGCGCCGGCGCCGGGCGCGGCGGGCACCGAACCTGATTCTGGCGGCGGTGTGCCTCGCACTCCACTCGAAGTCATCCTGGCCGGCATCTGGCAGGAGGTGCTGGGGATGGAGCGAGTCGGCCTGGACGACAACTTCTTCGCCCTCGGCGGCCACTCGCTGCTGGCCGCCCGGCTGATGTCGCGGGTCCGCCGCGCCTTCGGCGTCGAGCTGCCGCTGGCCGTGCTGTTCGAGGAACCGACGCTGGCAGGCCTGGCGGCGCGCCTCGCGGGCGCGCTTGCCGCCGGGGACGCGGCGCCGGCGGGGCTCCCGCCCAACCTGCCGGCCCCGCATACCCAGCAGATACCGCCGCAGGCGCGGCCCGACCATCCGCCGCTGTCGTTTTCCCAGGAGCGGTTGTGGTTCCTCGATCAGCTCGAGCCGGGGAGCGTCTCCTACAGCATCCCGGCGGCACTGCGACTCCAGGGCGAGCTGGCCTGGGCGCCGCTGGCCGGCGCCCTCACCGGCATCGTCGGCCGGCATGAGGTCTTGCGCACCCGCTTCCCGGAGGTCGAGGGACAGCCGGTGCAGCGTGTTGAACCGCCGGCGCCGGTGGCGCTGCCGGTCGTCGACCTCGCTCGCCTGGGCGCCACGGCGGCCGCCGCGGAGTCGGCACGGCTGGCCGCCGTCGAGGCGGCGGCGCCGTTCGGGCTCGCCGCCGGGCCGCCGCTGCGCGCCCGCCTGTTGACGCTGGGTGCCGGCGAGTGGCTGCTGCTGCTGAGCTTTCATCACATCGTCTTCGACGGCGCCTCGGTGGAGGTCTTCTGGCGCGAGCTTGGGACGCTGTACGCCGCCATTCAGTCTCACCGCGGGCGCGAGCCGCATGCGCCGCTCGCGATGCGCCCGCCGGCGCCGCCGGCCCTGCCGCCGCTGCCCATCCAGTACCTCGACTACACGCTCTGGCAGCGCCGGCAGCTGTCCGGTCCGGCGCTCGCGCCGCTGGTCGACTTCTGGCGGCAGGCGCTGGCGGGGGCGCCGCCGGCGCTGGCGCTGCCCACCGACCGGCCGCGGCCGGCGGTGCGCGGCTCGCGCGGCGGTCGCCGCCTGCTGGCGCCGGCGCCCGGTCTGGCGGCGGCGGTGGCGGCGCTGGCGCGACACCGGGACGCAACCTCCTTCATGGTGTTGCTGGCGGCCTGGGCGGCGCTGCTCGGCCGCGCCGGCGGCGCCAGGGGGCCAGGAGCACCCGGGGGGCACTCCGCGGTGGTCGTCGGCGCGCCCTTCGCCAACCGCGACCGGCTGGAGCTCGAGCCGCTGATCGGCTTCTTCGTCAACACCCTGCCGGTGCCGATCGACCTGGCGGGCGATCCGGCCTTCGGCGAGTTGCTCGGGCGGGTGCGGCAGGCCGCCTTGGCCGCCTATGCCCACCAGGAGCTGCCGTTCGAGAAGTTGGTCGAGAAGCTCTCTCCGGAACGCGACCCGAGCTCGACGCCGCTATTTCAGGCGGTGCTGGCGTTCCGCGATCGGGAGGCCGCCTCGCCGGGGCTGCCGGGAGTACGGGCCGAGCTGCTGCCGCCGGTCCTGCCGCGCGCCAAGTTCGACCTGATGCTCGAGCTCGCGAGCGGCCCGCAGGGGCTGGGCGGCGACCTCGAATACAGCGCCGAGCTGTTCGACGCGGCGACCGCCGAGCGGCTGCTCGGCCAGTTCACCCGCCTGCTCGCGACGGCGGCAGCGGCGCCGCAGCGGCGGATCTCGGAGTTGCCGCTGCTGGCGGCGGCCGAGCGCCACCAGCTGCTGGCGGCGTGGAACGACACCGCGCGCGAGTATCCCCGCGACGCCGGCCTGGCGGCGCTGTTCGCGGCGGCGGCGGCGCGGGCGCCGGAGGCGGTGGCGCTGGTCTGCGGCGAGCGGCAGCTGAGCTACTGCGAGCTCGGCCGGCGGGCGGACGCCATGGCCGAGCGCCTGGTGTCGCTGGGAGTGGCCCCCGAGGTGGTGGTGGGGGTGTGCCTGGAGCGTTCGCTGGAGCTGGTGGTGGCATTGCTGGGGGTGCTGAAGGCTGGCGGCGCCTACCTGCCGCTCGAACCGGCCTGGCCGGCCGAACGCCTGGCGCTGCTGCTCGCCGGCGCCGGCGCGCCGGTGCTGGTGACGGACGGGACCGGCGGCGCCGCCGGACTCGCCGCGGTGGCCGGGGCGGGCTCGCCGGTGGTGATCGGCGTCGCCGAGCGGCCCGGGCAGGGGGCGCCGGAGGCCGGGCCGCTCGCCGGGCAAGGACCGGCGGACGCCTCGGCGAAGCGCGAGCAGGCCGCCCGGTCGGCATGGCGCGGCGACGGCGACTCCCTTGCCTACGTCAGCTTCACCTCGGGCTCGACCGGCGAGCCCAAGGGCGTGGCGGTGGTGCAGCGCGGGGTGGCGCGGCTGGTGCTGGGGGCCGAGCATGCGCGCTTCGGCCCGGAGCAGGTCTGGCTACAGCTGGCGCCAACGGCGTTCGACGCGTCGACCCTGGAGATCTGGGGCCCGCTGCTCAACGGCGGCAAGCTGGTGATCTACCCGCCCCGCGCGGTGTCGCCGGAGGAGCTCGGGGAGCTGTTGGCGGCGCAGCAGGTCAGCTCGCTGTGGCTGACGGCGGGGCTGTTCCACCAGATGGCGGAAGCCAACGTCGCCGGGCTGGCGCCGCTCGAGCAGCTGCTGGCGGGCGGCGACGCACTGTCGCCGGCGGCGGTGAGGAGGACGCTGGCGGCGCTGCCCGGTTGCCGGCTGATCAACGGCTACGGTCCGACCGAGGTGACGACGTTCACCTGCTGCCAGACGCTGGGCGTGGCGGGTCTGCCGGCGACGGTGCCCGCGGGCACGGTGCCGATCGGGCGCCCGATCGCCAACACCCGGGCCTATCTGCTGGATGCGGCGCTGCACCCGGTGCCGGTGGGGGTGGTGGGAGAGCTGTGCGCGGGCGGCGACGGCCTGGCGCGGGGGTACCACCGGCGGCCGGCGCTGACCGCGGAGCGGTTCGTGCCGGACCCGTGCGGCGGCGAGCCGGGCGGTCGCCTGTACCGCACCGGCGACCTCGCCCGCTACCTGGCGGATGGGCGGATGGAGTTCCTGGGGCGCCTCGACGCCCAGCTGAAGGTGCGCGGTGTCCGCGTCGAGCCGGCGGAGGTGGAGGCGGCGCTGGTCCAGCATCCGGGGCTGGCGGCGGCGGCGGTGGTGGCGACGACCCGGCCGTCGGCCTCGGCCTCTTCGGCGGCCGGCGAACGGTGGCTGGTGGCCTACGTGGTGGCGGCCGGCGAGGGCCAGGCGCCCGCCGCCGAGGAGCTGCGCGCCTTCCTGCGCCGGCGGCTGCCCGAGCCGATGCTGCCGTCCGCCTTCGTGGTGCTGCCGGCGCTGCCGCTGACCGCCAACGGCAAGCTCGACCGGCAGGCGCTGCCGGCGCCGAGCTGGGGCCGCGACGAGCGGCAGGAGATCGCCCTGCCGCGCACGCCGGCCGAAGAGCTGCTGGCCGGCATCTGGCGGGAAGTGCTGGGCGTGGAGCGGGTCGGTCTCCACGACAGCTTCTTCGCGCTCGGCGGCCACTCGCTGCTCGCCGCGCGGCTGATGTCGCGGGTGCGCCGCGCCTTCGGCGTCGAGCTGCCGCTGGGCGCGCTGTTCGCGCAGCCGACGCTGGCGGGGCTGGCCGCGCGCCTGGCCGGCGCGCTCGCCGGTGGCGGGGATCTCGGCGCGCCCGTGGCGGCGTCGGGGCCGATTGAACCGTGGCCGCGGCCCGCGCAGCCGCCGCTGTCCTTTGCCCAGGAGCGGCTGTGGTACCTCGATCAGCTCGAACCGGCGAGCGTCACCTACAACGTGCCGGCGGCGCTGCGGCTCCGCGGCGACCTGGCATGGGCGCCGCTGGCCGGTGCCATCACCGCCATCGTCGCCCGTCATGAAGCGTTGCGCACCCGTTTCCCGGAGATCGGCGGGCAGCCGGTGCAGCGCGTGGAGCCGCCGGCGGTGGTGCCGCTGCCGGTCGTCGACCTGACGCGGCTGCCCGCCGCGGTCGCCGCCACGGAGTCGGTGCGCCTGACCGCCGCCGAGGCGGCGGCGCCATTCGCGCTGGCCGCCGGGCCGCTGCTGCGCGCCCGCCTGCTGGCGATCGCTGCCGGCGAGTGGCTGCTGCTGCTGAGCTTCCACCACATCGTCTTCGACGGCGTCTCGGTGGAAGTCTTCTGGCGCGAGCTGGGGACGTTCTATGCCGCCCTCCGGTCGCGTGGGAGCGAGGCGCCGGCACCCTTGGCACCGCTGCCGGCACTGCCGCCGCTGCCCATTCAGTATCTGGATTACACCCTCTGGCAACGGCAGCGCCTGGTCGGTCCGGTGCTCGAACCGCTGCTCGCGTTCTGGCGTCAGGCGCTGGCCGAAGCGCCGCCGGCGCTGGCGATGGCCACCGACCGGCCGCGGCCGGCGGTGCGCGGCTCGCGCGGCGGGCGGCGTCTGCTGCCGCCGGCGCCCGGCATCGCCGAGGCGGTGGCGGCGCTGGCGCAACGACAGGACACGACCTCCTTCATGGTCCTGCTGGCCGCCTGGGCGGCGCTGCTCGGCCGGGCCGGCGCGGGGGCCCAGAGCGCGGTGGTGGTCGGTTCGCCGGCCGCCAACCGCGACCGGCTGGAGCTCGAGCCGCTGATCGGCTTCTTCGTCAACGCCCTGCCGCTGCCCATCGACCTCGCCGGCGACCCCGCGTTCGGAGACCTGCTCGCGCGGGTGAGATGGGTCGCGCTGGCCGCCTACGCTCATCAAGAGCTGCCGTTCGAGAGAATGGTCCAGGAGCTGGCTCCCCAACGCGACCCCGGCGCGACGCCGCTGTTCCAGGCGATGCTGGTGTTCCGCGAGCGCGAGGCGGCTTCGCCCGGTCTGCCGGGAGTGCGGGCGGAGCTGCTGCCGCCGGTGCTGCCGCGCGCCAAGTTCGACCTGACGCTCTCGCTGGCGGGCGGTCCGGAGGGGCTGGCCGGCGATCTCGAGTACAGCGCCGAGCTGTTCGACGCGGCAACCGCCGAGCGGCTGCTCGGTCACTTCTCCCGCCTGCTCGCGGCGGCGGCGGCGGCGCCGGAGCGGCGGCTCTCGGAGCTGCCGCTGATGGCGCCGGCCGAGCACCATCAGCTGCTCTGGGGCTGGAACGACGTCTCCTGGGACTACCCGCGCGACGCGACCCTCGGCGAGCTGTTCGCGGTCTCCGTGGCGCGCGCGCCGGATGCGATCGCCCTGGTCATGGAGCCGGCCGCCGCCGCGCCCCAGGCGCCGCCGGAGGTCATGACCTACGGCGAGCTGGATCGCGCCGCCAACGGCCTCGCCAACCACCTGGCGGCGCTCGGGGTGCGCGCCGAGGACCGGGTCGCGGTCTGCCTGCCGCGCTCGCCGCGGCTGATCGTCGCGCTGCTGGCCTGCGTCAAGGCCGGCGCCGGGTACGTGCCGCTCGATCCGTCCTATCCGGAGGAGCGCCTGGCCTGGCTGCTCGCCGATTCCGGCGCGGCGGCGGTGATAACCGCCGGCGAGGCGGGCGCGGCGCTGCCCGCGGACGGCTGCGCCATCGTCGATCTCGACCGCCTCGACCGCGCAGCCGCGGCGATCGCCACCGCGACCACCGCGGCCGGCGCCGCCGGCCTGTTCTGCCTGCTCTACACCTCGGGCTCGACCGGCACGCCCAAGGCGGTGGCGCTGGTGCACCGGGGGGTGGCACGGCTGGCGCTGGGCAGCGGCCACGCCAGGCTTGGCCCGGACCGGGTGTTCGCGCATCTGGCGCCGATCACCTTCGACGCCGCGACGTTCGAG
>DATGHG010000174.1:0-24587 GCA_035308185.1 Thermoanaerobaculia bacterium | reverse complement strand
CGCACCGCCGCGATGGAGGCGATCGCCACCAGGTGCCCGCGGCCGCGTGCCAGCATGCCGGGCAGCGTCGCGGTCAGGGTGGCGGCGGCGCCGAGGACGTTGGTCTGGAGGATCCGTTCGCAGGCCTGCCAGTCGAAGCGCCGCGCCGAGGTCAGCTGGCCGACGCCGGCGTTGGCGATCACCAGGTCGAGGTCGCCGACGCGATCGTCGAGCTCGCGCAGGCGCTCCCGCGTCGCCGCGAGCTCCGCCACGTCGAGCACCAGCGGCTCGATCACGCCGCCGGTGCGGGCCGCCTCGGCGCGCAGCGCCTGCAGCCGGTCGCCGCGCCGGCCGGCCGCGACCACCGGGATGCCGCGCGCGGCCAGCCACAGCGCGAGGGACCAGCCGATGCCGCTGGTGGCGCCGGTGACCAGCGCTCGCCGATAGGGTGGTGTCGTCATGGCGTCCTCCATCCTGTTTCCATGGCGGTCAAGTCCCGAGCAACAACCAGTCGGGGACCGCGAAGACCGAATCGCTGAGGCGGAGCACCCGCTCGCCGCGATAGATCACGAACCCGCCGCGATAGCGGTCCCCGAGCACGCGGCGCGATCGCTCGAGGCTGGTCGCGTCGCGAGCGTCCACTCTGGGTCTGGCCTTGAGCTCGAGCGCCCAGAGATCGTCCTGGCTTTCGAGGATCAGATCGACCTCGAGGCCGCCGGAGGTCCGCAGGTAGGTGGCGGTAACACGAGCGCCCAGGCTTTCGAGGGTGATCAGGATCTGGGCGGTGACCGTGCTCTCGTACTGCTCGCCGCTGAGGCCGCCGGTCTGCCCGGAAAGGGCGCGCTGCACTCCCGCGTCGAACCAGATCAGCTTGGGCGCCTTGAGCAGACGCACGGTCGGATTCCCTGCCCAGGCAGGGAGGTGCAGGATCTGATAGGACAGCTCGAGGTAGCGGAGATAACGGCGCACGGTGGTGACCGGCAGCCCGGCGTCCCGCGCCAGCTCCGAATACGACAGCAGCTTCCCGGCGCGGAGCGCGGCGAGTCGATGGCAATGAGCGAAGGCTTCGAGATCGCGCAGCCGCGCAAGATCCGCCAGGTCGCGCTCGAGGTAGGTCGCCTGGTAGGCGTCCAACCAATCCCGGCGCTCCTCCGGCCGATACTGCAGCAGGGTGGGCAGGGTCCCCCATTCGATGGCGTGCTGCATCGCGCTCCGGGCCGCCCCGGCCTGGGGGCCGACGAAACCGTCGAGCAGGGCGTCGAGGCGCTCCCGCACCGTCGCCGGACCCGCCATGAGTGCGGCGATCAGCGGCTCGTCCGGACAGGCGCCGCCGAAGTGCGCGGCGAGCTCGCCGACCGCGAGCGGCCAGAGCTCATAGAGGAATACCCTGCCGGCGAGCGTCTCGCGGACCTGGTCGAGGAGGAGGATGCGCGACGAGCCGAGAAGCACGGAGAAAGGCAGCGTTCCTTCGTCGTACGCCCACTTGATCTTGTCGAGCAGCTGGGGAGCCTTCTGCACCTCGTCGAGAACCGCCGGCCCGACCGCGCGTGCCCACCCCTCCGCGGGCACTGCCGAGAGGCGCTCGCGCTCCCCGGGGGAGTCGAGGTTCAGATAGCGCAGCTCGCCGCCATAGAGCGCCCTGGCCAGCGTCGTCTTGCCCACCTGCCGGGCGCCGGTCAACACCACCAGGCGTCGGGGCGGGGCGGAGCGCGGCAGGCGCGCGCTCAGAAAGCGAGGGATCATGGTCGAATAGCCTAGCAATTCGACCACGGCAGGGTCAAATTGCAAGGTGTTTGCTAGCGCAGGTCGGACGGGAGGCGCGGCGAGGAGATCAGGCGGGCGAACTCGCGCCAGCGGCGCTCGGGCTGCTCGGCGGTACCGCCGCGGGAGTCGATGTAGCGGCGCACCAGGTCCTGACCGTAGTTGTAATTGATCACGTAGCTGCGGTAGGTGTCGATGAAACGCAGGCGCTGCGCCGCGCGCTCGGGCGACATCAGGCCGTAGCGCTCCAGCCAGGCCTGCGCCGCTTCCCGGCTGAGCCTGCCGTCGAGGTAGCCGCGGGCCGCCTCGTTGCCGGCGTAGCTCGATTCGCGCAGCAGCTCCTGCACCTGGTCGTAGTTGGCCGCGGCGGCGGGGTCGAGGCCCGCCGCCGGATAGAGGACCTGGCGCTCGAAGACCACGCGCTCGGGGCCGGGGAAGACCACCTCGACGCCGAAGTTGGCGGTGCCCTCGGCGATCAGCGATTGCGGGCTGAACAGCGGATAGACGGTGAGCTCGATCCAGCCGCGCTGGCGCACCAGGTGCTGCTCGAGCAGCGAGTTGTAGACATGGTGCCCCGGGTAGCCCTCGTGGCCGGCGAGGTCGAGCGCCCGATCGATGTAGATCGGCAGATCGGTGTTGACCTGGATCAGGCTGTGGAAGCCGCCCTGGTACCAGTTGTAGCCGCTCCAGGGCTTGTCCTTGACGTAGGCCACTTCGAAGCTCTCGCCGGGCGGCAGCGCGATGTGGGCGGCGGTGCGGCGCCGGCATTCGGCGATGGCGGCGGCGAAGACGGCGGCGACACGATCGGGAGGGATCACGAAGCGCTGCCGGTAAGCGGTGATGCGGGCGGCGAGCGGGCCGGTGCCGGGAACCAGGTGGTCGATGCGGTCGAGGATGGCCTGGAAGTGGGCGGCGTCCCAGGTCGGCGCGACCGCGTCGTAGAGCGCGCGCGACTCCTCGTCGAAGCTCATGCGGGCGCCGCTCAGGGCGTCGACGTGCGCCGCCAGGGAGCTGAGCTGGCGCTCGAGGAAGCGGCGGCGCAGGCGCAGCAGCTCGTCAGGGGAATCGCCGCCGTCGGGCGCCGCGACGCCGGCGGTCGCGGCAGGCGGGATCGCGGCTGGTGGGGCCGGGGCTGGCGGGGCCGCGGCTGGCGGGGCCGCGACGTCGCCGAGCGCCGCCAGCAGGGAGCGGGCCTCGGCGCGCAGCTCGGCGAGCGGCCGCTTGCCGGCGGTCTCCGCGGCCTGCTTCCACTCGGCCGGCCCGTAGAAGGCATCGACATAGTTGGCGTCGTGCTGGCCGACCGCCAGCACCAGCTTGACGTAGGACTCGGCGATGCCGTTGAGCTGCTTCATGTCCGCACTGACCTCGATCCTGCCGCGGTCCACCGGCGCGGCTGCGGGCGGCGCTGCCGGCGGGCCGCCGGTTGCAGCCAGGGAGACCGCCGTCGCGACCGCCACGACGGTGGCCGCGGCGAAGGCGACGGCGGCGCCAGCGGCGAACGGCGCTCTCGCCGAGCGGCGCGACCGATCAGGCATCTTCGCCCGCGGGGTGCTCGAAGCGGCGCTCGAAGCGGTGCCGGAGCTCGGCGACGAGCTTGCGCACCTCCGCCAGGTCGGAAGCGCCGAGGTGCTCAGACAGCTCGTCCAGGATCGGTTCGGTCCGCGGCCGGTAGACGTGGAGCAGGCTCGCGACGTCGTTCTCGTAGAGGCCGATGCGCAGGTACTCGCGCTGGCGATAGAGCGAGGGCAGGGCATAGAGCTTGAGCAGCAGCAGGCCCTCGACCGTGGCGCAGGGGACCGGCTGCCGCGGCAGGTCGTCGAAGTGCTGGGTGGTCACGTGGGACCGCAAGACCCGGGCGAAGAGCGGGTCCGTGGTCAGCAGCAGGTCGAGCCTCACCTCGGCGAACCGCGCCCGCACGAAATGATCGCCGTGGGACCTGACCGCGATCTCGGGCATGGCGTCGAGGCACGACGGCGATGCGATCAGGTCGACGTCCTTGGTGTTGCGGCCCTCGAAGTACTTCAGTATCGCCATGCCGCCGGCCAGGGCGTAGGCGACGTGCCGCGCCGCGAGCAGCTCGAGCAGCAGCGTCACCGCCGGGCCGAAGTCCTCGGCGACTCCCATGCGGTCGCCCCGCCAGAGCTTGGGATCGAACGCCCAGGCGTCGTGGAGGACGTCGCCGATGCGGAAGCGCTTGCCGCGCGGCTCGGGCTGCATGACGCGCCGAGTCTAGCACCGGGAGAGCGATCGAGCGGGCGTCAGAACCGGTAGGAGAGACCCACGGCGAGGATCACGGTGAACGTCGCCGCGGCCGCCGCCTACGACTCTTGCAACCCGATGCAAACCGGACGCCGCCGGCCCGCCGTAGAGCGGTAGTAGACTGTCGGCGGCGCCTTCGCGCCGATGTCGGGTGGGGGGTGGGAGGGGCGAGAGAAAGTGGTTGGGGACTTGACGCGAGACCCTCCGTGCGGGGTCCGGAAAGGCGTGGAGAGCGATGCAGATAGCAATGATCGGGCTGGGCCGGATGGGCGGCAACATGGTGAAGCGCCTGCTGCGCGGCGGGCATTCTTGCGTGGCGTTCGACCGCAATCCCGCGGCGGTGGCGGAGCTGGCCAAGGAGGGCGCGGTGGGCGCCTCTTCGCTCGCCGACGTCGTCGCCAAGCTCGACAAGCCCCGCTCGGTGTGGCTGATGCTGCCCGCCGGCGAGATCACCGAGGCGACGGTCCGCGAGCTCGCCGGGCGCCTCGAGGCCGGCGACGCGGTGATCGACGGCGGCAACTCCTACTATAAGGACGACGTGCGCCGCGCCGGCGAGCTGGCGGGCAAGGGCATCCACTATCTCGACGCCGGCACCAGCGGCGGCATCTGGGGCATCGACCGCGGCTATTGCCTGATGGTCGGCGGCCCGCGCGAGGCGGTGGAGCGGCTCGATCCGATCTGGAAGACGCTGGCGCCGGGGCAGGGGGCGATCCCGCCGTCGCCCGGGCGCGAAGGCAAGGCGAGCACCGCCGCGCTCGGCTACCTGCACTGCGGACCCACCGGCGCCGGGCATTTCGTCAAGATGGTGCACAACGGCATCGAGTACGGCCTGATGCAGGCCTATGCCGAGGGCTTCGACATCCTCAAGAACGCCGCCTCGTCCGAGCTGCCCGAGGGGCACCGCTTCGAGCTGGACCTCGCCGACGTCGCCGAGCTCTGGCGGCGCGGCAGCGTCGTCTCGTCGTGGCTGCTGGACCTGTCGGCGATGGCCCTGGCCGAGAGCGGCGACCTCGCCGGCTACACCGGTTTCGTGCACGACTCGGGCGAAGGGCGCTGGACGATCACCGCGGCGCTGGAAGAGGCGGTGCCTGCCGACGTGCTGTCGGCCTCGCTGTTCGCGCGCTTCCGCTCTCGCCAGGAGCACACCTTCGGCGAAAAGATGCTGTCCGCGATGCGTCAGAAGTTCGGCGGCCACCTGGAGCGGCCGGCGGGCGGCTAGCGACCGGCCGGCTCGCGGCCACGGAACGAATCGCGTGGGACACCGGCGCCGCCGGCGACCCATGTCCCAGGTCTCGAAAGCCCCGCGCCGTGCGGCGCGGTAAGGAGAGGAGAGTCCCATGTCGGTGCCAGCCGTTTCCCCGCCGCCGCCGGCGGCGCAGGCGCACGCGGACCGCCAGCCGGCGCCGCCTTGCGTGCTGGTGATCTTCGGCGCTTCCGGCGACCTTGCCAAGCGCAAGCTGATCCCGGCGATCTACAACCTGGCGGCCGGCGGCTTCCTGCCGGAGGAGTTCGCGATCGCCGGCATCAGCCGCTCGCCGATGAGCGACGACGAGTTCCGGCAGAAGATGAGCCAGGACCTGCATACGTTCGAGACCGGCACGCTCGAGCCGGAGCGGGTCGAGTGGCTGAAGCGCCGGCTGTCCTACATTGCCGGCGACCTCGATCAAGCGGCGACCTACGACCGGCTGCGCGCGGCGCTGGCGGCGATCGACGAGCGGTGGGGGACGCGCGGCTCGTACCTCTTCTACCTGGCGGTGCCGCCCAGCCAGTTCGCCCAGATCATCCAACGGCTGGGCGAGGCGCGGCTGACCGCGGAGGAGAACGGCGTCTTCCGCCGGGTGGTGATCGAGAAGCCGTTCGGCCACGACCTCGACAGCGCGCGGCGGCTCAACCACGACATCCGCGAGGTGGTCGAGGAGTCTCAGATCTACCGCATCGATCACTACCTGGGCAAGGAGACGGTGCAGAACATCCTCGCCTTCCGCTTCGCCAACGGCATCTTCGAGCCGATCTGGAACCGCCGCTACATCGACCACGTGCAGATCACCGTCGCCGAGACCGTCGGGGTCGAGTCGCGCGGCGCCTACTATGAAGAGGCCGGGGCGCTGCGGGACATGGTGCAGAACCACATGTTCCAGCTGCTGGCGCTGACCGCCATGGAGCCGCCGATCTCGTTCGCGCCGGACGTGGTGCGCGACGAGCGGGTGAAGATCCTGCGCGCGGTGCGCCCGCTCGCGCCCGAGGACGTGCTGCGCGAGACGGTGCGCGGCCAGTACGGCGCCGGAACGGTGGGCGGCAAGCCGGCGCCCGCCTATCGCGCCGAGAAGGGCGTGTCGCCGACTTCGAGCGTCGAGACTTTCGTCGCCCTCAAGCTGTACGTCGACAACTGGCGCTGGGCGGACGTGCCCTTCTACCTGCGTACCGGCAAGCATCTGCCGCGGCGGGTCACCGAGGTGGCGATCCAGTTCAAGCGAGCGCCGTTCATCCTGTTCCGCGAGACGCCGGTGGAGCAGCTCGAGCCCAACCTGCTGGTGATGCACATCCAGCCCGACGAGGGGATCTCGCTCTCGTTCGAGGGCAAGGTGCCGGGGCCGCTGATGCGGCTGGGCCAGGTGCGCATGCATTTCCAGTACTCCGACTACTTCGGCAGCACGCCCGAGACCGGCTACGAGACGCTGCTCTACGACTGCATGACCGGCGACTCGACGCTGTTCCAGCGCAGCGATCTGGTGGAGGTGGGGTGGACGATCGTGATGCCGATCCTCGACGTCTGGTCGGCGCTGGCGCCGCGCTCCTTCCCGAACTACGAGGCCAACACCTGGGGTCCGAAGGCGGCGGACGATCTGATCCAGGCGGATGGGCGGCGATGGAAGAACAACGCTTGAGCGGCCGCGGCGAGGTGCGCGTGGTCGCCGATGCGGCGGAGCTGACCCGCGTGGCGGCCGAAGAGGTGGTGGCCGCGCTGGCGCGGCGCGGCGGCGCGGCGGCGCTGGCGCCGGGCGCGGCGGACAGATCTAGCTTGCCGAGGGTACCGAGCTGGGCGCTGGCTGGTGGCTCGACACCGCGCGCGCTCTACCGTTTGCTGGCGGACCCGGCAGCGCCGTTTCGGGGCCGCATCGACTGGGCGGCGCTGCATTTCTTCTGGGGTGACGAGCGCCACGTGCCGCCCGATCACCCGGACAGCAACTTCCGCATGGCGCGCGAGGCGATGCTCGATCACGTGCCGGCGCCCGCCGAGCACGTGCACCGCGTCCATGCCGAGGAGCCCGACGCCGCGCGGGCCGCGGAGCGCTACGAGCGCGAGCTGATCGAGGTCTTCGGGCTGCGGCCCGATGGTGGGGGGCACGACGAGCCCGTCGCTGGCGACGATGCGATGCATGCAACGCGCGGTCTTTGGCCGCGCTTCGACCTGGTGTTGCTGGGGCTGGGCGAAGAAGGCCATACGGCGTCGCTGTTCCCCGGTAGCCCGTTGCTGGCGGAGCCAGGAAGGAAGGCGCTGGCGGAGCGGCGGCAGCGTCTGGCGGCGGCGGTGTGGGTCGAGGCTCAGAAGACTTGGCGGATCACCTTGACGCCGTCGGTGCTGAACCGAGCGGCCAAGGTGATCTTCCTGGTCAGCGGCGCGGCCAAGGCGCCGGCGCTGGCCGAGGTGCTCGAAGGCGAGCCGCGCCCGGAGCTCTATCCCGCGCAGGTGATCGCGCCTGTCGACGGCAAGCTGCTATGGCTGGTGGATCGCGCCGCCGCCGCGCGGCTCCGATCGATCTGAACGCGGCGAGCTTCCGAGTCCGGCGAGCCCCGCCATAGAGACCGACCCATGGTGAACCGACCCAGCCGTTACGACCGCCTCATCATCACCCTCCCGCCGGCGGTCATCGATCGCCTGCAGACCCGCGGTGCGCGCGCCGACCGCATCGCTGAAAGGATAGTCCTCCGGTATAAAGCCCCCTACCGGGAGACCGGTGCCGGCTCACTCTCGAGCGCCTCTTCGCCAACCAGGGGTTCGAGGTCTTCTGCATGATCCCATTCCGGCGTCGCTCGCGCCGGACTTCTCGGGAGACGGTCACCACCCCCTCACGCCGTCGCCCAAGACCGCCGCACCGCGAGCGCTGCCCGCCGGAACGCACCTCGCTCGCCCCGCCCCGCCGCCACCGCCGCGCGCAGCGTCCCCAGTGCCCGCCGCGTCTCGGCCGCCGCGCCCACGCCGCGCGCCATCGCCATCGTCTTGCCGAGCGTAAGCGTTCTGTGAACCGCACCTATCACTTGGCCGCCTGATACGTCAGTCTGATCTCCCAGCAGGTGCGACATGGCAGAGAGTCAGACAAGCGCGAAGCGACTCGGTGCCAGGGAGTGGCATACCTTGGTGTCGAAGCTGGCGGAGAGCGGCGAGGACCTCATCCGGTTCTCTCGCCGCCAGGGGATTCACCCGCCAACGCTGCGGTGGTGGCGGTTGCGGGGCGCGACTCGTGGACTTGCGCGGGCGCCGCGCCCGGCGCCGGCGGCAGCCGCTGGCGCGGGACGCGGCGCCAGCGCAGGTCCACAACTCGAGCCCCTCAGCCGCCACCGACCACCGGCGCCAAGGCAGAGAAAGCCGAGCAGCGGCCCCGACGCCACACGCTTCAGCGCAGCGCGCCAACGTGAATGGGCCGGACGCCAGTCATTCGCAACCACCCGTGCCATGGGTCACTCAGGCGCCTCCACTATTGGTGACTATCGCTTGCACAGGGACCCCTAAGATCGCTTACTGTGTATCGCACTTCGATCTGTCTATATCTGTATCGTCACCGGCTGCCGGCTCTGCCTCCCTCGGTCGGAACAATCCTGGCAGCAGCACAAAAGCCTGTAGATAGGCAAGCGCTATTAGGCTCAATGAGCCTAATACGTCATCGAGGCGCCAAGGCAAGTGCGGCAACAACCTACCGATAACGAACATTACCATGGTCGCGGGAAATCCGAGCACCAACAGTGTCAACAACACTATAAGCCCCAGGTCTGCGCCCCAACCGGGCCAAATCATAGCGGCACCGCCGAGAGCCAGCACGATAGCCACGAAAAAGAACCAGCCGGATCTCAGCTGGCGAGTTCGCTTGACCACGATAGCCGCAAGCCAAGTACATAAGTTCCAAACGACCGCAGCAAGAAGCGGCGAAGGGACCAGGAGGTACCACATCAGGTCGCCCTTGGCCAACCCGAATGCGGCCATCACAAGCAGTACGACTCCAAGGCACAGCCAACCCGGGAGCGGCCCAGAAAAAGCGTGCAAAAATAGCGCGCGCCAAGGCTTCCGAGGGTTCATTTCCCTCATCTGCCCCCCTCAATTCGCCGAGCAGCGACTCTTGCAGGTAAATAGCACATCTTCGGCCCAAGCCTGACAGTTCCTCCCCCCATTCCAGCTGAAGTCGTTATAAGCAGGCCGTGAGCTGGACGGGTCCGAAAGGAGCCCAGTCACGCATTTGTCCACGCATTGATTACTATTGACCAGTGGGCAATGCTTGCGATTGAAGGCCCTGGAGTCGTTCGCGCCTGGCACAGTATTGAAAAGCTTGTCCCACCAACCAGCATTATCTGACGCTCCCTGACCGCCGCAGGTTACGTTATCGTTTTCATCGATCACGCACAGGTATTCGTGGCACAATCCGAAGCGGCACTGGCCATCCAAATTCGGATCCCGCCCACCGTGCAGTTTGATCGTACAGACAAACGTATCGAGACCTGAAGGGTCCGTCAGATTGACGGGGTCGCCGACAGCGTATCCATAGAGATTCGTGTCGCCTCCACGGAAGAGCACGGGATCGCGCGCCGTCCACCGTCCCACCGCCGCATCGTAGTCGCGAGCGCCGAAGCGTACCAATGCCGTGCTCTGGTCATACAGACCACCAGCGAAACCGAACGGCTGGAAGCCAGGGTTGGTGTCCAGAGTGACGCGGCCCCAGGCGTCGTAGTCCAGGCGCTGGGCGATATCGCCGGTCGTGGAATCGACCACCATACGTGGGCTGCCGAGCTGATCGGTAAGGATCACGTAGGAGATGCCGGCCTTCACCATGGCGTCGGGAGCGTTGACATGGGTGGCGTAGATGAAACGGCTGACCACGTTGCCGGAGCCGTCCAGCTCGGCCGCCACCTTGAGCTTGTCCAACCACACGAATCCTTGCACCAGGACACCGGCGACCAGCTTGCCGACCCGGCGGTTTTGGCCGTCCACGACGTAGTCGCTCTCGATCCCGTTCGCGTCGACGAAGCTCACCAGGTTGCCGAGCGAGTCGTAGACGTAGCTGACCATGCTGGCGTTCTGGGTCATGCTGGAAAGGTCGCCATTGGCGTTGTAGGCAAAGGTCAGGTCGCCCCACTGCAGCAGGCGGTCCTGGGCATCGTAGCTGGCCGTCGTCGTCGTCGAACCGTCCAACGTCGAGACGCGGTTGCTGTTCGCGTCATAGTCGTAGTGCGACAGCGGCGTCCCATTCAGCGAGACGTCCGTGAGCCTTCCCGCGGCGTCGTAACTGTAGCCAAAGGTGCTGGTCGTGCCCGAGATCGTCTCGACCCTCTGCGTGATCCTGCCACCGGCGTCTCGAGTCAAGTCGGCAGCGAAGAGCTGGCTGCCGGCATAGGTCGCGCTGAAGCTCGACAGCTCCCCGAAGCGGTTCTGGGCCGTCGCGGTCGAGACGGACCCCATGCTCGTGCTCGTAACCGAACCGGTGCTCGGGTCCCGGCCCACGCTCAGGCCACCCGCCCAGGTCATCAAGCCGTCGGCGTCGTACAGGAATGCCACGGGAAGCTGGCCGTTCACGGTCTGCGAGCTCAGTCGAAAGTCCTGGTTGAAGGTGTTCTGCAAACTCGCCGCCACCGGTCCACTCCAGCTGATGCTGATCGGCAGGGGTCCGTCGGAGAGGTAGGCGAGCGCTTCGCCGCCCGGAGCACTCACTGCTTGCAGCAGCGAGGTGGTGGGATCGTAGGTGAGGCTGATCGTGCCACGCTCGAAGTTCACGCTCGACAGCCGCCCCTGTTGGTAGCCGAAGCTCACGGTCTTGCCGTCCGGGCGGCTGATCGACGTCAGTCGCCGGTCGGGGTCGTAGCCGTAGGTGGTGGCCGTCGCACCACCACCCAGATCGGGTGGTGTGTAGCTCATCGCGAGATTGACCGGCGTGAACGCAAACTGGTGGGCCGGCCTGCCCGGAGGCGTCACCGAGGTGAGATTGCCGTTCGCATCGTAGGTGAACACCACCATCCGGCCGTCCGGATAGCTTTGCGACGTGAGCCTGCCGGCAGCGTCCCATCCGAAGGTGAACCTTCGCTGCAGCGCGTCGGTGGTGCTCGCGACCCTGCCGTCGGCGCCGTAGGTCAAGGCAAGGGTGCGCTGCTCCGGCCCGGTCCCCTGCGTCGCGGAGATGAGCCGGCCGGCCGCGTCGTAGGCCAATTGGGTGGCCGCGAGCGTGCCTGCCTGCAGGCTCGTCGGGTGGCCGGCGGCATTCACCGTCTCGATGAACTGCCGCCCCGCCGGCGTCTGAAAGGTCCAGGTCATCTGCGACCGGTCGAAGAGCCTGCGGTAGGTATTCCCGTTCAGCGCCCATGACTCGGTGAGCGTGCTCAGGCTCAAGGGATCGCCGGGCACGTTGAGCAAGGCCGTCCGGCTGCCGCTGGTGGCCATGGTCAGCCCCGACGGCAGCTGCGTCTGCTCCGCGGTCACGATGGGCGACTGCAATCCGAATCGCGGATCGGCGCCGAGGCTGGTCGTGACCACGCTGCCGTCCGGCCAGGTCACCGTCTGCTGCCCGTTCGGCGCGATCGCGGACCGCACCGTCAGGCCGTCCGGCCCGGTGAAGAGGCGCTGCCTGCCGCCGGCGGTCGGGTACTGGACAGCAACCTGGGAGTTGTCGCCGGCGGCCGTGGTCATCGTGACCGAGTAGGCTGCCGGGCTGGCAACGGCCTCGCTGAAGGTCATGAGCCCGCCGGCCGCGTCGGCGTCGGCGACCAGGCGGCCGCCGGCCGAGTACTGGTAGGTGGAGGTGTATCCCCGCGGATCGGTGCGTGTCGCCATGAGCCCGCCCGCAGCATACGTGAAGCTCACCGCCGCCGCCGCCGGGTCGCTCACCGCTTGCAGGTAGCCGTCAGGCCCCGTCGCCAGCGTCGTCGTCTGCCCGTCGGGCGAGACGACGGCCACCGCGTTGCCTTGCGGGTCGCGCTGGATCTGCGTGATCCGCCCGTCGCGGTCCTGGACCCCGGTCAGCAGGTCCGAGCCGTCGTAAATGAAGCTGTAGAGGACGGCACCGGTCACCGGGTCCACCGTGCTCAGGTGCTGGCCGCCGGCCGAGAATTGGTAGACCTCGCTGGCATCCTCCGCGGCGACCAGGAAAGCGCTGGTGCTCGCGCCGGGGAACGGATCGCCGATCCGCGACACCACCGGGCCGCCGCTGAGGACGTACAGCAGGCCGTTGGGATCGAGGAAGGGGCGGCCGGTCAGGGGGACCCCGGGAACCGTGCTGATGAAACCCGCGCGGTCGATGCGGCGCAGCACCCCGTCATTGACCCAGAGGGTGCCGTCGGGCGCCACCAGGATGCCGGTCGGACCCTGCAGCTGGGCCAGGATCGCGGGTCCCCCATCGCCGGCGGACCCGCGGGTGCCCGTGCCGGCCACCACCGTCAGCAGTCCGGAAGGATCCCGCCGGAAGATCCGGCCACCGGAAGTATCGGCGACGAACAGGGTGCCGTCGCCGGCGAGGGCGGCGCCTTGCGCGCCGAACAGCGGGATCGTCGAGGCGTCCACGACCGTCGTCAGGGTGCCGTCCGGGCCGAGATGGTAGACGTCGCCGTCAACGAGGTAGAAGCCGCCCGCGTTGTCGGGCAGGAAGTCGAGAAACGTGCCGCACCCCGGCGTGGCGAGGACCACCGCGGAGGTCAGGCTTCCCGGCAGCAGGACGGTGCGGATCTGCGTTTCCTGGCGATGAGCATCACAGCTGGCGAAGAACAGCTGGTTGAACTTGTCCCGCGCCACGCCCCAGATGGGAACGTTTTCGAGGACATTGCTGTACTCGAGCGCCACGTTGCCGTTGCGATCGACCTGGTAGATGTCGCCGGCGCCGACAAACCCCTGGTCCACCAGGTCGAACGAACCGTCCGCGCCCAGCCAGCCGCCGATGACCGGGAGCACCGTCGGGATCAAGGCGAACTGGTCGATGGCCGCGGTGCCGATCGGGTCCGCGTTCTCGCGCGAGCCGTCGCCCCGCCAGACGGTGCGCGTCGAAAAGTCGTAATCGTGGTGCACGTCGAGCGTCCAGCCGCCCAACCTCTCGGCGCTGGCATCCATCGCGCCCACCCGCTGGCTGAAGCTGCTGGCGAAAGCGCGCTGATAGCGCGTGGGGCTCAGGCTCGCGTTCGCGTCGATTGCCGCCTGTCCGAACGCCAGCGGGATGTTCGGCGGCGGTGCGTACTGCCCGTCGATGAGGTAGGTGACCGTCACCGTCGCGAGCTGCTCGCCCTGCAGCAGCCTGCCGTAGCCATCGATCCCGTCCCAGGTGAAGGTCGATGACAGGCTGGCCCCGGGAGCGAAGGTCTGCTGGAACAAGCGGCCGGCGACGGCGACGGTGAGATCGATCTGCACCAGGCCCGGGGGAGGGTTGGGGCCGCTCAGCAGGACCTGCACGCTCCGCGGGTCGATCCGCCCCGGCGCCCGATCGCTCTGGTAGTGCAGCCTGAACGGCGTGCCGACGATCGGCACGTCCTCGCCCAGCGTCTGGTTCTCGCAGTCGATGACCGAACCGCCGGACTGCTGGCACGAGTCCGCCAGGTCCGGCGGCGGGCCGCCGTCCGGATTGGGCGGCTCGAGCACCCCCGGTGGCACTTCGTACGGCCAGTTGAAATCCCAGGTCGAGAAGTGCCTGACCGGGACCCGCCACAAGGTCTGCCCCACCGGATAGAGCGCCGCCAGGCTCTGTTGCTCGTCGGCAGTGATGCCGAGGGCGGCCAGCGCCGCCGGGTTCGCCGCAGCGCCGGCGCCGGTCACGTCGAGATCGGCCAGGCCGGCGGTCACCGAGAGGATCTGGACCACCAGCCCGTTGTCCGAGGCGACCCAGGCGGCGTTGGCGGGGTTGTAGTAACCGGCCGGAACGATGCCGCCCACTGGGAAACCGAGGAAGTTCTCGAGGTAGAAGGGCACCGGCTGGCTGAACTGCACCGTGCCCCCGCTGCCCGCGGCCTCGTCGGCGCCGAGCTCGACCGCGTAGGTATAGGCGCTCGACGGCGGCAGCGCCGCCGGCATGGCCTGCGGCCCGGTGGCACCGACGGAGTACTCGGTGGCGCGCACGGTCAGCGTCGGGAGCGGCGAGGCCTGCCCGCCGGGGAGCACCAGCTGCGCGCTGGTCCCGGCCCGGAACAGCAGCGTCGCCTGGCGAGTGCCGTCGCCATCCTGCACCGGCGTGCCGCGGATCACCTGCAGCGTCGACCGGGTGGTGTCCACCCGCGTCGCGGCGCCGTCGGGGGCCACCAGCACGACGTCCGGCAGCCAGGCGTAGTCGCGCCAGGGGGCGCTGACCGCGCGTTGGCCGCTGAAATACCCGGCCTTGTCGAACTGGACAATGAGCTGACCGCCGCCGTTCACCGCCAGGTCGAAGAAGCCGTCGGCCCGGGTGAGCGAGCCGCCGAGCTCGGGATGGCCGAGGATCTTGACCCCGACCCCGGCGATGGGCTGTCCCGAGCGGTCGTGCACGGAGCCGCGGACCACCGCCACCTGGAACGGCTGGACGGTCCCCGCCTGCACCCCCTGCTGGATGGCGTTGGCGCCAGTGTAGAGGAACGCCGTGGCCGCGGCGATGTCGGTGACCACCGTGCGATCGACCGGCGTCGCGACCGTCGAGGGATCGGGTGGCAGCCCGCCGCCCGCCGCGCCCGGCACGGTCACCGTCGCCGGCGCGCTCGAGTTACCCGCCGCGTCCCGCAGCACGATCTGGATCGTATCGCCGGCCTGGCAGGCGATCGCCGCCGTGAAGCTGCCGTCGGCGGCGACCACGGCCGAGCTGGTGGCGCCCGTGCCGGTGTCGGTCAGCAGCACCGTCGCCGCCGGCTCGGCGCTGCCGGGGCCGGCGCTCACCGTGCTGGCGCCGCCCGCCGGCGCGGTGACCGTGACCCGGTGCGGATCGACCGCCGCCGGCGGCACCGTATCGAGCGTGACCTGGACGCTCGCCTGACCGCGGTTGCCGGCGGCATCCGTGGCCACCACCAGGATGGCGTTGGGCCCCTCCAGCAGCGTGATCGGCTGCGCGAAGCTCAGGTTGGCGGCGACCGCTGCCGGGATCCCGTCGACGGTGACCGTCGCCGGCTTGCTGACCGAGCCCGCAACGGTCTGCTGGGGCTGGTTGGTCAGCAGGCCGCTCGCTGGCGAGGTGATCGCGACCGCAGGTGGGATGGTGTCGACGGTGAACGTCACCGCCGCCGGGTGCGAGACGTTGCCGGCGAAGTCCTTGACCGTGGCGGTGACCGTCGCCGTGCCGTCGGGGATCGGCGCGGTGGGGGTGCAGGTCGCGCCCGTGGCACTCTCGACACAGGCGACGGCTAGCGCGCTGCCGGCGACCTCGAAGGCCAGCGAACCGGCGTCGACGCCCGACCCGATGTCGCTGTAGTCGACCTGCAGGGCCGGGACCGAGGTGCCGACGAACGAGCCGGGCGCCGGCAGGGCGAAGTCGAGCTGCGGCGGGATGACGTCGGCATACACCGCCAGGCCGTGGATCCTGGCCGGCGGATCGAAATCGAGCAGGCGCAGGAGCCGGCCGGCAAGAGTCGCATGCGCGAGCTCGTGGCGGTTCGCCGCCCAGACCGAGCCGTCGGACGGGTCGGTGACCAGGTGCGAGATGTCGCCCTCGACGCCAGGATCGCCGTTGTCGCCGGCCTCGGCGAACGGTCGCAGCGTCCCCAGCCGCTGCCCGGCGCCGCCGAAGTGCACCAGCTCTTGCCTGGTGGCGGCCCACACGTCGGCGTTCGGGCCGGCCGAAACACGCAGCGGCAGCTCGAGAGCCACCGCCAACAGCAGGGCGCCGCCGGCGGCAAAGTGCAGCAGCCCGTCCTGCCGCGCGACCCAGACGCTGCTGGTGGCTGGATCGGCGCTCAGGTCGCGGACGTCGGCATCGGCGCCCAGCGCCAGGGTGCGCACGGCGCTCCCGGCCAGCGCATCGTAGGCCCTGACCTGGTTCGACGTTGCCACCCAGAGGAGCGCCGCGGCGGGATCGAGCGACAGCCCGACCACGTCGGCGCGCAGCGACAGCGCATGCAACGTCTGGCCGCCAGCCGAGAAGCCGAGCAGGGTCTTGCCTCGCGCCATCCACAGCGAGCCGTCCGCGGTGTTGACCGCCAGCAGGGTGCGCGTACCGTCGCCAGGCGCCTCGAATGGGACCGCAAGCTGCCGCCGCCCGTCGAAGCCATAGGCCAGCAGGTTCTCATGGGTGGCGACCCATACCGTGTAGCGGTGGTCGTCGACCGCCACCGCCCGCACGTGCTCGAGCCCGGAGACCTCGAAAAGCAGGTCGCCGTTGGCCGCCAGCAGCTTGAGGATTCCTTGGGCGTCGCCGACCCAGACCGCGCCGGCGAACAGCGGATTCGGCGCCGGTGGCTGCGCCGCCGCCGGTCGGCCGGGCGACAGCAGCAGCAGCACCGCGGCACCTGCGGCAGGCGCCAGCGTGCCGAGCTTCGCCAGCCCTTTCCATCCCCGCAGCGGCCGCTGCATCCACGAGCCATGTCGAGAGCTTCCAAACCCGTCCTCGTGTCCCAGGGACCATCGTGATCTTGCGTGAGCGCGCACCAGCCCCCCGATCGCCCGGCACTTCTTGGCCGGCGCCTGGAAGAGGAAGCCTTGTCGAGGCTGCCTGCTTTTGCCAGCTTACGCAAGCTGGAAGGGTAGCGTTTATTGCTAACACGATCATTCTGAAATGTCAGGCCCGCGAAAGTCAAGGCTTCGCCGCCCAAGACCGCCGCGACGCGAGCGCCGCCCGCCGGAACGCGCCCCGCTCGCTCCGCCCGGCCGCCACCGCCGCGCGCAGCGTCCCCAGCGCCCGCCGCGTCTCGGCCGCCGCGCCCACACCGCGGGCCATCGCCATCGTCTTACCGAGCAGCGCCGCGGCGGCCGCGGGCTCCCCCACCTCCACCTGCATTCCGCGCCACCTCCGCCCGCGCGGCCAGCCCCTGACCGGCGTCGTTGAGGTACCAGGCGAGGCCGTGGCGCGCCGACAGCTCGAGCTCGGGATCGCGCTTGCCGTCGATCGCTGGGATCGCCCGCCGCACCAGCCGGAGCCCCCACTCCGGGTGGAAATGGACGACGGCCTCGGAGCGCGCCACCATCGCCTGCGCCGCCAGATGCAGCTCGCCGATCCGCCGGTAGACCTGCTCGGCGCGGTGCGCTACGGCGAGTACACGGAAGACGTCCGAGATACGGCCTCCGCCTTGATCGCCCGCCACGTCGCCGCCAGGGCTTGCGGCGTTGGGATAGCGGCGGCGAGGGCGCGCGCGGAGCGCCGCACCGGCCCCGGCGCCCGCGCTCGCGTGCGGCAGCGCCGGCAGGCTGGGCAGGGGGTCACGAGGCTGCCCACCCCTTTGGTGCTCGGGGAGTAAAGGACGAAGCGGCTTCGCGTCGCTCTCGTCGACATGCGCGAGGGCCTGGTTGCGGCGGCGCTCTCACTCCCCTACTGCTGCCACTCGGCCGCGATGGTGACCTTGAAAATGACGCCGCCACTCTGGTCCGCGAGCTGGACCTGACCCGCAACGGAGGCGGGAACGCTGAGCTCAGCGAACACATTCTCGATTGCGCTCCGCAGCGCCGCGGGTACAGCGGCAGGTATTGCGTCGTGAGGACTCCTGGGCAGGGCGAATGGTGTAGTGGTCACGGGTATGGTCATGGCGTGGATCGGGCACGCAGGCATGGCGAAGGTCTCAGAAGCGGCGGAAAAGGGATTCAGGATGGTGCAATTGGCGCCACAGATGGGGCAGGAGAAGGAAAACGGTGTCGTACCGTGGATCGTATCGGTGAGCTGGAGGTTCACAACGAGCTTGCCGCGGGTGACGTCCTCTTGCAAAGCCCCGGCACCGGTCACCGCGACCGGCTCGGCCCAGGTCCAGGTGCAGCCGTTGGAACCATACGGATCAGAGGTCGTGCAGCCCTGGTCGAAGGTGAGGTTAGCAACTATGTGTTGAATGGTGTTCACGGTGCGGGAGAAAGCGAAGCTACACGAAGAGCAGATGTTGACCACATCGACTCGAAAGTAGAGGTTGGTGCTGTCGGTCGTCAGAAACCCCGCCAGCATCGCCGGCCCTCAACCTCCGCTTCGCGAGCGACGAGACCGTCTACCTGAGCCGGCTTCACGACGGCGTGACCGAGGTCTCCCTGGATGCGACGCTCACTGCCCGCCGGCAACCGATCCCGGACCGCGACACCCTCCACATGCGCTTCCCGATGATGGAACGGCTGGCGGTGTCGCCGCAGTTCTTCGCCGTCGCCTCGCTGATGGCGGACTACGGCTTCCGGCCGCGCACCCCCGCCGCCGACGGCACGTTCAGGTTCACCCGCCTGCATGTCTGGTCCGTCGCCAGCCTCGACCTCTTCGGCGATCGCCTCCTCTTGCTCGGCGATCCCACGCACCGTGCGCTCGCCGGCTGGCGGGAATCCAAGGGCGGCATCGCCTGGATCGGTCCGCTCAGCAGCCACCCCGAGCGGGACCTCAAGCCGTTCCTCTACGACGTGCCGGGCGCCCCGCCGTTGAGCCTGCTGCGCTGCATGAGCCTGGAGCTCGGAGCCGTCCGTTTCCTGCCGGATGGATCGTATGTCGTCGTGCCCGGAGTCAAGGACGGCATTTACCTCTACAGCAAGACGGGCACGCTCCTGCGCACCTGGAAGAATCAGGCCCTCGGCCTCGATGCGCCGGACTGCGCCGGCATGGATCAGAAGCAGGAGGACGAGTTCAACGGCTCCTATTCCGCGCGGTTCGAGTTCCTCAACCGCCACCGCGTCGTCGAGGAGATCCTGCCGCTGGCCGAGGGTCCGGGCCTGCTCGTCCGCTCGGTCGTGGCAGGCAAGGTCCGCTGGACGCTGACCATCCTGCACGGCGACCAGGTGACAAGCTATCCCGTGCCGATCACCGGCAACCTGCCCTACGACCGGCTGCGCGCCGACGTGCGCGGCGGGCGTCTTGCGTTCCTGCGCACCTGGCACGGCTTCGGGCCGGCCGCGGTCTTCCGGCCGGGCCATCTCTACCTGGCCGAATTCGCCACCGCGGCCGCAGGGCTCGCGCCATGAAGCGCCGGTGGTCGCTTCCTTCCGGGCGGCTGCCTGCGGCCGTGATCTGCCTGTTGATGCTCCATGCAACAGGCGCGCTGCCGCCCCGCGAAGCGCACGCCCACGGCTTAGGGTTGTCGCCTGTGGTCCGCCAACGACGGCCCCGGCTGGGAAGGCACGGAGCCGGACTGCGCCGGCAGCGGCAGCGGCTGTTACCTGTGCGCGTACCACAATACCGGCGACGACGGCTTCACCATTTGCTCGTTGAATCCCGACGGCAGCGGCCCCTGCGGCGGCAAGGCCTGCTGCGATGCGGTCATCGAGATCCCTCCCGACTGGCCGGCGCCCGACCCGGACGTCACCGACCCGGACCCGGGCGCGCCGCCGCCGAACGCGCCGCCGCCGGACAGCCCGCCCGGTGACGACACCGGCGACCCTGGCGGGCCAGGAGACGGGATCTGCGACGGCTCCCCGTCGCACGACTGCTCCGACAGCATCGTGATCCGCGAGATGTCGGAGCTCATGCCACAGGTGACGGCGCTCCTCGGCAAGACTCGGAGCGCGAATCCCGCTGCGACCTTGCATGATCCCGCAACCGCATCGCCGGCGGCGGCGGCGTGCCGGCGATAGGCCCGTCGCCTCCAGATGCGACTGGCGTCGCGCCGGGGTGGCGGTCCTCCACCGCGGCCACGGCGGCGTCGGCAGCTGCACTCCTCGAGGAGGCCAACGCCGTCGCCGGTCTGGTTGACGAGCGCTGGACCCGAAGGCCTTACCGTCAACTGGAGCGCCGCCGATTTCGAGCAAATTGCGCTCCCCGAACCGCGGGCCCAGGACGATCTGCTAGGCCACAGCCGTCACCGCCTCGATCGCTGCACCATCTCTCGCGAGCTGGTGCAGCTGACCCGCTCGCTGACCCGCGCGGTCAGCGGCTTTCCCTGGAACCCCGACGCCGCCAAGCTTCACCCCGTCGCCGGAGCGTGCAACTCCTGCCCTCGCCGCAGCCGCCACCATCCGGGCCTCTTCGACGATCAGGAGCCTGTCGAGGCGCCGCCCCGACCCAGCGCTCCGACCGGCGGCGGACTGCGGCGCGGCCGCCCCGCGTTCCGCGCAGCATGCCGGCAAGCGGGAACCGCGGCGGACCTCGCTCGCCGACCGTCAGGCGCAACGCTGGCGGCGGCGCCCGCCGAGCACGTGGGGGCATGACGAGCCCGCCGCTGGCGACTATGCGGTGCATGCAGCGCGCGGTACTTGGCCGCGCTTCGACTCTACCCAGCGCAGGGGATCGCGCCGGTCGACGGTAAGCTGCTTTGGCTGGTGGAAACGCGGGGCTCGTTTGCGAGACGACGGAGGGCCCAGACTGGACGGGCCTGAGGACGCGACTCAAACGGGCGAGGCAAGCATCTTCGTCGCGGCACTGGCCCACAACGAGCCCGTGCGTCGCGTCCTCAGGTCCGGCCGGCCCCGGCCCGGGCGAGGGCACGGAGCCTGGTGCCGCACCCGAAGCACGGGATGCGATCTGCGATCCACGCTAGCTACGCCAAAGAGAGGAAGAGAAGGCAGAAGCAGAAGAGGCAGAAGAGAAGGAAGGAGAAGGGAAGGAAGAATAACAGAAGGCGAGAGCAAGGAGGAGCGGGCGCGACGGGGAGCATTGCGCGTGCGCGAGGAGGAAGGGGGGAGAGCGAGAGAGGAAGCAGGCGCGACGCAGAGGGTGCGCGCTCTCTGGTTTGTGGTGAGCCCGGTCGTGTACGAGACGACGGAGGGCCCCAGGCTGGACGGGCCTGAGGGCGCGACTCAAACGGGCGAGGCAAGCATCTTCGTCGCGGCGCTGGCCCACAACGAGCCCGTGCGTCGCGTCCTCAGGTCCGGCCGGCCCCGGCCCGGGCGAGGGCACGGAGCCTGGCGCCGCACCCGAAGCACGGGATGCGATCTGCGATCCACACTAGCTACGCCAAGGCGAGGAAGAGAAGGCAGAAGCAGAAGAGGCAGAAGAGAAGGAAGGAAGAAGAAGGGAAGGAAGAAGAACAGAAGGCGAGAGCAAGGAGGAGCGGGCGCGACGGGGAGCATTGCGCACGCGCGAGGAGGAAGGGGGGAAAGCGAGAGAGGAAGCAGGCGCGACGCGGAGGGTGCGCTCTCTCGGATTGTGGTGAGCCCGGTTGTCGACGAGACGACGGAGGGCCCCAGGCTGGACGGGCCTGAGGGCGCGACTCAAACGGGCGAGGCAAGCACCTTTGTCGCGGCACTGGCCCACAGCGAGCCCGTGCGTCGCGTCCTCAGGTCCGGCCGGCCCCGGCCCGGGCGAGGGCACGGAGCCTGGCGACGCACCCGAAGCACGGATGCGATCAGCGATCCACGCTAGCTATGCCCAAGGGAGGGAAGAGAAGGACAGAAGGAGAAGAGTAGGAGGAGAAGAGGAGGAGGAGGAGGAGAGGAGGAGAAGAAGAGGAAGAAGGCGAGAAGCGAAGAACGAGGAGGAGCGGGCACGACGGGAAGAGGTGTGCGAAGGCGACGCTGGGACAATGGCACTGGGACGGAACCAGACGGGAGCGCCGAGAAAAATCCAGAACGTCGCCTGACAAAGAACAAGGCCGCTTGATTCGATCTCACCCGGGAAACGTGCTCACCGGGTGAGGTCTTGGGCCTCCTACTTCTTCGCCGCGGCCTTCGGAGCGGCCTTGGCCTTGACCACCTTGGCAGCCGTCGTCTTCTTGGCCGGCTTCTTCGCCGCAACCTTCTTCGCCGCTACCTTCTTCGCCGGTGCCTTGGCAGTCTTCTTCGCGGTGGTCTTCTTCGCCGCCGCCTTCTTGGGCGCTGCCTTCTTCGTCACAGCCATCGTATCTCCTTTCTAAGAGGTGCCCACGCAACCTGGGCCGAAGATTTGCAGGTAAGAGTACCCCCACAAGATGTAGCGTGTCAAGATTTTTCGTACCTCTACCCTTAGTACCGCTGACCTGTGGCTTGTGCAGCGGCCCTCGGCCCGCCGACGCTCCGCGGCAGGTGCGAGAAAAAAGCCCATGGCACAAGGATTCGGCGCGCCATACGCCGGTCGACGCCGACGGCTCGACTGGCGCGCGGCAGCGCACGGCGAGAAGCGCGCGGTGCCCGCGGACAGCGCGGCGCGCGCGGTGTCGCGAGCAGCGGGATCAGTAGACGTTGAGCCGCAGCGCGTGCCGCAGCGTCAGCCAGAGGATCTTGCAGTCGAGCGCCAGCGACCAGTTCTGGATGTAGTAGAGGTCGTACTGGATGCGCTTCTTGATCGAGGTGTTGCCGCGCCAGCCGTGCACCTGCGCCCAACCGGTGATGCCCGACTTGACGCGGTGGCGGAGCATGTAGCGCGGGATCTTGTGCTTGAACTCGCGCACGAAGCTCGGCCGCTCCGGCCGCGGGCCGACGATCGACATGTCGCCGCGCAGCACGTTCCAGACCTGCGGCAGCTCGTCGAGCGACCAGTGACGCAGGAAGGTGCCGACGCGGGTGCGGCGCGGATCGTCCTTGATCGCCCACACCGGGCCGCTGGTGGCCTCGGCGTCGACGCGCATGGAGCGGAATTTGAGGATCATGAACGGCTTGCCGTCGAGGCCCATGCGCTCCTGGCGGTAGAAGATCGGGCCGTGGTCCTCGAGCCAGATGGCCAGCGCCAGCAGCGGCGCGGCCGGCAGCAGCACCATCAGCGACGCGGCGGCGATCGCCAGGTCCATGCCGCGCTTGACCATGCTGTTCCAGCCCTGCAGCGGCACCTGGGAGAGGTTGATGACCGGCGTGCCGTCGACGTCCTCGAGCGTGGCGTTGAGCGTGGCGTACTGCAACACGTCAGGCACCAGCCGGATGTCCACGCACTCGCGCGCCATCAGCTCGAGCAGCTGCAACAGCTTCTTGTGGGCCTCGAGCGGCAGCGCCAGGAAGACCTGGTCGATGCTGCGCGCCGCCAGCACCTCTTCCGCCTGGCGCAAGGTGCCGAGCACCGGCACGCCGCAGACCTCCGTGCCGAGCTTGCCCGGGTCGTCGTCGAGGAAGCCCACCACCTCGAAACCCATCTCGCGGTGCGCCAGGATCTTCTGGGTGATCTCGCGGCCGAGGGTGCCGGCGCCGATCACCAGGATGCGCTGCAGGTTGTGGCCGGACAGCCGCACGCGGCGCATCGACCAGCGCGCCAGCATGCGGGTGGCGGCGACGAACAACAGGTCGACCAGCGCGAACAGGCCCAGGAACGCGCGGCTGTAGGTGAAGTACTCGTGGCTGCCGGGCGCCGCCGGCGGCCGGTACCAGGCGATCACCACCGACAGCAGCACGGTGGCCAGCAGCACCGCCAGCAGGATGGTGACGACCTCGTCCACCTGGCTGCGGCCGCGCCGGCTCTGGTAGAGCCCGTGGAAATAGAAGACCACCGGCCACAGCACCAGCACGAACGGCAGCAGGAAGAGGTAGGGCTCGAAGCTCGGGACGCTCTTGGTGAGCGGGATGACCGCCAGCTCGAAACGCAGCAGCCAGGCGGCGCCGAACGCGGCCAGCGTCGCCACCAGGTCGGTGACGAGATAGATGTTCGAGGTGATGCGATGGCGTTGGCGGATCAACGAAGGTCTGCCCTCGAGACTCGACGCGACGTCAGTGCTCGGCTCTCGTCACGGCTCAGCAACGACCGGATGCGTTCGGCGAAGTGCGCGGCGGCAAAAGACTCCGCCCGATGGCGCAGATCCAATGGATTCCAGCCGATCCGCGCCGCTTTGTCAATCGCCGCGGCCAGCGCGCCCGCCGCGCCAAGGCCTTCCAGATCGTCGTAAAGCACTCCATGACGGCCATCCTCGACCACGTCGAGCACGCCGCCGCGGGCCGCCGCCACCACCGGCGTGCCGCAGGCCAGGGCCTCGACCGAGGCGATGCCGAAGTCCTCGACGCCAGGCTGCAACAGGAACCGGGCGCCGCGGTAGAGGTCGCGCAGCGCCTCGTCGTCGACCCGGCCGAGCAGCCGCGTGCCAGCGCCGGCGAGGCGCTCCAGGCGGTCGCGCTCGGGGCCGTCGCCGGCGATCCGCAGGGCGACGCCGGCGCGCTCGCAGGCGGCGATGGCGAGCTCGACGCGCTTGTAGGGGGCGAGCGCCGACACCACCAACGCATAGCCCCGCTCGTCGGGGCGCCCGGCGGCCGGCGGCGGCGGGGTGAAGTAGTCCACCGCCACCGGCGGATGCGCCACCTCGGCCTGGCGCCCATAGAAGGCGCGGATGCGGCGCGCGACGAAGCTCGAGTTGGCGATGAACCGGTCGACGCGCGCCGACGCCGCGGCGTCCCAGGCGCGCAACAACGAGAGGTTGAGCGCCCGCAGGCGCGCCAGCGGACCGCGGCGGCGCGGGAAGTAGGCGTGCTC
>DATGHG010000173.1:0-5463 GCA_035308185.1 Thermoanaerobaculia bacterium | reverse complement strand
CGTTTCCCCGATTCTAGGCCGGCCGCGACCGCGAGTCAAACCCCGCCGGGATCGGGCTCCCTCGGTAACCCGCGCATTCTCCAATGTTTAGGCGTTGGTTCGAGATCGCCCCGCCGGACCCGGCACCGCCTGGCGCTATGCTATATTGTCGAGCCCATCGGTGCCCTTCATGGAGGTCGAGACGAATGCAAGCGGACAGCCCTGACAAGCTTCGCAACGTCGCGGTTGCGGGGCATAACGACACCGGCAAGACCACCCTGGTCAGCGCACTGCTCTACGCCGGAGGCGTCACCAACCGCCTGCTGCGGGTCGAGGACGGCAACACGCTTACCGACTTCGACCACGAGGAGATCGAGCGCAAGATCTCGATCGGCCTGGCCGCCTGCTTCGTCCCCTGGCAGCAGCACAAGATCAACCTGATCGACTGCCCCGGGTACCACATCTTTCTGAGCGAGACCCGGGCCGCCCTGCGCGCCGCCGACGCCGCCCTGCTGGCCGTCTCGGGAGTGTCCGGCGTCGAGGTCAACACCGAGAAGGTCTGGTCTTCCGCCGCCGAGCTCGGACTGCCGGTGATGTTCCACCTCACCAAGATGGACCGCGAGCGCGCCGACTTCGAGCGCGCCCGGGACGGCGTGCAGAAGAGCTTCGGCCGCGGCGTGCTGCCGGTGCAGCTGCCGGTCGGCAGCGAGCACGACTTCGCGGGCGTGGTCGACCTGGTGCGCCAGCAGGTCCACCGCTTCACCCGCGACGGCAACGGCAAGGGCGCCGCGCCCACCGATCTCGCCGCCGAGCCTGCCGCGCTGCGCGAGGCGGCGGAGCAGGCGCGCGCCCAGCTGCTCGAGGCGGTCGCCGAGACCGACGACCGCCTGATGGAGATCTTCTTCGAGCAGGGCGCGCTCGCCCAGGAGGACTTCGAGGCCGGCCTGCGGCGCGCCATCGCCCGCCGCCAGATCTTCCCGCTCACGCTGAGCGCCGGCGGCCACGGGATCGGTCCTTCGGCGCTGCTCGACGCGGTCATCGCCTACCTGCCGTCGCCGGCCGACCGGCTCTCCTTCCCCGGCACCAACCTGGGCGGCGAGCCGGTCGAGATCGCCGGCGACCCGGCCGGGCCGCCGGCGGCGCTGGTCTTCAAGACCCTGTCCGACCCGTTCACCGGCAAGATCTCGCTGCTGCGCGTCGTCTCCGGCACCCTGCGCAGCGACTCGACGGTCTACAACCCCCGTACCGAGGAGACCGAACGGCTCGGACACCTGCTGGCATTGCAGGGCAAGACCGGCGCCGCCACGCCGCAGCTGATCGCCGGCGACATCGGCGGCGTCGCCAAGCTCAAGGCCACCGCCACCGGCGACACTCTGACCAGCCGCGAGCGGCCGCAGCGCCTGGCCTGGGTCGAGGTCCCCGAGCCGGCCATGGCCTTCGCCGTCGAGCCCAAGGCCAAGGGCGACGAGGAGAAGATCGGCGAGGCGCTCGCCCGCCTGATGGAGGAGGACCTGAGCCTGCGCGCCGGCCGCGACGCGGAATCGCACGAGCACCTGCTCTACGGCGCCAGCCAGCAGCACATCGAGATCGCGGTCGCCAAGCTGCGGCACCGCTATCACGTCGACGTCATCCTGCATCCGCCGAAGGTCCACTACCGCGAGACCATCAAGCACGGCGCCGAGGGGCACGGCCGGCACAAGAAGCAGACCGGCGGCCGTGGCCAGTTCGCCGACTGCCGGATCGCCATCGAGCCGCTGGCGCGCGGCGAGGAGTTCGCCTTCGTCGACCAGATCTTCGGCGGCGCCATCCCGCACAACTTCCGGCCGGCGGTCGAAAAGGGCATCCAGGATGCCCGCCGCCGCGGCTACCTCGCGGGTTACCCGGTGGTCGACTTCAAGGTGCGCCTCCTCGATGGGCAGTACCACGACGTGGACTCGTCGGAGCTGGCGTTCAAGATCGCCGGCTCGCTGGCGTTCAAGGAGGCGATGGCGAAGGCCAGCCCGATCCTCCTCGAACCGGTGATGAAGGTCGAGATCGTCACCAGCGACGACTTCATGGGCGAGATCATGGGCGATCTCTCGCACCGTCGCGGCCGGCCCCAGGGCATGGAGTCGAAGAATGGCGCCCAGGTGATCCGAGCCCAGGTGCCGATGGCCGAGATGCTCGACTACGCCCGCGTGCTGGGGGCCATGACCCAGGGGCGTTCGAGCTTCCACATGGAGTTCTCGCACTACGAGGAGGTGCCGCGGCTGGTGCAGGACAAGATCGTCGCCGAGGCGGCGAAGCACCGGCGGGAGGAGCAGGAGTAGCCCTCGCTCCCTGAGCCATGGCGCATGCTATGCTGTAAAGCTCGGGTGAGCGCCCCGCCGCGGGCCGCCGCTCGCTCCATCCACCCAACCGCCAGCCGGCGCAGCGGAGACCAACCAGCTTGATCCAGGCAACCCAGATAAAGGTCGGCATGTGCATCCTCTTCGAGGGTGACGTCTGCCGCATCATGAGCGTCCAGCACGTCACGCCGGGCAACTGGCGCGGCTTCGTCCAGGCCCGCATGCGCAGCCTGCGCAGCGGCAACAGCTTCGAGCACCGCTTCGGCTCCACCGAGAAGGTGGACCGGGCGATCCTCGACACCCACCCGATGGAGTACCTCTACTCGGACACCTCGGGGCATCACTTCATGAATCAGCAGAACTACGAACAGATCACCATGGACGACGAGACGCTGGGCACGACCATGCTCTACCTGCTGCCCAACACGGTGATCACCGTCGATTTCTACGAGGACCGGCCGGTCGGCATCGAGCTGCCCAACACCGTCACGCTGGAAGTCGTCGATACCGAGCCTAGCCTCCGGGGGGCGACGGCCAGCGCCTCCTACAAGCCTGCCAAGATGGAAACCGGCCTGGTCATCCAGGTGCCACCTTTTGTCGAGGTCGGCAACCGGGTCCTCATCGACACTCGCGAAGACAAGTACCTGAGCCGAGCGTGACCTGGTAGTCCGGTAGCCGGCGCTTTGGATCACGATCCCCAGCTCACGCTCGCGGCCGTGGGCCTCGGCCTGACCTGGTTCGTGGTCTTCCTGTTCTCGACCACCCTGCACGAGGCATCGCACGCATTCGCCGCGTACCGCCTCGGCGATCCCACCGCCTACCACGGCGGCCAGGTGACCCTCAACCCGCTGCCGCACATCCTGCGCGAGCCGATCGGGATGGTGGCCATCCCGCTCATCACCTACTTTGCCCGCGGCTGGATGATGGGCTGGGCGAGCGCCCCCTACGATCCCGCCTGGGCGCGGCGCTATCCCAAGCGGGCGGCGGTGATGGCGCTCGCCGGTCCGGCGGCGAACCTGTCGCTGGTGCTGGTGGCGGGCCTGGCGATCCGCGCCGGCATCGCCGCCGGGTGGTTCCAGCCGCCCGAGCGCATCTCCTTCACCCAGGTCACCGCCAGCGCCGCCGCCGGGCCCGCGAGCGGCGCGGTGGTGCCGTTGTCGCTGCTGTTCTCGCTCAATTTGCTGCTGTGCATCTTCAACCTGCTGCCGCTGCCGCCGCTCGACGGCAGCGCGGTGATCCCCGCCCTGCTCCGTCCGAGCGCCGCCGACCGCTACGCTGCGATCATGGCTCAGCCCTACATGTCGCTGCTCGGCCTGATCGTCGCCTGGCAGCTCTTCAACCCGGTCTACTACCCCGTGCAGCTGGCCGCCATCCGCCTGCTGTATCCGGGCGTCACCTACGGCTGAGTCGGGGGAAACGCGGGAGCGGCTTCGCTGTACAGCCTCCCGGCCACCCAGCCGCCGGCGAGCATCGCGACCAGGGCGCCGGCGGCCGAGGCGACGATCAGGGAGACCGGATAGAGGCCGTTCCAGGACAGCGAGCCGAGGGCCGCGTGGAGGATGAACCAGGTGGCGAAGCCGGCGCAGAGAGCGGTCTTCGCCCCGGCGCCGTAGCGCGGGCGGATGGCCGCGTAGAGCCAGGCGGTGAACAGGCCGGCGATGAAGTCCATGGCGATCCAGCCCACCGCCGACTGCACGTTCACCTGGTCGAGCTTGACGCCCAGGGCGGCGGTGGCGTCTCCCCACTGTTTACCGAGGATGGGCACGTTGACCACGCAATCGATGACGTTGATGACCAGCCCGGCGACCAGGCCGGCGAGGATCACCCGACCGGTGTTGATCCTGGACATGCACCCACCTCCTGTCGTGCAGCGTTGGGCGGATCATGCCACAGGTGACGGCGGCGCTCTCAGCCGCCGGGTGACGGCTGTTCGGCGGTGGCCGGCGGCCGGCCGGGCGGGGCGACGAAGCAGATGGCGACCGTTGCCGCCAGGGCCATGCCGGCGCCGAAGCCGAAGGCCACGCGGGCGCCGGCGCGATCGGCCAGCACGCCGAAGATCAGCGAGGCGGGCAGGGCGCCGATGCCGATCGCCAGGTTGTAGAAGCCGAAGGCCGCGCCCCGCTGGTCCGCCGGCACGAAATCGGCGACCAGCGCCTTCTCCACTCCCTCGGTCGCGCCGAAGTAGAGCCCGTAGGCCGCGAACAGCGCCCAGGCCTGCCAGGCCGCGCCGGCCAGACCGAAGCCCAGGTAGACGGCGGCATAGATCGCCCAGCCGGCGATGAGCAGGGGCCGCCGCCCGAAGCGGTCCGAAAGCGCCCCGCCCGGAACGTTGAACAATGCCTTCACCAGGTTGAGCACCGCCCACAACACCGGCACCAGCACCGGGGCGACGCCAAGCTGGGTCGCCCGCAGCAGCAGGAAGGCGTCGCTTGAGTTGCCGAGGGTGAAGATCAGCAGCACGGCGAAGAGCCACCAGAAGCGCGCGCCCAAACCCCGCGCCGCCAACGGCCGGTCGGTCCGCTGCCCTGTCTCCGCCGCCTCGCGGCGCGGCACTTCGCGCAGCCCGAAGATCAGCAGCGCCACCGACAGGCCGGCCGGCACCGCGGTGAGCAGGAAGACCCGCCGCAGGTCGATGCCGTGGCCGAAGCGCAGCAGGGCGAAGGCGATCAGCGGCCCGATCACCGCGCCGAGGTTGTCGGCCGCGCGGTGGAAGCCGAAGGCCCGGCCGCGGATCGCCGGCGCCACCGAATCGGCGATCAGCGCATCGCGCGGCGAGGTGCGGATGCCCTTACCGACTCGGTCGGTCACCCGGATCGCCATCACCTGGCCGAGGGTGTGGGTCAGGCCGATGAGCGGCTTGACCAGCGACGCCAGCCCGTAGCCGAACACCACCAGGGGCTTGCGCGCCGGAATCCGGTCCGACAGCCAGCCGCTGGCCAGCTTGAGCAGCGCGGCGGTCGACTCGGCGACCCCTTCGATGGCCCCGAGCGCCGTGGCGCTCGCTCCCAGCACCGTGGTGAGGAAGATCGGCAGCAGCGGATACGCCATCTCGGTGGCGACGTCGGTCAGCAGGCTCACCCCGCCGAGCGTGACCACGTTGCGCCCCAGCCGCTCTCGCTTCGCTTCCGCCCCTGCCGCCATGCCCGGATTATTCACC
>DATGHG010000172.1:0-11311 GCA_035308185.1 Thermoanaerobaculia bacterium | reverse complement strand
CTGCGCGACCTGGTGCGCCGGTCGCTGCCGGAGTACATGGTGCCCGCCGATCTCGTCTGGCTGGATCGCCTGCCGCTCGGTCCCAGCGGCAAGGTCGATCGCCGCGCCCTGCCCGCTCCCGACCGCCTGGCGCCGCCGGTGCAGGCGGCAGCGGCGGCCGGCACCGCCGTGGCGGCCGGCGATCGCGTCGCGCCGCGCACCCCCGCCGAGGAGCTGGTGGCAGGTCTCTGGGCCGAGGTGCTGGAGATCGACGCGGCGGCGGTGTCGGTCGACGACGACTTCTTCCGGCTGGGCGGCCACTCGCTGCTGGCGGTGCGGTTGGCGGGGCGGCTGCGCGACCTCCTGGGGGTCGAGGTGGCGCTGCCGCGCCTGCTGCAGCTGTCGCGCCTGGAGGACCTGGCGCGCGAGGTGGAGAGCCTGGGGCGGGCGGGCCGGCCGCCGGCGGCGCCCATCGCCCGCCTGCCGCGCCCGCCGGACGCGGCAGCGGAGCTCCCTTTGTCGTTTGCCCAGGAGAGGCTGTGGTTCCTGGATCAGCTAGACCCCGGCAGCGCCGCCTACAACGAGCCGCGAGCCATGCGTCTCACCGGACGCCTGGAGGTGGCGGCGCTGGCGGCCAGCCTGGGCGAGATCCGCCGGCGCCACGAGGTGCTGCGGACGCGCTTTGCCGCCCACCCCGACGGCCAGGTGGTGGCGCACGCCGTGGCCGCGTCCTCGCCGCCCCCGGCGCTGCCGGTGGTCGATCTCGCCGCCCTGCCGCCCGCCCGCGCCGAGCAGGTGGCGGCGCGCCTGGTGACCGAGGAGGCCCGCCGTCCCTTCGATCTGGCCGCCGGCCCGCTGCTGCGCGCCGCGCTGCTGCGCCTGGCCGGCACCGGCGGCGCCGACACCGCCGGCGCCGCCGGTGTCGGCGCCAGGTCCGCCGGGGAGGAGCGGCACCTGCTGCTGCTCAACCTGCATCACACGGTCAGCGACGGCGGCTCGCTGGAGGTGCTGGCGCGCGAGCTTTCGGTGTTCTACACCGCCGGCGTGAGCGGCAACGCGCCGCCGCCCGGGGCCCTGCCGGAGCTGCCGATCCAGTACGCCGACTTCGCGCACTGGCAGCGGCAATGGGCGAGCGGCGCCGGCCTCGCGGCCGAGCTGGACTGGTGGCGCGAGCAGCTCGCGGGCGGCCGCGGCGAGCCGGCGCCGCTCGACCTGCCGCTCGACCGGGCGCGCCCGGCGGTGGCGAGCGACCGCGGCGCGCGCCGCGCCATGGGCCTGCCGGACGCTCTCGCCGGAGCGCTGTCGGGAGTCGCGCGGCGCCATGGCGTCACCCTCTTCATGACGCTGCTCGCGGCCTTCGACGCCCTGCTCTACCGCTACAGCGGCCAGAGCGACGTGGCGGTCGGCACGCCGGTGGCGAACCGCGATCGGCCGGAGGTGCAAGGCCTCATCGGCCTGTTCGTCAACACCCTGGTGCTGCGCCTCGACCTGGCCGGTGACCCCACCTGGGGCGAGCTGCTGGCGCGCGTCCGGCAGACGGCGCTGGCCGCCTATGCCCATCAGGACGTCCCCTTCGACAAGCTGGTCGGCGAGCTGGCGCCGCAGCGCGGACTGGCCGAGACGCCGTTCTTCCAGGTGGTCTTCGCCCTGCAGCCGGCGCCGCCGGCGCTGGCGCTGCCGGGCCTGGCGGTCGAATATCTGGATCCCGACAGCGGCACCGCCAAGTTCGATCTCTCCCTCGCCTTCCACCGGCCGGCGGCCGGCGGCCTTGCCGGCACCTGGACCTGGCGCACCGACCTGTTCGCGGCGGCGACGGTGGCCAGGATCGGCGCCCACTGGCGGCAGCTGCTGGAGGAGCTGGCGGGGCCGGACGAGCCGGTCGCCGCCGGCCGCCGCCTCTCCGAGCTGACGCTGCTCGCCGCGGCGGAGCGCCACCAGCTGCTCGCCGAGTGGAACGCCACCGCGGCGCTGGCGGCCGCCGCGGGCGAGCTCGTCCACCTCCCGATCGAGCGCCAGGCGGCGGCGCGACCGTCGTCGTCGGCCCTGGTCGCCGCCGTGCCCGGAAGCGCCGCCGGCGGGGCGCTTGCGGGAGGCGGCTGGCAGACGCTCACCTACGGCGAGTTGCAGGCGCGGGTGAACCGGCTGGCGCGCCGCCTGCGCCGCCTGGGAGTGGGGCCCGAGCAGGTCGTCGGCGTCTGCGGCGAGCCCTCGTTCGCGCTGGTGACCGGCCTGCTGGCCATCCTGAGAGCCGGCGGCGCCTACCTGCCGCTCGATCCGTCGCTGCCGCGCGAGCGACTGGCGCGGATGGTGGAAGATTCGGGGACGCGCCTGGTCCTTGCCGAAGAAGGGCTCGCCGAGGGCCTGCCGGAGGCGGTGCGCGTCCTGCCGCTGGCCCGCGCGCTCGCCGATCCTGCTTTGCCGGTAGCGCTCGGCGCTCCCGGAGCCGGCCCGGCTGCCGGCGGCGCGGTCTCGCCGCACCCCGGCAACGCCGCCTACGTGCTCTACACCTCGGGCTCCACCGGCACGCCCAAGGGCGTCGTCGTGCCGCACCGCGCGGTGGTCAACCGGTTGCGCTTCCAGCTGGCGGCGGACCTGGCGCCGGGCGCCCGGGTGCTGCAGCGCACCCGGCTCGCCTTCGACGTCTCGGTGGTCGAGCTGTTCGCGCCGCTCTGGGCGGGGGCGACGGTGGTGCTGACGGACCCGGCGCTGCGCCAGGATCCCGGCTACCTGGCGGCGGTCGCCGCCGAGCAGCAGGTCACCAACCTGAACGCGCCGCCGGCGCTGCTGCCGGCCCTGCTGGCCGAGGAGGACCTGCGCCGCGCCCGCGCGGTGCGCCGCGTGGTCACCGGCGGCGACCGGGTGCCGGGCGACCTGCCGCAGCGGTTCTTCGCCGCCTTCGGGAACCAGGCCGGCGGCGGCGAGGCGCCGCGGCTCTTCTCGCGCTACGGACCGACGGAAGCGACCGTCTCGGTCTCCGAGTGGGAGTGCCTGCCGCCGGCCGCCGGGGCCGGCCCGCCGCCGCCGCTGGTGCCGCTTGGCCGGCCGATCGCCGGCAGCCGCTTCTACCTGCTCGACCGCCGCTACCTCACCGGCGAGGTCGGGAGCGCGCGCCAGGTGTCCCAGGAGCTGCCGGTCGGAGCCTCCGGCGAGCTGTGCATCGCCGGCTCGTGCCTGGCGCGCGGCTACCTGGGCCGGCCGGGGCTGACGGCGGCAGCCTTCATCCCCGACCCCTTCGCCGCGCGCGCCGGCGAGTCCGGCGGCCGCCTCTACCGCACCGGCGACCTGGCGCGCTATCGCGCCGACGGCGTTCTCGAGTTCCTCGGCCGCCTCGACCACCAGGTGAAGATCCGCGGCTTCCGCATCGAGCTGGGAGAGATCGAAGCGGCGCTCGCCACCCATGCCGCGGTGGGCGAGGCGGTGGTCGTGGTGCGTCGCGATCCGCCCGGGGAGGCGCGGCTGGTGGCGTATCTGGTCGCCGCCCGGCAACCCGCGCTTGGCGCCGCGGAGCTGCACGCCTGGCTGGGAGAGAGACTGCCACTCTACATGGTGCCTGCCTTCTACGTCTGCCTGCCGGCGCTGCCGCTGTTGCCCAACGGCAAGTGCAATCGCGCCGCCCTGCCGGCACCGCCGCCCGGGGCGGAGGCGCGGGCCGCTGCCGGCGCCGCGGCGCCGGTTGGGCCGCGGACCGCCGCCGAGGCGGCCCTCGCCGCCATCTGGGCGCAGGTCCTGGGCGTCGAGCAGGTCGGCGTGCACGACAACTTCTTCGCGCTCGGCGGCGACTCCATCCTCTCGGTGCAGGTGGCGGCGCGGGCGCGCCAGGCCGGCCTGCACCTGAGCATCGGCGACCTCTTCCGTCACCAGACGGTCGCCGAGCTGGCGGCGCGTGCGGCCCCGGCCGGAGACGTGGAGCCGGCAGCGGCCGCCGCGGCGCACGCCGCGGGCGAATGGGAGGCGACCGGCGAAACGGACGCCGCGGCGGCAGGCCCGGAGGCTGCCGCCGGCGAGGTGCTGCTGACGCCGGTGCAGCGCCGGTTCTTCGAGCTCGACCTGCCCGCGCCGCATCACTTCAACCAGTCCCTGCTGCTCGATCTGCGTGAGCGGATCGAGCAGCGCCGCCTGGCCGGCGCGGTCGCCGCCGTCGTGCGCCGCCACGCCGCCCTGCGTTACCGCTACCTGCCGCGCCCCGAAGGCGGCTGGATGCAGGTCGGCACGGCGGCGCCGGCGCGCCTTGCCACCGTCGACCTGTCGATCCTGCCGGCAGCGCACCGCCGCGCGGCGCTGGAGGAAGCGGCGGCCGGCCTGCAGGCCAGCCTGGACCTGGTGAACGGACCCCTGGTGCGGGCGGCGCTCTTCGAGCTGGGGCAGGCGGCCGGCGGCGGCGGCCAGAAGCTGCTGCTCGTCCTCCACCATCTGATCGTGGACGGGGTTTCCTGGCGCATCCTGCTGGCGGACCTGGAGGCCGCCTGCGCCGCCACGGACGCCGGGGCGGCAGCGCCGGCGCTACCGCCGCCGCCGGCAGACGTCTCCTACCGGCTCTGGGCGGCGCACCTGGCGTCGGCGGCGCGCCTGCCGGCGTCGGCGGCGGAGGCCGAGTACTGGCTGGCTCCCGCCCGCACCGGCGTGGTCCCCCTGCCGGTGGACTCCGGTTCCGGTCTGCCGGGGACGGCGGCCCGAGCGGCCGCCAACACCGTCGCCTCGGCGCGCGACGTGGCGGTGGAGCTCGACGCCGAGGCGACGCGGGTGCTGCTCGAAGAGGTCCCGGCGGCCTACCGTACCCGTATCGACGACGTCCTGCTGACCGCGCTGGCCGAGGCGTTCGCCGCCTGGACCGGCGAGCCGCGCCTGCTCGTCGACCTGGAAGGCCACGGGCGCGCGGACCTGTTCGCGGGCATCGACACCGCCGGCACGATCGGCTGGTTCACCGCGATCTATCCGGTCCTGCTGGACCTCGACGGCGTGGCGGGCGATCCGGGGGAGCGCCTGCGGTCGGTCAAGGAGCAGCTGCGCGCCGTGCCGCGCGGCGGCTTGGGGTACGGCCTGCTCCGCTACGGCACCGGCGGTGCGCCGCACGGCGCCGGCGATGGCCCCGAGCTCGCCGACCGCCTGCGCGCGCTGCCGGCCGCCGGCGTGCTGTTCAACTACCTGGGGCGCCTCGATCGCGCGCTGCCGCCCTCGTCGCTGTTCGCGCGTGCGGCAGAGAGCCCCGGACCGGCACGCAGCCCGCTGCAGCGGCGCAGCTATCTGCTGGAGATCAACGGTGCCGTCGCGGACGGGCGCCTGAGGTTCCTCTGGACCTACAGCGAGAGCTGTCACCATCAGGGCACCGTCGAGGCCCTGGCCGCCGGCTTCCTGGCCTCTCTGCGCATCCTCATCGCCCACTGCGCGGCGCTCGCGGCGGCGGCGATCGAGCGCTTCACGCCGTCGGATTTCCCCACCGCGAGGGTCAGCCAGCGCGACCTCGACCGGGTGCTGGAGCAGGCCCGGCGCACGGGTTCCTCACGCATCGAGCGGGTGAGCGAGCTGTCGCCGGTGCAGCACGGCATCCTCTTCCACTCGTTGCTGGCTCCGGATTCGTGGGTCTACGGCGTGCAGCTGAGCCTGCGGCTGAGCGGCCGCCTCGACACCGGCGCTTTCTGGCGCGCCTGGCGCCACCTGGTGGCCAGGCACGGCATGCTGCGCACCGGCTTTTTCTGGCAGGAGCTGGAGAAGCCGCTGCAGGTGACGTTCCGGGAGGCCGAGATCGAAACGGCGCGGGAGTCCTGGCGCGGCCTGGACGCGGGCGGCCAGGAGGACCGCTTGCAGCGCTACGGCGCCGCCGACCGCGAGCGCGGCTTCGACCTCTCCTCGCCGCCCTTGACGCGGCTGGCGCTGTTCGAGATGGCGGCGGGCGATCACCGGTTCCTCAGCAGCGGGCACCACCTGCTGCTCGACGGCTGGTCGCAGGGTGTGCTGCTGCGCGAGCTGTTCCTCTGCTACGAGGCCTTCGCCGCCGGCCGCGAGCCGGCGCTGGAGCCACCGCGCCCGTACAGCGAGTACCTCGCCTGGCTGCAGAGCCGCGACCTGGCGGAGGCGGAGGCCTACTGGCGCCGCTGCCTCGGCGGCTTCTCGAGCCCCACCTGGCTGGCGCCTCCCGATCCGCGGTCCGCGGCGTCGGGCCGGGAGGACGGCGCCCCGCGCTCCGCCACGGCGCGGCGTCTCCAGCTGCGGCTGCCGGCCGGCCCGAGCGCCGCCCTGCGCGAGCTGGCGCGCCGCCGCCGCTTGACGCTCAACACCTTGGTGGAGGGCGCCTGGGCGCTGCTGCTGGCGCGCATGACCGCCGCTCCCGAGGTGGTCTTCGGCGTCACCCTGGCGGGCCGGCCGGCGGAACTGCCGGGTGTGGAATCGATGGTCGGAGTGTTCATCAACACGCTGCCGCTGCGGCTGCGCGTCGCTCCCGAGCGCCGCCTGGACGACTGGCTGGCCGAGCTGCAGGACCAGCAGGTGGAGCTGCTCTCCCACCAGCACACGCCGCTGAACCTGGTGCAGCGATGGAGCGGCCTCGAAGCGGGTACGGCGCTCTTCGACCACATCCTGGTGTTCGAGAACTACCCGCTCGATGAAGCCCTCTTCGGATCGCTGCCGGGCCTCGCGATCTCCGAGGTGGTGGCCGAGGAGCTGACCAACTATCCGCTCACCGTGATGGTCGCCCCCGGCATCGAGCTGTCGCTGCAGATGGTCTACTACGCCGACCGCCTCGCCGGCGCGCAGGTCGGGGCGCTGATGGCGCGCTTCGAAGCCCTGCTCCGCGGCCTGGCCGCGGCCGGCGACCCCCTCCTCGGCGAGATGGCGGTGCTGCTTGCCGCCGAGCGCCAGCAGCTGCTGCTGGAGTGGAACGACACCGAGTCCGCGCCGCTGCGCCGCCGCCTGGACCACGCCTGCCTCCATGAGCTGATCGCCGAGCAGGCCCGCCGCACGCCGGCGGCGCCGGCGGTGGTGGCCGACGGCGGCGGCTCCCTGACCTTTGCAGAGCTGGCGCGGCGCGCCGGCCGGCTGGCGCGCCGGCTGCGGCAGCTCGGCGTGGGCCCGGAAACGGTGGTGGCGATCTGCGTCGAGCGCTCCTGCGCCATGGTGGTGGGACTGCTCGCCATCCTCGAGGCCGGCGGCGCCTACCTGCCGCTCGATCCGGACTACCCGCGGGACCGCCTGCTCTACATGCGGCAGGACGCCGGCGCCGGCGTCCTGCTGACCACCAGGGAGCTGGCGGCACGGCTGGATCCGGAGCCGCCACACCCTCCGGACTTGCCGGATTCGCCGGCGCCGCCGCCGCCGCAGGTCCCGGCGGCGGGCGTCACCCTCCTCCTCGACGAGCTGGGGGAGTTGGAGGCCGCGGCTCCCGCCGGCACCGAAACGGGTGGCGGCAGCCGGCGGGGCGAGCGTTTCCGGGCCGGCAAGCCGGTACGGCCGGAGAACCTCGCCTACGTGATCTACACCTCGGGGTCGACCGGCCGGCCGAAGGGGACGATGAACGCCCATCGCGGCATCGTCAACCGCCTGCTCTGGATGCAGGAGCAATACGGGCTGGCGGCGGACGACCGGGTGTTGCAGAAGACCCCGTTCAGCTTCGACGTCTCGGTGTGGGAGCTGTTCTGGCCGCTCCTGGTCGGGGCCCGCCTGGTGATGGCCCGTCCCGGCGGTCACCGCGACCCGGCCTACCTCACCCAGGCGATCGCGGCCCACGGGATCACGACCCTGCATTTCGTGCCTTCCATGCTGCGCGCCTTCCTGGATCACGTCGCCTCGGCGGTGGCGGGGGCGGCCGCGGCAGGCACCGCGGGGAACCGCCGGCTGCCGACCCTGCGCCGGGTGCTGGCGAGCGGCGAAGAGCTGCCCCGCGATCTGCAGCAGCAGTTCTACTCCCTGCTGGAGGCGCCGCTGCACAACCTCTACGGACCGACGGAAGCGGCGGTCGACGTCAGCTTCTGGCCCTGCGACCCGGCGAGCCCGCGGCTGGCGGTGCCGATCGGCAGGCCGGTTGCCAACGTCCGTCTCCACGTCCTCGACCGCGACGGCAACGAGTCGCCGAGCGGCGTCCCGGGAGAGTTGCACATCGGCGGCGTGCAGGTCGGGCGGGGCTACCTGGGGCGCCCGGAGCTGACCGCCGAGCGCTTCGTGCCGGATCCCTTCGCCAGCCTGCAGCCGGCGGCGGGCGACGCGGCGGGGAGCCGCCTTTACCGCACCGGCGACCTGGCACGCCACCTGTCCGATGGCGCGCTGGAATTCCTGGGCCGCATCGATCACCAGGTGAAGGTCCGCGGCTTCCGCATCGAGCTGGGCGAGATCGAGACCGCGCTGGCGGCGCATCCGGCGGTGGCCCGCGCGGTGGTGGTGGCGGACGCCGCGCACGGCGGCCGGCTGGTGGCCTATTTGCTGCCGCGCGCGGGGCTCGATCTGGCGGCGGTGCGCAGGCACGCGGCGCGCCAGCTGCCGGAGCACATGATCCCGGGCGTTTGGGTGGAGATCGCGACCATGCCGCTCACTGCCAGCGGCAAGGTGGACCGGCGCGCGCTGCCCAGCCCGGAAGCGGCGGCCGGCGGCCCGACGGTGGCGGGCCGTGGCAGGTTGGGGCCGCGTGCGGAGGGCGCCGCCTTCGTGCCGCCAGGCACCGCCGCCGAAGAGCTGCTGGCCGGCATCTGGTCGGAGCTGCTGGGGGTCGAGCAGGTCGGCGCCGGCGACGATTTCTTCGCCCTCGGCGGCCACTCGCTGCTGGCCACCCAGCTGGTGTCCCGCCTGCGGCGGGTGCTCGGCGTCGAGCTGCCGCTGCGCCGGGTCTTCGAGCATCCGACGCTGCGGGCGCTGGCGCGCGAGCTGAGCTCGGGATCGGTGCCGCGCCTGGTGGCGGCAGCCGGCCGGCCGGGCCCGGCTGCTCTCGCCGCCGGCCGGGAGACGACGCTCTCCTACGCCCAGGAACGCATCTGGTTTCTCGAGCAGCTCGCTCCCCGGACGCTCGCCTATCACCTCTCGGGGGCCCTGCGGTTTCGCGGCGCGCTCGACGCTGGCATCCTCCGCCGCTGCCTCGACGAGATCGTCTGCCGGCACCAGGTGCTGCGCACGGTGTTCCCGGCGGCCGGCGGCCGGCCGTCGCACCTGGTGCTGCCGGCGAAACCCCTCGACGTCGCGCTGGTGGACTTCTCAACGGTGCCCGCGGCGTCCGCCGCCGCCCGCGTCCAGACCCGGCGGCTGATGAGCCGTCCTTTCGATCTCGCCACCGGGCCGCTGCTGCGCGCCGCGCTGCTGCGGCTCGGCGGCGAGGAGACCGTGCTGCTCCTCTCCCTGCATCACATCGTCGCGGATGGCTGGTCGGTGGGGATCTTCCTGCGCGAGCTCGAGGCCCTCTACGCGGCGTTCGCCGCCGGCCGGCCGTCGCCCCTGCCGGCGCTGCCCATGCAATACCACGACTATGCGCGCTGGCAGCGCGGCTGGCTTACCGGCGAGGTCGTGGGGCGCCATCTCGCCTACTGGCGCCAGGCCCTGGCCGGCGCCCCCGCCCAGCTGCCGCTGCCCACCGACCGGGCGCGCCCGCTGACGCCCAGCCACCGCGGCGGCCGCTTGTCCCGGCTGCTGCCTCCGCCCATCGTGGAAGGGCTGCGCCGCCGTGCGCGCGCGAGCGGCGCGACGCTGTTCATGACGTTGCTCGGTGGCTGGTACGTGCTGCTCTACCGCCTCACGGGCAAGCGGGACCTGGTCGTCGGGACGCCGATCGCCAATCGCGAGCGCCTGGAGATCGAGGGGCTGATCGGCTGCTTCATCAACCCGCTGGCGCTGCGCGCCACGCTCTCCGGCTCGCTCACTTGGAGCGCCTTGGCCGAGCAGGTCCGGCAGGTGAGCCTGGCGGCCTACGCCCATCAGGACCTGCCGTTCGAGAAGCTGATCGAGACCCTGGCGCCGCAGCGCGACCTGGCGGTGACGCCGCTGTTCCAGGTGGCCCTGGTGCTGCAGAACACCGGCAGCGGCGCCGGCGTCGAGGCCGGCGAGCGGGTGTCCCTGGCGCCCGGCCTGACCATGGAACGCGCCGTTCTCGACCTGCAGGGAGCGAAGTTCGACCTCACGCTCGACGCGGTCGAGATGCCGCAGGGCCTGGAGCTGGCGCTCGAGTTCAGCCGCGACCTCTTCGACCCCGCCACCGCCCGGCGCCTGCTGGGCCATTACGTGACGCTGCTCACGGCGCTCGGCGCCGATGCAGGCGCCACCGGCATGACCGGCACTGCCGGCGCCATCGCCGCCATCGCAGACACCGCCGGCATCGCCTCGCTGCCTTTGCTCAGCCCGCCGGAGCGCCACCAGCTGCTGGAATGGAACGACACCGCCGCGGCGTACTCCGAGGACCGCTGCCTGCATGAGCTGATCGAGGACCAGGCCCGGCGGACCCCGCGAGCGGTGGCGGTGGCGGCGGACGACGCGACCCTGACCTACCGCGCCCTCAATGCCCGCGCCAACCGGCTGGCGCGACACCTGCGCTCCCTGGGCGCCGGTCCGGAGACGGTGGTGGCGGTCTGCCTCGAACGCTCGGCGGCGCTGGTCGCCGGCCTGCTGGCGATCCTCAAGGCGGGCGGCGCCTACCTGCCGCTCGATCCGGAGTACCCGGCGGAGCGGCTGCGGTACATGCGCGAGGATTCAGGGGCGCGGCTGCTGCTGACCGAGAGCCGCCTGCTGCCGCGCCTGGGCGAGGCGGAGGGGCCGGGCGTGGTCTGCCTCGACCGCCCGCGCTTCGCCGCAGACGCGCCGGCGGAGCGGCGCGCGGCGCCCTGGGAGCGGCGCTCGAGCCGCAACCTGCCCGGCGGCCGCGCCGCCGCCGGCCCCGGCAACCTCGCCTACGTGATCTACACCTCGGGTTCGACCGGCCGGCCGAAGGGCACCATGAACACCCACCGCGGCATCGTCAACCGGCTGCTGTGGATGCAGGAGCGCTACCGGCTCGGCGCCCGCGACCGGGTGTTGCAGAAGACCCCGTTCAGCTTCGACGTCTCGGTGTGGGAGCTGTTCTGGCCGCTGCTGGCCGGCGCCCGCCTGGTGATGGCGGCTCCGGGCGGCCACCGCGATCCGGATTACCTGCTGCGGACGATCGCGGCGCAGCGCATCACCACCCTGCATTTCGTCCCGTCGATGCTGCGCGCCTGGCTCGATCACCTCGGCGAGCGCGGGGGCGCCGCCGCGCCGCGGCGGCGGCCCTCCGCCGGCGGCGCGGCTGCTCAGGTCGTCGAGGAAGACGCGCAGCATCGCCGGCACGAAATGCACGGTGGTGATCGCCTGCTCGGCCAGGGTCGCCAGCAGGTAGGCGCTGTCGCGCTGCCCGCCG
>DATGHG010000171.1:0-7799 GCA_035308185.1 Thermoanaerobaculia bacterium | reverse complement strand
CACCGCGGAGCCCGATGCCAAGACCTACCTCGGCCACCTGCTGCGGGAGATGCTGCCGGCCGGCGAGCCCGAGCTGCCGGCGGCATGGACGCTCGACGAGCAGCTCGCCGCGGCGGTGGAGCTCCTGCACCGGCACGATTTCGTCACCGCCGACTTCACCCTCGCCGACCTGCGGCGCTACTTCGAGCGCTACTGGATCAACATCATGGCCGCCCACCGCTACCGGCCGTCGCCCTATGCCGGCCGCTTGACGCTGTTCCGGGCCCGCGACCGCGCCGACCTGCCCGCCGAGGTGCTGGGCGACCCGACGTTGGGATGGGGCATCCTGGCCGCCGGCGGCGTCGAGATCCACGAGGTGCCCGGCAACCATTTCAACCTGACCCGGCCGCCGCACGTCGCCGCCCTCGCCGCGCAGCTGCGCGCCTGCCTCGAGCGCCTGCCCGAGGCGCCCGGACCGGCTGCGGCCGAGCCGCCGCCGCCGCCGCCGGCCGAGCCCGCCTGGCAGGCCGGCGCCGAGGCGGCGCTCGACTTGGCCGGCGCCGGGGCGCTCGACTTGGCCGCCGCCCGGCGGGATACTGCCGGCAGCGTCGCCCGCTCCGGGGAGATTGAGCCATGAGAGACCTGCTCCAGGACTTCGCTTTCGGCCTTCGCCTGCTGCGCCGGAATCCCTGGTTGAGCGCCGCCGCGGTGCTGCTGCTGGCGCTCGGCATCGGCGCCAACACCGCCATCTTCAGCGTCCTCGACGCGGTGCTGCTCAAGCCGCTGCCGTATCGCCAGCCGGAGCGGCTGGTCGAGCTCGAGGTGGTGGACAGGAGCGAGGTGGAACCGGTCTTCTCCGAGGAGAAATACCTGGCGTGGCGCGCCGGCGCGCGCTCGTTCTCGGCGCTGGCGGCCTATGACGCGCTCGAGCCCGGGCACAGCTTCGTGCTGCGCGTCGAGGGACATCCCGAGCTGGTCGCGGGCACGCGCGTCAGCCAGGAGTTCTTCGCCATCCTCGGCGTGCCGGCGGCGCTGGGGCGCGTCTTCCAGGCCGACGAGGACCGGCCGGGAGGGCGGCCGGTGGTGGTGCTCTCCCACCGCCTGTGGCGGCGGGCTTTCGCCGGCGACCCCGGCGTGCTCGGGCGGCGCTACGACCTCGACGGCACCCCGTACACCATCGTCGGGGTGATGCCGCCGGGGTTCCGGCTGCCGGCCAGCGCCGAGCTGTGGACGCCGCTGCGGCTCGACGCCGCCAGCCACCAGCACGCGCAGGACCTGCTGGCGATGGGCCGCCTGCGGCCCGGCGTCAGCGCCGCCCAGGCGCAGGCCGAGATGGCGGCCGTGAACCGGCACTACCTGGTGTCCCAGGGCTGGGGCGACTCGCGCGAGCGGCCGCGGCTGGCGCCGTTGAGCGATTTCCTGCGCGGCGCCTACCGCCAGCCGCTGACCCTGGCGCTGTCGGCGGTGGCCGTGGTGCTGCTCATCGCCTGCGCCAACATCGCCAACCTGCAACTGGCGCGGTTCGCGGCCCGGCAGCGCGAGATCGCCATCCGCGCCAGCCTGGGCGCCAGCGGCATCCGCATCCTGCGCCAGCTGCTCGCCGAGAGCACGGTGCTGGCGCTGCTCGGCGGCGGGCTCGGCTTGGCGCTCTGCGGTCTGCTGATGCCGCCGCTGCTGGCGCTGGCGCCGCCGGAGCTGGCCGGCGGACCGGCGGGACCGGCGGTCCTGGACGCCAGGGTCTTCGGCTTCGCCCTCCTGGTGTCGCTGCTGACCGGCTTTCTCGCCGGCATCGCGCCGGCCCTCGAGGCCAGCCGCGCGCGCCTGCAACAGAGCGTCGCCGAGGGCACCAGCGGCGCCGGCGGCGCCGGCGGCCGGCGGGGGCGCAAGATGCGTCACTCCCTGGTGGTGATGGAGACCGCGCTCGCCCTGCTGCTGCTGATCTCCGCCGGGCTGCTGATCCGCAGCTTCGCCGGGTTGCGCACCACCGACCCCGGCTTCCGCGCCGACCACCTGCTGACGCTCAAGATGTGGCTGCCGCCTGGCCCCTATGGCCAACCGGGGGCGCTCGAACGGTTGCAGCGGGAGCTGCTGCCCGAGATCGCGGCGATGCCGGGCGTGCGCGGCGCCACCCTCGCCACCAGCGCGCCGCTCGAGCTCGGGGCCGAGATGACCTTCGTCATCCCGGGGCGCTACGTGCCGGGCGGCAAGGAGGGTCAGGGGATCGCGCAGTACCGGGGCGTCAGCGCCGAGTACTTCCAGGCGCTCGGCATCAAGCTGCGGGGGGGGCGCTGGCTGCTGCCCGGCGACGGCGCCCGGGCGCCCGGCGTGGTGCTGCTCAACGAGACCGCGGCGCACCGTTTCTTCCCCGGCCAGAACCCGCTCGGTCAGCGCCTCGACATTGGGCTGCCCGACATGCCGGAGCAGGCGGACCCGGCGCCGCGGGAGGTCGTCGGCGTGGTGGCGGACGTGCGCGACGTGGAGCTCGCCAGCCAGCCCGCGCCCATCCTCTACGTGCCGCTGGCACAGGTGCCGCCGAGCCTGGCGACGCTGCTGGTGCAGCGGCTGCCGATCAACCTGCTGGTCGATACCGCGGGCGCCCCCGGCAACCTGGCGCACGCGGTCAGGGACCGGATCTGGGCGCATCAACCCGATCTGGCGATCACCGGCATCGTGCCGATGGCGGCAATCGTCGATCGCTCGCTGGCGGCGCCGGAGTTCCAGATGCTGCTGCTCAGCTGGCTGGCGCTGCTGGCGCTGCTGCTCGCCGCGCTGGGGATCTACGGCGTCATCGCCTATCTGGTGGCGCAGCGGACGCGCGAGATCGGCATCCGCATGGCCCTCGGCGGCCATCGCGGCGACATCCAGCGGCTGATGGTGCGCCAGGGCATGGCGCCGGCCCTGCTCGGCATCGGCATCGGGCTGGTGGCGGCGCTGGCGGCGAGCCGGCTGCTGCGCGGGCTGGTGACCGGTGTCAGCCCGACGGACCTCGCCACCTTCACCGGCGTGCCGCTGCTGATGGCCGGCATCGCCCTGCTCGCCACCTGGCTGCCGGCGCGGCGGGCGTCGCGGGTGAACCCGACCGAGGCGCTGCGCTATGAGTGAGCAGGCGCCGCCCGCCGGCCGCCGCCCCCGCGGCGCCGGCTGGTGGTACGGCGGTTTCGCGGCGCTGGCGGCGAGCGGCGCCGGGCTGGTCGCCCGCGGCGGCCCGCAGCTGCTGGGCGCGGCCTGCCTGCTGGCCCACCTGGCGCTCGGCCTGCTGCTGGCGGTGCCCTGCCTGCTCTGGTGGCGGCGCCAGGGCAGCGGGCGCGGCGGCCGGCTGGCCCTCCTGGGGGCCGGGCTGCTCGCCGGCGCCGCCGGCGCGGGCCTGCTCGTCATGGCGGTGGCGGCGGCCGGCAGCATCGCGCCGCCATGGCTGCTGGCGGCGCACGCCTGGGCCGGCATCGCCGCCCTGCTGGCCCTGGTCGTCGCCGGGTTGGGCAGCCGGCCGCGGGCGGCAGCCAGGCTCGCCGCGGCGTTGCTGGCCTGCCTGCTGCTGGTCCCTGCCGGCTTGCTGATCCGGCGGGCGGCCGGGGGCGGACCGGGCGCGGCGCCCGCCGGCTGGCGCGCGGACAACCCGGCGGCGCCGCTCGACATGGCGGCCGAAGCCATGGGCGGCAGGGGCGGACCCTTCTTCCCCTCGGCGGTGCACACCGCGGGCGGCGCGCCGCTGCCGGCGGCGGCGCTGGCCGGCGACGCCCGCGGCTGCGCCGGCTCCGGCTGCCACACCGACCTGGTGCGGCAGTGGGAATCCTCCGCCCATCACCTCGGCGCCTTCGACGACCCCTGGTTCACCGCCGCCCTGGGACGCGCCCGCGCCGAGTCCGGCGCCGGCACGGCGCGTTGGTGCGCCGGCTGCCACAGCCCGGTGCCGCTGGTCACCGGCGCGATGGACACGCCGCTGGCCGAGCTGGCCGCCCGGCCGGCGGCGCACGCCGGCGTCACCTGCCTGACCTGCCACGCCATGGTCCGGCCGCGCAGCACCATGGGGCAGGCCGACTACGAGCTGGCGCCGCCGCCGTTGCGGCAGCGGCTGGGCGCCGGCGGCGGGGCCGCGGCGGGCGGGCTGCACGCGTTCCTGGTGCGATTGGATCCCGGCGCCCACGGCGCCGCCTTCGCGAAGCCCTTCCTGCGCGGCCCCGCGGCGGCGGTCTTCTGCTCCACCTGCCATCGCGAGCACGTCGACCGGCCGATCGACGGCGAGCGCTACCGGCGGACCTTCGACGACTATCAGTCCTGGCACGTCCAGATCAGCTCCGGGGACGATGCCGACCTGATCCGGCTGATGTGGCAGAGCGGCGGCTGCAACGATTGCCACATGCCGCGGGTACGCTCGCAGGACGCGGGCAATCGCGGCGGCTGGATCCATTCGCACCGCTTCGCCGCCGCCAATACCGCGCTGCCGGCGCTGCGCGGCGACGGCCCGCAGCTGGCGGCGGTGACCGCCTTCCTGCGCTCGCGCCAGGTCGGCGTCGACATCTTCGCCATCACCGAGCCGCGGACGGCGGCGGCGCGGCCGGTCGGCGGCGGCTGGGCGGAGAAGGTCGTGGCGCCGCTCGACCGCGCGGCGCCGGTGCTGCGGCCCGGCGAGTCGCGGCGCGTCGACGTCGTGGTCCGCAACCGCGGCGTCGGCCATCGCTTCCCGGGGGGCAAGAGCGATCTGGTGGAATGCTGGCTGGACTTCGAGGCCAGGGACGAGCTGGGCAGAACGGTGTTCTCGAGCGGCGCCCTGGGTGCGGATGCGCGCGTCGACCCGCAGGCGCATTTCTTCCGCACCGTGTGGAGCGACGGCGCCGCGCGGCCGGTCACGGGGCACGCGGTCTGGACGGTGCGGGCGCTGGTCTACCAGCAGCGGATCGAGCCCGAGGCGGCGGCGGTGGTGCGCTACCGGCTGGAGGTGCCGCGGGACGCCGGCCGGGCGCTCACCCTCACCGCCCGGCTGAACTACCGCAAGCTCTCGCCCGACCTCGCCGCGGCACCGCCCGCGCGGCGCGTCGCGCTGCCGGTGGTGACGCTGGCCGAGACCACCCTCACCCTGCCGGTGGCAGCCGCGGGCGGCGAACCGGCCGCCGTTGCCACCGCCCCCGCCGCCGCCGGCGACGCCGAGCGGTTCAAGGCTTACGCCCTGGGCCTCGAGATCCAGGGCGACTTCGCGGCGGCCCGGCCGGCGCTCGAGCGCGCCCTGGCGCTGGCGCCACGCGATGCCGACGCCCACCTCGCCCTGGGGCTGGCGGTCGAAGGCCTGGCGCCGGCGCTGCGCGAGCTCCGCCTGGCCCTGGCCCTCGACCCGGGTCTGGCGCTGGCCCATTTCTACCTCGGCTTCCTCGAACGCGAGCAGGTGCACTACGCCTCGGCCCTCGCCCATCTGCGGGCCGCCGCGGCAAGCTTTCCCGGCGATCCCGAGGCGCGGCGGGAGATCGCCACCACCCTCGTCCTGCAGGGCGACTACCGGGGTGCCGCGGCCGAGCTGCAACGGCTGCTGGCCATCGACCCGGAGGATGCCGGCGCGCACCTGAAGCTGCGCCAGGTCTACCTGGCGCTGGGCGACCGCGAGCGCGCCCGGCATCACCTGCTGCTCTACGAGCGTTTCCGGACCCTGCCGCCGGACCCGGATCTGCTCCACCGCTACCTGGCGGCGCACCCCGCCGACCAGCGCGAGCGGCAGGGCATCCACGAGCACGTCTCCGCCGCTGCGGTCGCGGCCCCGACCACCGGCGGCGCCAGGCTGCCCGACGAGGTGAAACGATGAAGCCGCTCGCCCCCCTGCTGGCGGCCGGCCTGGTGCTCGGCGGCTGGTACCTGGCAGCCGGCACCGCCGCGCCGCCGCCGCCGGCCGCCGCCGGTCCGCGCTTCGTGGACGTCACCGCCGCGAGCGGCGTGCATTGGGTGCACGAGAACGGGGCCTTCGGGCAGCGCTGGCTGCCCGAGACTTTGGGGCCCGGAGTGGTGGTGCTGGATGCCAACCACGACGGGCTTCCCGACCTGCTCTTCGTCAACGGCCGCAACTTCCCCGGCAAGCCGGGCAGGGCCGCCACGCCCGCGCTCTACCTGAACCAGGGCGGCATGCGGTTCCGCGACGCCACCCACGAGGCCGGCCTGGACTTCAGCGCCTACTGCCTGGGCGGCGCCGCCGCCGACATCGACAACGACGGCTGGCCCGACGTCTACCTCTCCTGCCTCGGCCAGGACCATCTGCTGCACAACGTCGGCGGCCACTTCGTCGACATCAGCCGCCAGGCCGGTCTGTCGCAGGACTACGGGCTCGGCGCTTCGGTGGCCTTCTTCGACGCCGACAACGACGGCTTCGTGGACATCCTGGCCACCCGCTACGTCACCTGGACGCCGCAGAGCGACCGTTTCTGCAGCGCCGACGGCAAGGTCAAGGAATATTGCACGCCGCAGCTCTACCCCGGCGCCGCCTCGCACTACTACCACAACCACGGCGATCTCACCTTCACCGACGAGACGCGGGCGGCCGGGCTCTGGAACCCCGACGCCAAGTCGCTCGGGGTGGTGCCCGTGGACGTCAACGGCGATGGTTGGACGGACCTGGCGGTGGCCTGCGACACCCACCCCAACCTGCTCTACCAGAACCTTGGCAACGGCACCTTCGAGGAGGTCGCGGCCGTCGCCAGCTTCGCCACCTCCGGCACCGGCCAGGTCCGCGGCGGCATGGGGATCGACGGTGGCGACTACACTCACGAGGGGCGGCCCAGCCTGGTGGTGACCAACTTCTTCAGCGAGATGGTCGGCCTCTGGCGCAACCGCGGCGAGCTGTTCTTCGTCGACGTGGCGCCGCAGTCGGAGGTCGGCCGTCACACGGTGCGCGACACCGGCTGGGGGACGTTCTTCTTCGACTACGACCTCGACGGCTGGCTCGATCTGTTCGTCGCCAACGGCCAGCTCGATCCCCGGCTCGGGCCGCCGCTGCCGCAGCGGCTCTTCCACAACCGCGGCAACGGCGAGTTGGTGGAGCTGAGCGCCGCGGCCGCCGGCGACCTGGCGCGCCCGCTGCTGGCGCGGGGCGCTGCCTTCGCCGATCTCGACGGCGACGGCGCTCCGGACGTCGTGGTGGTGAGCAATGGCGGACCGGCGAAGATCTTTGCCAACCGCGGCCCGCACGGCAACTGGCTGCGCGTCCACCTCGAGGGGCGAACCAGCAACCGCGACGGTCTCGGCGCCCAGGTCGAGGCCACGGCGGGCGGCGTGACCCAGATCTGGCAGGTGCATTCGGGCGGCAGTTATCTCTCGCAGTCCGAGATCGATCCCACGTTCGGCCTGGGCGCGGCCCGCAGCGTCGCCAAGCTGGTGGTGCGCTGGCCTTCCGGCGCGACGCAGACGCTCACCGCGATCCCGGCCGGTCGGCGCCTCACCGTGGTCGAGCCGCCCGGCCCGCCGCGGCAGGTGTCGCGGCGCCGGCCGATGGCTCCCGGCAGGTAGGAGGACGCATGGAGAAACCACGTCATGCACGCGCGGGAGAGCTACGACGAGGGCGCCGCCCATCCCAACCTACTCAAGGAGGCGACGACGGCGCGGCGAGACTGGCCTCCTTGGTCACGCAAACGCTGCTTAGCCGCACTTCACCTCTTGAGCTAGTGCTGTCTTGGCCCAAGGGAGGGCTTGATTGCGATGCGGCCGCCGCCTTCGGCGATCGACCCGGTCGCGCTGCTCGCGCCGCCTTTGGCGGCGGATAGCTTCTATACCGTCCCGCCATGTCGGGTCCTCGATACGCGAACGACAAATTGCCCGGTGCTGGGCAACGCGCCCACTTGTTTGTGGTCGGT
>DATGHG010000170.1:0-2808 GCA_035308185.1 Thermoanaerobaculia bacterium | reverse complement strand
CTCGCGGTGCTGCTGGCGCGCTGGGACGAGCTGCGCGGCCACGACCTGGTGCGCCTCAACTCCCGCCTGCGGCAGGTGCGGCTGGCGCCGCCGGACCTACCGGCCCAGCCATGACGAGAGGATCTCTCCCAGGCGCTGGATAGGACCGCCGGTGGGCGCCCCGGCCGCCATGCCCTGGCAACCGGGATCGCCGGCGCGGCGCCAGCCGATCGCGCGGGCATGCGGGCCGGCCTCCACGCCCCAGGCCAGCTCTTGCAGCGCCTGACGCGGGATGTCGAGCCGCAACGGTCGATAGCTCAGGATGCCATTGCGCCGCGCGGTGCGCTCGTCCAGCCGGCGGAGCCGCCTTGCCGTCACCGGGAAGTCGCCCTGCAGCGCGCCGCAAACCGTGCACTCGGCCGCCCAATAGGCACGACGGGCGGTCTGGCTGAAGCGCCAGCGGATGGCGGAGAGCCGGCGGTCGCCCGCGGCGCGCCAGGCATCCACGGCCGCGGCGAGAGCGGGAGCCAGCGCATCCGGCATCGCGGCGAGGGTGAGGAGTCCCTGGAACCAGGACCAATCGGGAAGCGACCAGTCGCCGACCTCGCGATCGGGAAAGACGATGCCGGTCACGAGGTCGAGCGCGGCGTGGCAGCGCCAGCACTCGTCGCTCATGACCTCGAGGCCGACGGTCTGCACGCCTTCGCCGGGGCCGTGGTAAGCAAGGTTCCCTGACCAGAGGTCGTGGATGACCTCGGCGAGCGGTTCCCAACGGCCGCCGGCAAGCTCGGCGAGGTACCCCCCGCACGCGCCGCTCCTGCCGCTCTTCGGGCCGCCGCATGCCACCCCCGCCTCCCGAGCCTCGTCGCCGGGCAGGCAGGGGAGACCAAGGAAACGCGGGTGCGGGAAGTCGAGATGCTCGGGGATCCAATCGTCGGGATGGCCGTCGCCGTCCTCCTCGAGCAGCAGCAGGCCGGCGCCGCGGGCAAGGACGTGGTCGACGAGCTCGACCAGGTCGCATTGCACCTCGGGGATCGTGCTCGCCCGGAGCGGCAGGGCGACGATGGCGAGGTAGGGCGCCGGCCCGGCGCCGCCCGCGAGGCGGAAGGCATGGCGGGCGCGGACGCCGCCGCGAGCCGGCAGCCGCTCCGGGGGGAGGCGCGGCCATCCTCCGGGCAGGGCCCGGGCAACGGCCGCGTCGACCGCGGTCAGGAAATGATCCTCCATCGGCGGCACCTCCCTGGCGCTGGGCGGCCCCCGGACTTGGAGGACCCCTCAAGGATCAAGACGGAAAACGGGAGGAATTCGAGATACTGCCCGTGGCGTGGGCAGTTCGAGGTGACGCTTTGGTGACGCGGTAGAGCTAGGTAGAGCTAGCGGGGGCCGGCGATCATCGCCGCGGCGGTGGTCGAGCCGGCGGCCGGGGCCGCCAGGTCGTCGCCGTCCGTGCGTGCGGTGACGGGCTCCGCGGCCAGGCGGCGGGCGCCGGCGTAGCGGAGGTGGTAATAGGGGCGAGAGAGCTCGCTCACCACCACCCCCCGGCGGTGGCCGGCGGCGTGGATGAAGCGGCCGTCGCCCAGGTAGATGCCGACGTGCGAGATGCCGCGCTTGTAGGTGTCGCGGAAGAACACCAGGTCGCCAGGCCGCAGGTCGGTCTCGCCGACCGGCACCCCTTCCCCGAACTGCTCTGCCGCGGTGCGTGGCACCTCCAGGCCCTGCTGTGCATAGACGGCGCCCACCAGACCCGAGCAGTCGACCCCGCGGCGCGAGGTGCCGCCGCGCCGGTACGGCGTGCCGAGATAGGTCATCGCCTGCTCGACCAGGCCCTTGAATCGCGTCGCGAGCCGGCCCAGGAAGGAATCGGCATCGCGCACCGAGATCTCGTATTCGACGCCGTACTCGCCGGAGTCGAGCGGCAATCCCCGGGCGCCCAGGGCGCCCGGGGCGGCCGAAGCGGGCGATCCCGGCCCGGCGGGCGCCGGCATGGCGGCGCCCGGGAAGCGGGGATCGCGCCCGGCGGCGAACGGTGCGCTCTCGGGCGGCGGCAGCGGCTCGGTCGGGTCGGACAGCTCGGAGGGGTCGGGGACGTCGGCGAGCGCGGCGGCCTGGGCGGTCGTGGCGGCGGTGCTGCCGCTGGCGGCGGGTAGGGAGGAGGTGGCGGGGGAGAGGGCGGCCAGCGGGATCAGGGGGTCGAGGAGGAGGCGTCTGGGTTGGGCGGTGGCCGGTCTAACAGCGCCGAAGGCGGCGAGGAGCAGCGCAGGTAGGAGACGAAGCAGCCGTCCAACCATCCAGACCTCCGGTCTCAAAGCGTCGCGGCGGGCGCAAGGGCAACCAACCGCTCGGTGGCCGGCTCGACCGCGACACGGCGTCGAACCAACACAGAGCCTTCAGGAGGAGCCGCTTCCTCAGCGGCTCGGCCCATTCGCAGGCGAACAGGACGGTTACAGGGTGCCCTTCATACCACCGGGTAAAAATGCATGTCAACCAGGGAAAATCGCGGTGAATGCGGCTATGAGATAGAGCCATGGATAACCAGCGGTCGCTTCGGCGAGATGCATGATTATGCTGTAAAGGCAAGTCGCCTGAGAAGCTCCGATCCCATGCGCAGGCGCACGGCGCGCCTCTCGGCGTGGTCGGTCGGGGTCCGGAGGTACACTTGCCGGCATGCGCGCGATGGTGCTGGAGCGAGTGGGCGAGCCGCTGCGGCCGCGGGAGATCGCCGATCCGGTGGCGGGACCCGGGCAGGTGGTGCTGCGGGTGCACGCCTGCGGCGTCTGCCGCACCGACCTGCACGTGGTGGACGGCGAGCTGCCGGAGCCCAAGCTGCCG
>DATGHG010000169.1:0-7719 GCA_035308185.1 Thermoanaerobaculia bacterium | reverse complement strand
GTACTCGTTGATCACCCGCAGCTCCGGCGCCTGCCGCCGCCACCTCCCCAGGCTCGCCCCGGTCAGCGCCTCGCCGCCCAGCACCAACACCTCGCACAGCCCCGACCAGCTCCCCTCGCTCCCCTCCCCGCCGCCGCTCAGCCGCTCCGCCAGCTCGAGCTCCAGCAGCGGCAGGTGCGACGGCGTCAGCTTGACCATCCCGACGCCCCCGACTCCGACACCGCGCACCAGCGCCCGGGCCAGGCCCGACACCCCGCCAGTGCCATCCGGCGGCGCCGCCGCCACCACCACCGTGCCGCCGCTCAGCAGCGGACCCAGCAGGCTGGTCACCGTCAGATCGAACGCCAGCCCGGTGTGCAGCACCGCCCCGCCGCCGCCGCCCAGGCCGTAATGCCGTGCCGCCCACTCCAGGTAGCTCACCACCCCGCCGTGCGGCACCATCACCCCCTTCGCACGGCCCGTCGAACCCGAGGTGTAGATCACGTAGGCCAGGCTCGACGCCGCCACCCACGCCGCCGCCGGCGCCGGCCCCGCGCTCTCCCCGCTCTCCCAACCCGCCGCCAGCGGCACCACGATCCGGCCCGCCGCCGGCACCGCCTCCTCGCAACCCTCGCCCACCAGCACCACCGCCGCCCCCGCATCCGCGAGCTGATCGTCCAGCCGCGCCGGCGGCGCCTGCGGATCCAGCGGCACGTACGCTCCCCCGGCCTTGAGCACCCCCAGCACCGCCACCACCATCGCCAGCGACGGCCGCACGCACAGGCCCACCCTCACCTCCGGCCCCACCCCCAGCCCGCCCAGCAGCCGCGCCCAGCGATTCGACTCCGCCTCCACCTCGCCGTAGCTCGCCCGCCTCCCCTCGTCCACCACCGCCAGGGCCGCCGGCGTCCGCCGCGCCTGCGCCGAGAAACGGCCGTGCACCGTCGCCTCCCCGGCCCCCGGCCATCCCGCGGCCTCGCCGCCCTCGTTCCACTCCACCACCAGCTGCTGGCGCTCGCCCGCGCTCAGCAGCGCCAGCTCGCCGAGCCGCGCCTCCGGCCGCTCCGCCATCCCCGACAGCAGCGCCTGCAGGTGAGCCAGCAGCCGCCGGATGACCGGCGCGGTAAAGCGCGCGCGATCGAAATCGATCGTGAGGCGCAGCTGCGCTCCCGGCACCACGACCGCCTGCAGCGGGTAGTGGAGCCGCTCCACGGTCTCGAGCTCGTCGGCCTCGAGCTCTCTGCCGAGCTCGGCGAGGGCGGCTTCGACCGGGTAGCTCTCGAACACCAGGAGGCTCTCGAACAGGCGCGTGCCGCGCGGCACCTCGCTCCAGCCCTGAATCTGCGCCAGCGAGACGTGCTGATGCCGCAGCACCTCGGCGGCACGCGCCTGCAGCTCCTCGAGCCAGGGGAGCACGCGGGCCTGCGGCGCCACCGCCAGTCGCTGCGGCAGCGTGGCGATGAACAGGCCGACCATCGACTCGATGCCCGGCAGCTCCGCCGGACGCCCGGCCAGCGTCAGGCCGAAGAGCACGTCCTCGCCACCGCCGTAGCGGGCAAGCAGCACCCCCCAGGCGCCCTGCACCAGCGTGGCCATGGTCAACCGCTGCCGCCGGGCGATCCCTTGCAGGCGCGACGTGGCAGCGGCGTCGAGAGCGCCGCGGCACCGGCCCGGCTGCGGCTCGACGGCCGTTGCCGCCGCGCCGGCGCCTGCCTGCCGCTCCTCGCCGCCGCTCGCCGCGTCGATGCCGAGCGGCATCGGTGCGCTCACCCCGGCCAGGATGCGGCGCCAGAAAGCCTCGGCCGCGCCGACGTCCTGCCGTTGCAACCAGGCGATGTACTCGCCGAACGAGCGGCTCGGCGGCAGCATCGCCGGCCTGCCGCGGCGGCTGCCGCCGTAGAGCGCGAAGACCTCGGCCAGGACAGAGGAGAACGACCAGCCGTCGAGCAGCAGGTGGTGGCCGGTCCAGACGAAGGCGTGAGCGTCCTCGCCCCAGGCGACCAGCGCCACGCGCAGCAGCGGCGGCGACGTCAGATCGAAGCCGCGGTCGAGCTCGCGCCGCTTGAGCTCGGCGAGCGCCGCCCGGCGCGCCGCCTCCGGCCGCGCGCTCCAGTCCGCCTGCTGCCACGGCAGGGTCACCTCGCGATGGACCCGCTGCAGCGGCTCTCCCCGCCGCTCCCAGACGAAGGAGGTGCGCAGGCCGGCATGCCGCGCGATGACCTCATCCCAGGCGCCGCGGAAGGCAACGGCGTCGAGGTCGCCGCGCAGCATGCAGCTGACCTGCACCACGTACTCCCCGGCCTCGGGCCGGTAGAGGCTATGGAAGAGCATCCCCTGCTGCACCGGCGACAGCGGGTAGGCCTCCACCACCGGCTCGCCGGTCCGGCGCTCCGGCGCCGCCTCGCCGCCGCCGGCGGCCAGCGCGCGCAGGGCAGCGGCGAAACGGCCGGCCAGCGCCGCGATCGTCCGCCGGCGGAGCTGGCGGGAGCCGTAGGTCCAGGTGGCCGACAGGCGACCCTCCGCCAGCCGGCAATCGATCGCCAGCAGATGGCTGCGCAGCTGGCGCGGCGCACGGGGCGAGCTGCCGCCCGGCAGCGGCACCGGGCGCAGCAGCCCGCGCTCGGGCAGCGCCACGTCGAGCTGGCCGAAGTAGTTGAAGCTCACCTGCGCCGGCGCGAGCGACGCCAGCCGGCGGCGCTGCCCGCCGTCGCCCAGGTAGCGCAGGACGCCCCAGCCCAGCCCGTGATGGGGCAGCGGCCGCAGCCGCTCGCGCACCGCCTGCAGCTGCGCCACGGCACCGCCCGGCCGGTCGAGGTCGAGCAGCAGCGGATAGAGGGAGGTGAACCAGCCCACGGTGCGCGTCAGATCCAGGTCGGGGAAGAGCGGTTCGCGGCCGTGCGCCTCGCATTCCACCGGCAGGATGCCGCGTACCAGCCCGGCGAAGGCGTCGGCAACCGCGGCGAGCAGGGCCTCCTCGAGGCGGCTGCCGGGCGCCGCGGCGAGCGCGCGGAGCAGGTCCCGCGTCTCGGTTGCCGAGAGGCTGGCGGTCACCGTCGCCGCCGCGCCTTCGCGGTCCTCGCCAGGCGCCGCGGCAGGCGCCAGGTCGGGAGTCAATCGCGCCACGCTCTCCCAGGGCAGGCACAGCCAGGACTCCAGCTCCGCCGCCGCCCCGGCGCCGCGCGCATGCTCGGCAAGACGTTCGGCCCAGGCCTTGAAAGAGGTGGTCTTGGCCGGCAGCGGCAGCCCCTCCCAGGCGCGCTGCAGATCCTCGACCAGGATGCGCCAGGACACCCCGTCGATCACCAGGTGATGCGCGACGAGCAGCAGATGCGGCGGGCCGCCTGCCGCCTCGAACAGCAGCGCCCTGGCGAGCGGACCGCGGCCCAGGTCGAGGCTGGCCTGCGCGGCGCCGGCGGCCGCGGCCACGGCCGCCGCGCAGCGGCCGGCGGGCAGGCCCCGCAGGTCCAGCCGGCAGCAGGCGATGCCGGGCTCCTCGACGCCGGCATGCAGCTGGCGCCAGCCGCCGCCCGCCGCCGGCAGGAAGCGCAGGCGCAGTGCGTCGTGGTGGCGGCCGAGCGCGGCAAGCGCCCGCGGCAGCGACGCCACCGGCAGCGCCGGATCGACCGCCATCAGCAGGGACTGGTTGAAGTGCTGCGGGCTGTCGAGGCGGCGCTCGAAAAACCAGTGCTGGATCGGCGTCAACGGCACCTCGCCGCCGACCGGGCCCTGCTCGGCGCCGGCGCCGGCCCCGCGGCCAACGACGCCGGCGATGCCGGCGATGCCGGCGTCGTTGGCCGCGGCTGCCAGCGCGGCGATCGTCTGGCGCTCGAAGACCTGCGGCGACGCCAGCCGCACACCGCGGGCGTTGGCGCGCGCCACCATCTGGATCGCGAGGATGGAATCGCCGCCCAGCTCGAAGAAGTTGTCGTGCACCCCGACGCGGTCGATCCGCAGCAGCTCGCTCCAGATCGCCGCCAGTCGTTGCTCGACCTCGGTGCGCGGCGCCTCGAAGCGAGGTTCCGGGTCCGGCAAGACCGGTTTGACCTGGTCTTCGCGGCGCCCGAGGTGCTCGAGCCGCCCGTCGGCAAGGTAACGGGCAAGCCTCCCGGTGCGAACCAGGCGCTCGCCCGGCGCCGTGGCGAACGGCGCCGGCAGCAGCGCCTCGGCGGTCAGGTCGGCGCGGCGGTGGTGGCCGCGCGGCAGTCCGCAGCCACCGAGCAGCACCTCGCCCGCGACCCCGATCGGGACCTGACGCAGGGCGGGGTCCACGAGCTGGAGCCGCAGGTTCGGATAGCGGCGCTCGCCAGGCGGCGAGCCGAGAGCGCGCAGCAGGTCCAGGGTGAAGCCGTCGGCCGCCCAGGGCAGCAGCTGCACGACCGGGTCCGCCGGTCCGCGTGCCAGCGCCTCGGCCGCGAACCGGGAGACCTCGGCCAGGGCGCGATGGGGGACCAGGATCTCCTGCGGCAGGCCGCGTGAGCCGGAGGTGTAGGCGACCAGGGCCAGGTTCTCCGCCAGCGCCGGCAGGTGCGGGGCGCGGGCATCCCGGCCGGCGATCTCCACCCCCTCGGTATCCTCGACGTCGAGGCAGATCACGCGCGTGTCCGCGGTGGCCGGCAGCGCGACCAGGCCGCGGCGGGTGAGCAGCAGGGCGGCTCGCGACAGGCGCAGGAGCAGGGCCAGGCGTGCCGCCGGGTACGCCGGGTCGAGCGGCAGGCAGGCGCCCCCCGCCGCAAGCACGGCCAGCGCGGCGGCGACCCTGGCCGGCGAGCGTTCGAGGCAGATCCCCACCACCACCTCCGGCCCGACCCCCAGGGCGCGCAGGCGACGAGCGAGACGGTTCGCCCGGCGGTCCAGCTCGCCACGGGTCAGCGCACCGTCCTCGCAGCTCGCCGCCACCTGGTCCGGGGCCAGCGCCAGCCGCGCCGCGAACAACCCGTGCAGGGTCTCGCCGGCCGGCGGAGCGGCGGCGGTGTCGTTCCATTCGACCAGCAGCTGGGCCGACTCGGCGGCGCTCAGCAGCGGCAGCTGCGCCAGCCGGGCCGCGGGATCGGCGACGAGGCCCGCCAGCAGCGTCTGCCAATGCCACGCCAGCCGCGCCGCGCTCGGCGGGTCGAGCAGATCGCGGCGGTAGTACAGCGCGCCGCTCGCCGCCGCCGCGCTCTCGAACACTTCGAGCGACAGGAAGGTCGGCGCCGGCGCCGCGCCGGCGGCAGGCATCACCTCGAGCGTGAGCCCGGGGATGGCGAGCACGGCCTCCGGCGCGTTCTGCACCGTCAGCGCCACCTGGTACAGCGGCCCGTGAGCGAAGCTGCGCCGCGGCCGCAGCTCCGCCACCAGCCGGGCGAACGGCAGGTCCTGGTGGGCATAGGCGGCGAGCGCGCGGCCCCGCACCCGCGCCGCCAGCTCGCTACCGCTCGGATCGCCCCCAAGCTCCACCCGCAGCACCAGCATGTTGACGAAGAACCCGATCAGGCCCTCCGTCTCCACCCGGTTGCGGTTGGCCACCGGGCTGCCCACCAGGATGTCGTCGCCGCCGCCGTGGCGGCCGAGCAGCGACGCCCAGGCGGCCAGCAGCAGCATGTACAGCGTCACCCCTTCCCGGCGGCAGAAGGCCCGCAGCTGCCGCACCAACCCCTCTTCGAGCCGCAGCGGCTGGCGGCCGCTCCACCACTGCCCCTCCCCCCGCCCCGCCGGCCGCGGCCGGTCCCACCACAGCTCCAGCACCTCCGGCGCGCCGGCCAGCTCCCGGCGCCAGTGCGCGACCTCTTGCGCCAGCACCTCCCCCTGCAGCCACTCGCGCTGCCACGCCGCGAAATCCGCATACTGCACCGGCAGCGCCGGCAGCCGCGCCGGCTCGCCACGCGACAACGCTCCCATCAGCTCGCCGAGCTCGCGCACCAGCACCGCCGCCGACCACGCGTCCGAGATGATGTGGTGCTGCACCAGGAGCGCCACGTGCTCCTCGGCCCCCAGGCGCAGCAGCGCCAGGCGCAGCGGCGGGCCCGCCGACAGGTCGAACGGCCGCCGGGTCAAGGCCATCATCCACCGCTCCGCCTCCCCCTGCCGCCGCGCCGCCGGCAGGCCGTCGAGATCGATCCGCGGCAGCACCCCCGCCGTCACCGCCACCACCCCCGCCACCGCCGGCGGCGCCACCACCTGCACCGGCCGCTCGCCCACCACCGCAAACCGCGTGCGCAGCACCCCATGCCGCCGCACCACCTCGCCCAGGCTGGCCTCCAGGTGCGCCACCACCAGCGGACCCACCATGCGCACCGCCGCCGGCAGGTTGTAGCTCAGGTCCCCGGGATCCAGCCGGTCGAGCAGCCACAGGCGCTCCTGGGCGAACGACAGCGGCGCGCTGCCGCCTGCCCCGCCGGGCCACGACCGCGCCGCCAGCGGCGGCGGCGCCCCCGCGCCCCGCCCCGCCAGGCTGGCCGCCGCCACCTCCTCGGCCAGCCCCGCCACCGTCGGCCGCTCGAACAACCGATGCATCGCCAGCTCCACCCCCAGCGCTTCCTGCACCCGCGACAGCACCTGCGTCGCCAGCAGCGAGTGGCCGCCCAGATCGAAGAAACTGTCCGTCCTGCCCACCCGCTCGACCCGCAGCACCTCTTCCCAGATGCCGGCCAGCAGCTCCTCGACCGCCGTCCGCGGCACCGACCACGCCGGTGCCCGCGGCCGCCGCTCCGGCTCCGGCAGCGCCAGCAGCGCCCGCCGGTCCACCTTGCCGCTGCCCGTCCGCGGCAGCTCCGCCAGCGCCACGTACACCGCCGGCACCAGCGCCGCCGGCAGCCACTCGCCCAGGAAGCGCCGCAGCTCCTCGGCCGCCGGCGCCACCGCACCCGCCGGCCCCACCGCACCCGCCGTCCCCACCACGTAGGCCACCAACCGCCGCTCGCCGGGACGGTCCTCCCGCGCCACCACCGCCGCCTCCCTCACCCCGGGATGACGGCCCAGCGCCGCCTCCACCTCCCCCGGCTCCACCCGGTAGCCGCGGATCTTGACCTGCTCGTCGAGCCGGCCCGCGAACCACAGCACCCCCGTCGCGTCGCGCCGCACCCGGTCCCCCGTCCGGTACAGCCGCTGCCCCGCCGCGGCGCCGAACGGATCGGGCACGAACCGCTCCGCCGTCCTCGCCGCATCCCCCAGGTAACCACGCGCCAGCCCCGCTCCTCCCACCACCAGCTCACCCTCGATCCCCGCCGCCACCGCCGCCAACCCGCGGTCCACCACGTACAGCCGCACGCCGTCGATCGGACGCCCGATCGCCACCCTCCCCTCCCCCAACCCCCCGGCCCGGCCTCCCCACACGCAGCACCCCACCACCGCCTCCGTCGGCCCGTACTCGTTGATCACCCGCAGCTCCGGCGCCTGCCGCCGCCACCTCCCCAGGCTCGCCCCGGTCAGCGCCTCGCCGCCCAGCACCAACACCTCGCACAGCCCCGACCAGCTCCCCTCCCCGCCACTGCCGAGCCGCTCCGCCAGCTCCAGCTCCAGCAGCGGCAGGTGCGAGGGCGTCAGCTTGACCATCCCGACGCCCCCGACTCCGACTCCGACACCGCGCGCCAACGCCTGGGCCAGGCCCGCCACCCCGCCAGTGCCATCCGGCAGCGCCGCCGCCACCACCACCGTGCCGCCGCTCAGCAGCGGACCCAGCAGGCTGGTCACCGTCAGATCGAACGCCAGCCCGGTGTGCAGCACCGCCCCGCCGCCGCCGCCCAGGCCGTAATGCCGTGCCGC